>DAIEHR010000398.1 GCA_027353465.1 Acetobacteraceae bacterium | reverse complement strand
GGCTGTATCGCCACATAGCGCTGTTCTATCGTATATTATCGCCGCTCATAAGCCGGGCGGTTGCTGTGTCCAGCGGCGTCGCCCGGGAAATCGAAGCCCTGGCCCGAATTCCGCGGGAACGGGTCCTGACCATCCACAATCCAGTGGTCGGTCCGGACTTTCCGGTGCGCAGCGCAGAGATCGTCTATCACCGCTGGTTTCATCAGCCGGAACAGCCGGTGTTCGCCGCGGCCGGGCGCCTTGTTCCGCAAAAGGATCATGATACCCTGTTGCGGGCGCTGGCGCTGCATCGGCGTCATGTGAACAGCCGCCTGATCATTTGGGGCAGTGGACCGCTGGAGGAACGCCTTCGGGCGCTGGCGGTGTCATTGGGTGTGGCCGACGCCGTCGATTTCGCCGGTTTCCAGGCCAACGTCCTGCCCTATATCCGTCAGGCCGATGCCTTTGTCCTGAGTTCACGTTGCGAGGGGTTTGGCAACGTCCTGGTCGAGGCAATGGGCTGCGGAACGCCGGTCGTTTCCACCCGCTGCGAACATGGACCGGCGGAAATACTGAACAACGGCCAGTACGGGCTGCTTGTCGAACCGCGCAATCCAGAACAACTGGCTGCCGCGATGGATGAGGTGGCAAGCCTGCGGACGCGCTTTCCGGCGGAGACGCTGCGTCAACGATCGGCTGATTTCAGCTATGCCGCCTGCGCCTTGCGGTACATCGGGGTTTTCAAGGCGCTGGTGCCAAACAGGGTCTGGGTGGCCTGACCATGCGGATTGCCCGTCCATTCGGCCTGACACTTAGCCTCGACTCCGCTCGGCAGATCGCGCGTGACGCCGTTCACGGACCGCGCCCGGCGGAGGTTTCGCTGGTTGTCACGCCCAACATCGATCACATCGCGATGATGCGGCGATCACCTGCGCTGTCCCGCGCCTATGCCAGCGCGGCGCGCATCGTCTGTGACGGGTGGCCTGTTCAGGCCTATGCTCGGTGGTGCGGCCTTCCCGTCGAGCGCGTCACCGGCTGCGAAATCACATCCGAACTGATGCGGATGGCTCCATTCCCATCCTGGCAGCGGCTGTTTTTCGTGGTGGATTCCGAGCAGACTCTAAGCGCTGTCCGCGATTGGGCGACACGCACAGGGGCCGTCTGCGATATGGCGATTCCGCCCTTCGGGTTTGAACGCGACGTCGGCTATTGTGCCCGCTTGGCTGAAGCGATCCGCCAGCACGGCACAACGATCCTTATCATGGCGGTCGGCGCACCGCGCAGCGAGGTCTTCGTCGATACGCACCGGGCGCTGCTGCCACCTTGCTGGGCGTTCTGTGTCGGCCAGGCGGTCAAAATCGAATTGGGCCTGGTCAAGCGCGCCTCCCCACGGTGGCAGGCGGTTGGACTGGAGTGGCTATGGCGCGTCTTTCAGGAGCCTTCCCGCCTGACAAAACGCTACGTGACTGCAATGGTCGGATTCAGTCGGGCGGTCGTGGAAGATCAGTTGAGCAATCGGTTATGAGGGCGCCTCGAATTCTGGCGACGGTGCGGCCGTCCGCTAACCGGCAGAAAGTAGGTCACAAGCGTATCCACAGCGCGGCTTTCGTGCCGGGTCTTGTCGCGGTTCGTCTGGAGGTCGCATTTTCGGGCAATCCTCTTGAGGTGTCGGGCATCGACTATTCCACTCCGGGCGGGAGCCTCCTTATCAAGCAGCATCCGGGGATCTATCTGGCGGCAGGGATGCTCGCGGTCGCCCTGGAACCTGGGACCGACCGGCAAAATCGGGCGGTCGGCTCGTGGATCGTTGCCTTTTGCATTTTGGGCATCATCATTTCGGGCGGTGAGAGTATAACACAAACGCACCTGATGCCGCTTCAGACCGGCGAGGCGACCCGGCGGGAGTTGCAGCTTGATTCAGGGGATTTCCGCGGCGCCGGGTTGGGCGCCGGCACAACCGGCATCGAGAACTTCTGGTTGCTGATGGTCTTGAATCTAGGGGCGAGCGGCTTCGTGGTCTTTCCGATCCCGATGACAGGCTTCCCGACCGCCGCCCCGGCGGCGTCCTTGCCGCGCCGAACACTGACCAGCACGCGGCGATTCACTGGTCGCCCCGGTCTTTGCCCATGTAACGCCAACCTGGCAGGATTTACATCATGAACGGAACACTCGCGCTTCCGCCACGCCTTGTGATGCGGGATCTGTTTCTGACGGCATTTTCGCAAAAGGCCAGGATCGCACTGATCTTCTTCTGCATCATGGCACTGTGCGTCGTCATCGCCGTCCAAATTCAGCCGGACTACAAGGCCAAGTCCAGCCTTCTGGTGCTGATGGGGACGGAGCATGCGTTTCGGCCGGCTGCCGGACAGCAATTCATGAACAGCGGCGGGGTCGACGCCGAACAGGTTTTACGCACGGAGGCCAGCATCCTGGGCAGTGACGATCTGCACCGGACGGTGATCCGCGAAATCGGCATCGACAAGATGTATCCTAAACTTCTGGAAAAGCCTGGCCCGGTCGCCAAGTGGTTGCAGGACGTTCGACAGTTCCTCACTGACTCTGTGGGCATGACCGAGAAGGCAACCGTGCCGGAGTCCGCCGATCCAATGACGCGGGCCGTCGAGATTTTTGCAAGAAACCTGACCATTACGGTCGACAAAAAATCAAGCGTGATCGGACTGGATTTCACCAACCCGAACCCAAACGTGTCCGCTGACGCGCTGCGTATTTTGGAATCTCAATATCTTGTTCTAAGAAGCAAGCTGTACGGTGATGTGCAGGCTCCGCTTGTCCAGGCTCAGCAGGATGTCGTCAGCAAGCAATTGTCTGACGCCGATACCGCGCTGCAAACATTCAAACAGCAACATGACATCAGCAATTTTTCGGAACGCCGAGCGATTCTGCTGAAGCAGCAGGGTGATCTGGAAACGGCGCTGACCAAATCCGAGGCAATGATTGCCGAACAATCGGCGAAACTGACGCAGCTGAACCAGCAGCTTGGCCAGGTGGCCGGCACGAAGAAGGGCGTACCGAACGCATCCGCCGCGTTGCAAGGCATGGTGCAGGCTTACCGTCAACGCGAGGAGGAGGCCCAAGGCCGGTATCGGGGGTCCCCAGCGGTCGATGAGGCACGCCGCCAGGCGATGGAGCGCGAGACCGACATCGCCCGTATGCAGGCTACGCAGGCCTATGGCGTGCAGGCGGATCGCAACAAAACCGAGGCCGATTTGCGCGCCAGCCTGGCGGGGCATGATGCCATCGCGGCGCAACTGACAGAGTTGAATAAAGTCATCGACAGGCTCGACGCCGACGAATCGCAACTGCATCAACTGGAGCGGAAACGGCTGGTCCTGGAAGACAACTACAAGGCGGTAACGAAAATCCTTGATGAGCGGCAGACCATAGAATCGGTTGAAGCCCACCGCGAATCTTCCGTGCGGGTGATTCAGCCGCCGAATGTGCCTGCATTGCCGCAGCCGACCCGTCGCCTAATCCTGCTGGCCGGAATCGTAGTCAGTCTGTTGCTGTCGATCGGGTCGATCCTGATGTCGCACTTCTTCCGGGCGATCTACCTGCGACCGGAGGCACTGGAGATGGATACCGGGCTGACCGTTCTGGCGTCCGTGCCCGAAATGCGGTCCATCGGCGGCCCGTCATCCTCGGTTCTCGTGGTTCCGGCCTGATGCTGGGGTGTCGCCAGAATAACCCCCTGGCGACACCTGCCGCGATGACGATTGGCGGCGGACAAGGCATTCTTTCATCCAGATGAATGCGTTGCCCCTCCGCTCTTCGTATCGTGCGCGCGGTCGATAGCGTTTGATTGGGCGACGCTCGGCGCCCCCACTATATTCATTTTGTTATCAGCGAGATCATTGGGCAAACCACCCACATGTTGATCGAGCAACCGTTACTGCTTCAACTGCCTGTCAGGCAGCCAGTATTCACGACATCAGCACCCGGATAGGTCATGCCCGATTCGATCGATTATTCACGCAAGCCGGTGCTGATCCTTGGTGCATCAGGTTTCATAGGCTCGCGCGTCACCGCTGCCTTAACATATAGCCCGATCTATCGGCCAGTGGCCGCGTCGCGCCGGTCGGCCGTTTCAGTGGACGCGACCGACCCTGCCTCCATTCTTGGCGCGCTGCGTGACGCCGATTGCGTGATCAACTGCATCGCCGGGAACGACCAGGCCATGGTACGTGCAACCCAGGTGTTGTGCGATGCCGCTCGGTCTATCCCCCCCCGCCGGATTATTCATCTCAGCAGCATGGCGGTTTATGGCGCCGCAACCGGAACGATCACCGAAAGTCACCCTCCGGTTGACCCAGTCAGTGGTTATGGCCGGGCGAAGATCGAATGCGAGGATATCGTCGGGCGATACGTCCGTGATGGTGGGGATGCTGCTATTCTGCGGCCGACATGCGTGTTCGGCCCAGGCAGTGCGCAGTGGACGACCCGCCTGGCCCGCTTGCTTCAGGCCGGGCGCCTGGGTGACCTGGGGGCCGGCGGCGATGGCGGCTGCAACCTTGCCTTTATCGACGACGTCGTCGGGGCGATCGTGTCCGCCTTGGACGCACCAGAAATTTCAGGGCGGATATTCAACGTTTCCAGTTCGGCCGAACTGACTTGGAACCAGTTCCTGATGGCATTCGGCACCGCCTTGTGCGCAACGCCGATCCGACGTGTCCCGGCCCGCAGCATGAAAATCGAAACCAAGATAATCGCGCCGTTCAGACGTATCGCGGCGAAGGCGATCAAAGCGCCGTGGACCGAGGCAGTCACGCCATCTTTGGCCGCCCTGTTCCGTCAGGACATCCGGATTGACTGCGGTGCCGCGCAATCGGCGCTCTGGCTGCATCAAACCCCGCCAGACCAAATGATCGCGGCCGTTCTTCGAGACGACCGAATGAAGCAGGAGCTAGCCCCGTTATGAGCGCGCGTCGCACGGTGTTTCTCGCGTGCCCCTATGGGCAGGTCGGCGGCGGCATGGGCAGCATCATGGCCTATCTGGCGTCGCTGGGACATGACCCCTCGGGTCGCTTCGATCTGAAGCGGCTGGAATCGCGCGGCGGCGGCCATCTCGCATTGTCTCCTTTCTTTCTGGCAGCCGCGGTGGGTCGGATATTCCTGGAAGCGGCGCGCGGCCGTCTGGCGGTGGTTCACCTGAACCTTGCTGAACGCGGCAGCGTTTATCGAAAGGCCGTACTGCTCGCGGCCACGAAACTCGTCGGAGGCCGGGTCCTGCTACATCTGCACGCCGCACAGATCGTCCAGTTTCATCGCTCCATGGGCGGCGCGGGGCGCGGCCTGCTGCGCTGGATGTTCCGCGGTGCCGATCAATGCGTCGTGCTGGGCGAGGTCTGGCAGCGCTGGGTGATGGACACGTTCGACGTCAAATCCAACAGGATCAGCATCATTTATAACGGCGTGCCGGCGACTGTCGCCGCCCCTCGCACGCCCCAACCCGACGCCCCGTTCCGGTTGCTGTTCGTCGGCAACCTGCTGGAACGCAAGGGCGTATCCGATCTGTTACGGGCCTTCGCCGGACTGCGTGCGCACCGGATCGAACTGACGATGGCGGGCGGCGGTCCTGTCGAAACCTACCGAACGATGGCCGCGGATCTAGGCATCGGTGATCGGGTCCGGTTCACCGGATGGATGAGCCAGGATGCCGCCCGGGCGCTAATGGTGGCGTCGAATGCGCTGATCCTGCCGGCCTATGACGAAGGCCTGCCTCTTGTCATCCTGGAAGCCCTGGCTTCCCGCACGCCGGTGATCTGCACTCCGGTGGGTTCAATCCCGGAAGTGCTGGAAGACCGGCGCACCGCCCTGTTCGTAACACCCGGCGATCAGCCTGGCATCGAGGCGGCAATCCTGACCTTGGTCAACGATCCCGCCCTGGGCGCAGCCCTTTCGGACGAAGGGGCCGCTTTGTATGAACGGCTGTTCACCATGGACGCGTTCGCACGCGCCGTTGGATCAGTGTACGCCGCCCTGACCCCGCGCGACGGAGCCTTGACGCCGGCGGCATGGCCCCCTGTCAAGGAGGGCCGGCGATGATCCAAAGTGCCGACGATATCGTCCGGGGGACGGTAGTCCACGCCAATATCTGCGTCCTGGGCGGCGGCCCCGCCGGGATCGTTCTGGCTTTGGAACTGGCTAAGACCGGAAAGAGTATCCTGCTGCTGGAATCCGGCGGCGAATCACCCAGCGAGCAAGCCCAGGCGCTGAATGCCGGAGAGGTGGTTGACGAGAAACTGCATAGCCCGCCCGACAGATACCGCCAGCGCGTGCTGGGCGGGGCCACGTCGATTTGGGGCGGGCGGTGTGTCCCGTTCGATCCGATCGACTTTGAAGCACGACCATGGATCGACCATTCCGGTTGGCCAATCAGCTACGACGAGGTCGAGCGTCATTACGCCGCCGCGAATGCATGGTGCGAAGCCGGTGAATACGAATATGACGCCCGCCTTGCCACCCCAGGCGGCATGCGCGCGCTATTGCGCGGCTTCTCCCCGCTTCATTTCGACGCAAATGGAATAGAACGCTTCAGTTGTCCAACAAATTTCGGCGACCGTTATCGAGCTCGGTTGCATTCGGCACCGAATGTTCGGGTATTGTTGTCGGCGACCGCGACCAGTTTGCGGGCCGCGCGTGATGGCAGCCGCATCGACACCCTGGATGTCCGCAACGGCCGGGACTGCACCTTTTCGGTCGCCGCCGAGCAGTTCGTCCTGGCGATGGGCGGGATGGAGACGCCCAGGCTTTTGCTGACGTCGGACGATGTTCACGCCGGTGGCATTGGCAACGTCAACGACCTGGTCGGGCGTTTTTATATGTGTCACATCGCTGGAACGATCGGCAGCCTTCGAGTGAACGGCACGGCCGATTCCGTATGGCATGGATACGACGTGGCCGCGGACGGAACCTATTGCCGCCGCCGCTTAGCGCTGCTCCCGGAAACACAGGCGGCGATGGGCCTGAGCAATGCGGTGTTCCGGCTTCATCATCCTCGGATCGCGGACCCAAGGCACGGCACCGGCCCGTTATCAGCGATCTTCCTGGCGCAACGATTCATCAGTTACGAATATGCCAAACGCCTCGTCAGCGATGTGCCCCCCACCTACAAGACATGGCTTCGCCACGGAATGAACGCGGTCATCGACTCGCCATCCACCGGACGGTTTTTGTTGCGCTGGCTGAAGACCCGCACCTTGGCCGACCGCAAATTCCCCTCGATCATCATTCGCCCCCGCACCAACCTGTTCAGCCTGGATTTTCATGCGGAACAGGTGCCGAACCCAGACAGCCGCATCGACCTTGGCAGCGGCCTGGATCGTTTCGGAAATCGCCGGCTCCGCGTGGATTGGCGGTATACCCGGCAGGACGTGGAAACGGTTGCGACGTCGTTCGATCTTCTAAGCCAGGAACTGGCGACTCAATCGATTGGCCATCTGTCACTTGCTTCCGATGAACGCGATATCGAGACCGTCGTCCGGCGGGATGGCGCCTATGGGGGCCACCACATCGGAACCACCCGCATGGGCGCCAGCGCCCGGTCGGGGGTCGTGGACCGGCACGGCAAGGTGTTCGGCGTCAACAATCTCTACGTCGTCGGCAGCGCCACCTTCCCGACCTCCAGCCAGGCAAATCCCACGCTGACCATCGTTGCGATGGCGGTGCGCCTTGCCGAACGTCTCGGCGCTCTTGCTACCCGGGTGCCGTCAATTCAGGAGAGTGTGAGTTAACCATGGCGGACACGATCCATAACCTCTGGGGCCTGGTTTGGGAGCGCCTGTCGGGCGATATAGGGATTACGCTGGGACTATTGTGGGCGACGGTGCTGTTCGCCGCGGTCGTTACCTATATCAGGGCGTCGCCCGACCGGTGGTCCTTCCGGGGCTTCATTCGGCATTTCGTTCCGGCCGACATCTTTCGGCACCCCTCGGCGCGCGCGGATTTTTTGTTCTGGCTTTCCAGGCGAATCTTTATGCCGCTTTTGGTGATACCGCTGGCAATTTCCACAGTGGCAGCTGGAAAGTTCGCGTATTGGCTGCTAACCGAACTGATCGGGCAGCCGGCACATCCGCCCGCCCCAGCGGGTCCTGCCGTGCTGATCGCCTTCACAGTCAGCATGCTGATCGCCTACGACCTCTCATACTATCTCTATCATCGCATGCAGCACCGCGTCCCCATCCTGTGGGAGTTGCACAAGGTTCACCATTCCGCTCAAGTGATGATTGGCGTCACCAAGGATCGCGTTCACCCGATCGACGAGATCATGAATCGCTGGTGGGACGGACTGATTCCTGGACTTTGCTACGGTATCTGGATGTTTTTCGCCTTGGATCCGGTCGAGGTCACCATCTTCGGCATCAATGTCTATGCCATACGCAACATCATCCTGATGATGGACTTCGTGCGTCACACGCATCTGAAGCTGTCATATGGCCGGCACCTTAGCTTGGTTTTGCTCAGCCCCCACTATCATCAGTTGCATCATAGCCTTGCCGAACGGCATTGGGATAAGAACTTCGGCCTTAGCCTGAGCATCTGGGACCGAATGTTCGGCACACTGGTGGTGCCGGAACCCGATGAGGACTTCGTGTTCGGCCTGACCGACGACGAACACGATGAGTACCAATCGCTTTATCGTCTTCATGTCGTCCCGCTGCGGAAAATTGCCGCCAGATTGGGAATCGCCCGGCCAAAACTCAACATTGTTCGCCCGAATCATCATGCCGGAGAAGCAGTTTGACCCTTAAAGTCGAGGTCGTAACGGACTGTGAACGCTTTTCCGCTGTCGGGGACGCGTGGAATGGGTTGTGGCAGCGCGCCGGAGGGTTCATTTTCCAGGATCACTCCTGGATCAGCGGCTGGCTGGCGGGTATGCGGGGTCGCCGCGAGATGCGCCTGAGGATCGCGCTCGCATGGGATGATGACCGGCTGTGCGGCGTGATGCCCTGTGCCATCCACCGGCGTTCCGGACTGCGAATGCTGACCTGGGCCGCCCAGTTGTTTAGCGATTACTGCGATTGCCTGATTGATCCAGCCTACCCTGACGTGACAGTGTTTGCAGCCCTATGGAATGGCCTTCGTCGCGCAGGCGGGTTCGATCTGATTTCGCTACAGCAGATTCGGCCAGATTCGCAATGCCGCCCACTGCTCGGGAGCCAACACCTGCTGCCGGCCGAGCGCAGCGAGCGGTGCATGCGAATTGACAACCAATGGCCGGATGGCGAGGCTTTTTTCCGCTCCCTCAATAAGAAAGGCCGCAACAATCATACACGCGGCAAACGAATTCTTGCGGAATTGGGGGGCGAGGTCTCGTTTCGGGCGGTCGAAAGAGAGGCCGATGCCGCCCCGCTGTTCGATGAGATCTTGGAACTGAAACACGCCTGGCTTCGCACCAATGATCCCGGCTCCGCGCTGTTAGGCGACGATTGCGTTGTGCTGCGCGCAATCCTCGACCGCGTCTGGCAATCTGGAATGGCGAGGATCTTCCTGCTGGAATGCGGCGGTAAAATCGCCGCCGCGTCGGTAAATTTCGTTTATCGTGGGCGGATGGAGGCCTATTTCACCGCTTACGACGCCGCTTACGACCGAGCATCGCCGGGTACAATCCTGATTGTCGAATATGCCCGATGGTCATTCGATCGCGGCCTGAACTATGTGGATTTTCTGCGTGGCGAGGAACCGTTTAAGTTTCGGTTGGCCAATAATGAGATTCTGCTGACCAGCTTTTCAGGCGCCCGCACGCTTGTGGGCCAGATGGCGATATCCGGGCATCGCTGGCTTGCTCGCCGGCGGCAGCGGCAAGAGCCCACGACACCGGCGCCGTCGGACGCGCTTGAAGAGGCGGTCGGATGATATCACAACCGCCTCATCCTGCCGGGAAACGCTTTTATTGCGGTTCCGACTATGATTTTCTGTCTTCAGGCCAATAGATGATCACTTTTTCAGGACTGCGCCATCTTGCCCAGCAACTCCCTTCACCATGGCGGCATGAGAACGGAAGCGGTGACCGTCGGATTTGCGCCGGCATTCGGGGACCCTGTTCCCGCCTCCCGGCGCGACGTTCCTGAGACCGATCGGGCGGGTGCCGTAATACCGCATATCCTTCTGGCGACCACCGGAAAACTCCCGTCCACCGCGCGTTTGGCAATGGAGCTTCACGACGCGGGCGCGCGCGTCAGTTTGGTATCGCCGTCGAACCATCCGGCGCGCGCCTTGGGCTTTATCCAGGATCGGCGGATCTATCGGGCGTGGGCCCCATGTGCCAGCCTGGAGGCCGTCATCCGGCGCCTGCGGCCGGATATCGTAATTCCTTGCGATGAAATAACGGTGCGTGATTTACACGAAATCGCGCGCAAAACCACCAATCCCCTGGTCCAACAGTCGATTGTTCGCTCAACCGCTCCCGCCAATCGGTTTCAAACTATCGTGTCGCGCGCAGCCTTATTGTCGCTGGCCGACCAGCTGGGCGTTCGGGTTCCGGGGTCGAGGCCTCTGCCAGCGATCGGGACATTAGAGCAATGGATGCAAGAGAACGATCCGCCGTTCGTATTGAAGGCCGACGGCAGTTGGGCTGGGTTCGGTGTGCGGATCATCTCTGACGCCGGGACCGCCAGGGACGCCTATGTCACCATGACCAAACGGGCGAGCGGGCGCCTGGCGCTGCGGGAGTCTCTGCTAGAGGGCAACTATTTTGGTATTCGCCCCTGGCTTCGGAAGGAGCGGCCGTCGATGTCGGTGCAGCAGTACATCGACGGCTGGCCGGCCAACATCGGCGTTGCCTGTTGGCAGGGGGAGGTTTTGGCGTCGGTTTGCGCGGAATCCGTTGCCACCACATCGGCGACCGGTCCATCGACGGTCGCTCGGATCATCCGCAACCCGGAGATGGAAGATGCTGCCCGCCGCGTGGTGGCGGCGCTTGGCCTGTCTGGAATGATCGGTTTTGATTTTGTTATCGAAGCCGCCACCCAGAATGCTTATCTTATCGAAATGAATCCACGCAATACACCAATCTGCGCGATGCGATTGGGCGAAGGGCGGGACCTGGCCGAAGCCTTGGTCGCCCGTCTCGCGGGCCGGCGGCGCCGGGAACGTCCGGCGCGAACCGATCGAGATATTATCGTGTTCTTCCCCGACACGTGGCAAGAGGATCCGTCCAACCTCTTCCTGCGCGCCGGCTACCACGATGTGCCGTGGGAGGAGCCTGACCTGGTCCGGTTATTGATGCAACCGGAACGCCGGGAGCGTTATGGCATTCTCCGAGCGCTAAGGCGGCTTTGGCTGATGGTGAACCGAGATAGCGGCAACCCTCGGTGACCCTTGTCACCGAGGGTTGCCGTGGATCAGGTGATCGCGTGAGCGAGAACCGAGGTTAAGGTCGCCGTCGTCGCCCCGCTGATGGAAGCAATGCCGACACCCGCTCCACCGGATTGGCTGGAGATCGAAAGCACGGCGCCTTGGGCGCTGTCCTTAACACTCAGGAACTGCGAAAGCGTCGAGGCCGATCCTGTCCACTTGGTTGCCGCAAGAGCCGTCCGCAGATCCAATGTATCATTGGATGTCAACACGTTGCTGGTGAAGGCATTGTAGCCTTTGCCCGCCGCCGGGATGACATAAGTGTTGCCGTGACCGGTATCCGTGATCGTGTCGGTTCCGCCGGACAACCGGGCCGTATCGCCGGTGCCGGAGATGAACACCATGTGGTTACCGGCGGTCGCGGTGATCGTCACCTGGCTGAGTGCGATGGTTGCGCTGGTTTGGGTGGCGGCAATCGTCACGGAAGTCGGCAGCGGACTGGTGCTGGTCCCGGCGTCAGGCGACCATGCGGCGGTCGGGCTTGTTTTACCCCACCACAGCTTGCTGGCATTCTCTTGCCAGACCTGGCCGTTGACATAAGCAATTTCCGTCACATTCCCCGTGGATGTGTCGGTCGTGCCGTTTACCGCGATCTGCCCGCCGCTGGTTATTGTCCAGTGGTTCCCGCTTGCATCGACGATGGCGGCGGTTGAGCCCGCCGTCACCACGGTGTCGTTCGCAGAGACGGGTGGCGGCGCAGGGGGTGTGGGAAGCGGGCTGACCGCCGTTCCGGCAGCCGGCGCCCAGGATGCGTTCGGCTGCGTCTCACCCCACCACAACTTGGCGCCGTTCTCTTGCCAGATTTTGCCGCCGACGTAGGCGAGTTCGATCACGCCAGCCGTGGTCGTATCTGCTTTGCCGTTAACCGCGACCTGACCGCCCGAGGTGATGGTCCACTTGTTTCCGACGGCATCGACGATGGCGGCATTGGAGCCCGCATTGACGACGGTGTCGTTTGCGGACGGCGTTACGACCGGCGTCGGAGGAGGCGGCGTCGGGGGTGCCGGAAGTGGGCTGACAGAGGTCCCCGCTGCGGGCGACCACGATGCGTTCGGCTGGGTTTCACCCCACCACAACTTGGCGCTGTTTTCCTGCCAGATCGTCCCGTTCACGTAGGCGAGTTCCACGACCGAACCCGTTGTGGCATCAGCCTTGCCGTTGATCGCGACCTGGCCACCCGCGGTGATTGTCCAGGCGTTGCCGCTGGCGTCCGTGATGGCACCTGTCGATCCGGCCAGCACGACCGTGTCGTTCGCCGACGGCGTAATGGTGGGAGGCGGGGGCGGCGGAGCAGGCGGCGGCGTCGGGGGTGCTGGGAGCGGGCTGACCGAGGTCCCCGCCGCGGGCGACCACGATGCGTTCGGCTGGGTTTCACCCCACCACAGCTTGGCGCTGTTTTCCTGCCAGATCATCCCGTTCACGTAGGCGAGTTCCACGACCGAACCCGTGGTGGTATCGGCCTTGCCGTTGATCGCGACCTGGCCGCCCGCGGTGATCGTCCAGGCGTTGCCGCTGGCGTCCGTGATGGCACCCGTCGATCCGGCCAGCACGACCGTGTCGTTTGCCGATGGGGTGACCGTCGGCGCGGGAGGAGGCGTCGGGGTCGAAACGGGCGTGGAGCCGGGATGGGCGGCAATCCACTGCGCGACCTCCTGGCCGTATGTGGTCAGGTTGCCTGACCCATCGGTCAGATTATCATTCGCGCCCGAGTTCCAACCCCATGCCACGGCGCCCGCTGTCTGACCACTGGTAGCTGAACTCTGCACGGCCTGTAAAACCTGATTGCCGTTCGGGTCCGTGTTCGTGCCGTCCGTGGCCGGGCCATACTCGCCGATCAGAACGGGAACCGTACCGTTTGCGCTGGTAATCGTCTGGGCAGCCGAGACGGCCGACGACAACGCCGAATCAACCGTTGACTGATTGGTGGAATAGCCGGACACCCAGCCGTAATAATGCAGATCCCAAATGATATTGGTCATGCTGGCGTAATCCGACGCGGTCATCCCCGCGCCCGCGCCGATCGTCCCAGGGTTGCCGCCACCGACCAATTCCATCAGGATCGGATTGTTGTTTCCCGCGTTACGAATGGCGTCGTAAGTCTGCTGCTGCCACGTGGACAACGCCGCCGAGGATGGATTGTTCGGCGGTTCGTTGTTGGTCCCGAACCAAACGTAAGGATTGTTGGCATAAGCGCCGGCGACCGCTGAATACCAGTTCAATTCGTTGGTCAGTTGCGAGCCCGTAAACACGGTGCCCGATCCGCCGCCCGCATCCGAACCATTGCTGTTGGTATGATCCTCAAGCTCAACCACGATGCCCTTCGACGTCATCGTTTGAATAAAGGACGCATAAGCGCTCGGATCTTGATAAGAATAAACATTGAGCCGAATGAAATTGACACCCGGAAAGTCGGCAAGGATCTGGGCCGCATCGCCCATCTGGGCATCGTAAACGTTCAGACCCTCGGCCGTGAATGATTTGCCGTTGGGGTCAATAATCTGACCGTTGGCTGTCTTAAACTGTCCGCCGGACGCTGTCCCGCTCATAAATAACTCCCGATAATGTGATGGCGGGAGGCTTGATTTCACGCCGACGTGATGAGGGTCAACATCAGTTTGCGGATTAGTTCGGCACTCAAAGTCAGCATTGCATCTAATTTCATAACATCGATGCGTATTATTCTGGTCGGAAGGAACAACTCAAAATACCTATTTTGGATTTAATGTTTTGGATATTCATTGAGATCAAACCCGAACTGGTGATTAAGTCGTTATTTTTGCGGTCTTCGTGTTAAATCGTTACAATTTCAATTCCGACCCTGTTTCTTGCTATTTCGTCGTTTTGGTCAATCCGCGGTGCTTATGGCAACCGTTCACATCGTGGGGACGCCCCGATAAGACACTGGCGCGGACACCCACTTATGAGGCACGTCGAGGCTTTACCCCTTGGATCGCGACATGCGCCGGCCTTCCAATCTAATTACGAGCAAGCCGGTGGAGCCGGCCCCTGCTGTGGCCCACGCCAGGCCGACAAACTACCTCGACCTGTACGGGCTATCGAAACCACCGTTTGCCACCGTCCCTGACGAGACCGCATTCATCCTGTTCGGCTCCCGCAGGCGCGCGTTTGAATTGTTGGTCAGTCATCTGACCAGCAGCAGCGGTATCGTGCTGTTGGTAGGAGATGAAGGCACAGGTAAGTCCGAGACCCTGCGAGCGGTCGCCACCGTTGCCCGCGAGTCAGGTCTAGAGGTGGTCGCCGTTTCTCGCCCCGTGGGGGTAAGAATAGATCCGGATATCCTGGCGACCGCCTTGGACTCGCTCCGCGACCCAAGCCGCAAAGCAGGGCTTATCGACGATATGGATCTGTTGGCCGATAGCAGCCTGGGTCTGCTGTCGAATGTTGCAAAGCAGGACCAAAGCCCGAACCCTCTCGTCTTAGTCTGCTCTAGCGCGGCTTTAACCAAGCCGGTTATTTCCGACATTGCCGCCAAGGCACGAAATGTCATCCGTTTGGCGCCGCTGAGCTCGTCAGAGACCCATCAATATATTGAACGATCGCTGTGGATCGCCGGGGGCACCACCAGGCGGCTGATGACATCGGATGCCCTGAAGATGCTGATCGCGCGGTCCCACGGACTGCCCGCGACAATCAACCGGCTTATGGAAGCTACCTTCAATGCGGGATTCGCTCGGGGGGACACGACAATCACCGCCAAAACCGTAGCCGCCGCGGTTGGCCCCATCGCTGGCGGGCAGACGAACCGACCCGCCAGCTCCGACGGTTTTCCCGACGTAGCCCTGCGGGTCGTATCCGTGGGGTTGCTGGTGATCGGTGCGTCCGTGTTTCTCTACAAGGGGCTTTCCGAACAGCCGCCGCCCCCCGCGCCTCCCCCGATCGCACGGCCGGTCGAACACGCTCCGGTTGCCGAAGTCGCCAAACCCATGTCACCGGATCTGATGGCCGCATTGATCCAGCGTGCGAAGGAGTCGCTCGATCTTGGGGACGTCGCGGCGGCCCGCCTGCTGTTCCAACGCGCGGCCGAGGCCGGCAACGCGACCGCCGCCACTGCGCTGGGCAAGACCTATGATCCGCTCGACCCGCAAAAGGCCGCCGAATGGTATGCCAAAGCGGCGAACCTCGGCGACAAGGAGGCCGCCGGGTTGCTGCAACGGTTACCAGCCAAGCCTAAGGGTTCCTGAATTCGATTGCCTGCGCACCCTGCCAAAGCGTCATCTTCCCCAACGGCACGAGGTTTTCCAAACCTTCGACAATCGTCAGGAAGTGATTCCCAGCCAACTGACCCATTTTACTGGCGAACTGAACGCCACCATAGGCCAGCAGGATTTCGGTTTCGGAAATGCCGCCTGGATACAGCAGAAACTGGCCGGGAGCGGGGTAGCTTGTGTGGTTCTCGTATCCCAGGCCCAGATCCAGATCGCCCAGCGGAATCCAGCAGCCCTCGCCCGACCAGCGCACATGAATGATGCGCTCCTTATACGGCAGCAAGGACCGGAACTTCGCGCAGGTCTTCGGCGCGTTCTCGTCCTCGAATTTCGCCTTGAATGTGAAGGGGCCGGCGATGACGTCTATCAAGCTCATGGTTTAAGTGCTCCGCTCAGACCAGGAACGCGCTGGCGTCGAAGCCAAACGGGACGTTGCCGGTGGGTTTGATCATGTCGTAAGGGCCGCGCGCCAGGAACTGGCCGCTGCCGGGTTCGGCCTGCACTTTGCCATCGCGCATCACCACCTCGCCTCGACGGATCGTGGCCACTGGCCAGCCGGTGACGTCCAGGCCCTCATAGGGGGTGTAGTCGATGACGTGCTGCATCAGGTCGTTAGTGATCGTGACCTGCTTATTCGCATCCCACAGCACCAGATCGGCATCGGCGCCGGGGGCGATCGTCCCTTTGCGGGGATACAGGCCGAACAGGCGGGCCGGGTTGCTCGATGTCAGACGCACGAACATACACGGGTCGATACGCCCCTTCGATACGCCCTCGCTGAACATCACCGGCAGGCGCGATCCAAGACCGGGCACGCCGTTGGGAATATCGCGAAACGGCGCATTGGTGCCGTGGACACGCTTTCCGGCCGGGGTTTCATAGCTCCAGCCGCTGTGGTCCGATGACGTTACGTCCAGCACGCCATCGGTGATCATCTTCCACAGCCCCTCGCTGGCCGCCGCATCGCGCGGGGCCGGGCTGCACATGAACTTGGCACCCTCGAATCCCGGGCGATCCATATGGTCGGCGGACAGCACGAAATACTGCGGGCAGGTTTCGCCCCAGACCTTCAGCCCGCGCGCTTTCGCACGAGCGATTTCCTCGGCGACCTCTGGACAGGAAACATGGAACACCTGGATCGGCTGATCCACCATTTCCGCCAACGCAATCGCTCGGTGTGTCGCCTCACGCTCGATCATGCTTGGGCGCGACCATGCATGATATTTCGGCTCCGTCCGGCCATCAGCCAGCAACGCGGCGGTGCGCCAGTTGATCGCCTCATAGTTCTCACAGTGAACCGTCACCAAAGCGCCGGTGCGGCGCGCGGCGGCCAGAACGCGGATAAATTGCCGGTCGTCCAGGTGCAGCGGATCGTAGGTCAGGAACACTTTCAGGCTACGCACGCCGGACGCGACCACCTGCGGCACTTCGTTGAAGATGACCTCATCCGTGGCATCGGTGATAATCTGGTGAAAGCTGTAATCCACCATCGCCTTGGCCGCGCGGCGGCGGTATTCGGCCAGCGGCTCCAGAATGCCGTGTCCCTTGAACTGGGTGGAGAAGGTAATGACGCTGGTCGTGCCGCCAGCCAGGGCGGACGTGCTGCCGGTCACCCAGCTTTCCTCGTCCGCGCCGCCGCCCGACTGCAACTGCTCAATATGGCAGTGCGAATCGACGCCGCCCGGCATCACCAGCAAGCCGTTGGCATCGATGGTACGTTCGCCGCGCAAATTCAGACCGACGGCGGCGATGCGGCCGCCAACGATGCCGACATCGGCCTGAAACATATCGGATGCCGTGACCACCGTACCGCCGGCGACCACCAGATCATAATCGGCCATTTCAAGGTGTCCCCTATCCCGCGTGCAGAGCCTTCGCCGCGTCAGTGTGTCGCCGAATCAGGGCCGCCATGTCCAGCCCCGGAATTGCGCCATTCTCCACGACCCAGCGTCCGGCCACCATTACCCGGTCCGCCGTGTGGGCGCCGCACACCACCAAAGCGGCAATCGGGTCCAACGCGCCGGAGAACCGCAGCTCGTCCAGCGTGAACAGCGCCAGATCGGCCTGCATGCCCGGCGCGATGCGGCCGAGTTCCGGCCGTCCGATACAGGCCGCCGATCCTTGTGTCGCCCAGCGCAGAGCATCGGTGTGACTGACTTTTTCCACGCCGTACCGCCCGCGTTGCAGCAAAAACGCCGCCCGTACCTCCTGAATCATGTTGGAGGCATTGTTCGACGCCGACCCGTCCACGCCGAGGCCGACATTCATTCCGGCCTGTTCCATTTCGCACACCGGGCACGTCCCGGAGGCAAGGATCTGATTGCTGCACGGACAGTGCGTTACGCAGGTTCCCGCCTTGGCCAGACGCGCGATCTCGCCGGCGTCGAAGTGGATGCCGTGCGCCAGCCACGTCCGATCGTTCAGCCAACCGGCCGATTCCAGGTAATCCAATGGCCGGCGCCCAAACTTCGCCAGGCAGAACGCTTCCTCGTCGGCGGTTTCCGCCAGGTGGGTATGCAGGCGGACACCCGTTCGCTCCGCCAGTGCCGCAGTCGCCGCCATCAGCGACGTGGTCACGCTGAACGGCGAGCACGGCGCCAGGGCCACCTGAACCATCGCCGCGGGTGAGGCGTCGTGATAGCGCGCGATCAGCCGTTCGCTATCGGCCAGGATGGTGTCCTCATCCTGCACCACGCTGTCGGGCGGCAACCCGCCGTCGCGTTGGGACAGGTTCATCGAACCCCGCGTCACCACAACCCGGATACCCAGACGCCGGGCGGCGGCGATCTCGGTATCGATGGCTGCTTCAAGGCCGGCGGGGAAGACATAATGATGGTCGGTGGTCGTCGTGCAGCCGGACAGCAGCAGCTCCGCCATCGCCACCGTCACGGCGGCATCGAGCGCTTCCGGAGTCAGGCGTGCCCAGATCGGATACAGCGCCCGCAGCCACGGGAACAACTCCCGGTCCAGCGCCGCCGGGGTCGCCCGCGTCAGGGTCTGGTAGAAATGGTGGTGGGTATTGATCAATCCGGGCAAGACGACGTGCCGGCTGGCGTCGAACACCGCCGTGCATGGCGTTGTGGGTTCGGCACCGCGCGCCACGCATTCGACGATACGCCCGCCATCGACCACCACACCGCGTTCGGCACCACCGGCAAGGATCGCCAGCGGATCCTTGATCCACAGAGTCACGGCGCGTCGATCACGCTGACATGCGCCGCCACCACCCGCCAGCCATCCGGCGTGCGCGCCCAGGTCTGCATCTGGCGGCCGACCTTGCCGGGAGCGGTCTGCCTGTGGAACAACGTCGAGGCGGTGGCGAAATCGTTTCCATAAGTCGTGATCACTGTTCGCGACGTGGACCGAGCCAATCCCACGGGGGAACGCGCGGCCCGAAAGGCGCCGATCTCATCGTAGCCATACAGGTTTTCCGCGATACCGTAACGGATCGTATGCGGACTGTTCCAGAACAACGCCTGCAACGTATCGACGTCGTTGGTCACCAGTGCCTGCTCGTAGCGGGCGAAGGCGTCCTCGACTTCGGCCCTGATTGCGGGAATGTTGATATCCATCGGTCAGGCTTCCAGTTTCGCGACAGGGGCAACAGCGGCGCCGGAAACTTCCAGCGCGCGGGCGATGCGCAACGCGATGTCCTCGCGCCACGGGGCGGTGATGATCTGCACACCGATCGGCAGACCCAACGAGGTCGGCACCGGCACCGCGACAACCGGCAGGCCGATGAACGAGAACGGTTGGGTGTAGATACCAATGTTGGGGCGAACCGGCATTTCCTTGCCATCCAGCACGAAGGTCTTCTGCCCGATCAGCGGCGCGACACACGGAGTCGCCGGAGCCAGGATCGCGTCGTACCGCTGGAACAGCTTCAGCATTTCCTCGCGGAACCAACGACGGAATTTCTGCGCCCGCACCACGGCGGTCGCCGGCACCAGCGCGCCCGCGATCAGCCGGTCGCGCACATCGGCGTCGAAATCGTCCGGCCGGGTCCGCAGGCGTTGCATGTGCAGCGCCGCACCCTCGGTCGTGGTGATGATATAAGCGGCGCTGCGGGCGCGCTGAACCTCCGGTATCATGACGGAATCCGAGGCACCAAGCGCCGCCGCGATGCTGTCCAATGCCGACAACGCCTCGGGCGAGGCACCGGTTCGGAAATACCCGCCGGCCGAGGCGATCCGCAAACCGCCAACGCCGCTATCCAATACTCCGGCAACCGGGTCCGCCGGGCGGTCAACACAGACCGGATCGGCCGGATCGTACCCCTGCATCGCGTCGTATGCGACCGTCAGATCGGCGACGGACCGCGCGAACGGCCCCAAATGGTCCAGGCTGGACACAAACGGAAAGCTGCCCGCCCTGGTTAGCCGCCCATACGTTGGTTTCAAACCAAACAATCCACAGAACGAGGCCGGCACGCGGATCGACCCGTTAGTGTCGGACCCCAGCGCCAACGGCACCAACCCGCCGCCTACCGCACTGCCCGAACCACCCGAGGAACCGCCCGACATGCGCGCGGTATCGAACGGGTTTCGTGACGGGCCTTCGTGGACGTTCTCACCGGTGAAATCATAGGCGTATTCGCCCATGTTCAGCGCGCCGACCAGGATCGCACCCGCCGCCTCCAACCGCCGCACCAGCGGCGCGTCCTCGGCAGCGGGAGGATGGTCGCGATTGATCTTCGATCCCGCCAGGGTCGGCAGACCCGCAACATCGATCAGGTTCTTGACCGCGAACGGTACACCCGCCAGCGGCCCCGGCGCGGCACCGGCCGCAATCGCCGCGTCCAGTTCGGCAGCCTTCGCCATGGCCCGTTCGGCGGTTACAGCGGTGAACGCATTCAACACCGGATTCAGCCGCCCGATCTTGTCCAGACAGGCCGTCATGATATCCGTGGCACGCATCCGGCCTGAACCGACTGCGGCGGCCATCTCGGTCGCGTGCGTCATGCCGTGAACACCGGCGCGGGATCAAGATGATCTGGCAGCGTTGTTTCCAGAACCACTGCCGCATGCCCGAGGGAAATGCCCAGGTGCATACGCACGGCGGCGCGCCACTCCGGTT
The DNA here is from genome assembly GCA_027353465.1 of Acetobacteraceae bacterium. Lineage (GTDB taxonomy): Bacteria > Pseudomonadota > Alphaproteobacteria > Acetobacterales > Acetobacteraceae > Rhodopila. The sequence goes on along the minus strand of DAIEHR010000398.1, from coordinate 117 downwards.
TCATTTCGATTCCCAATATCGTCATTCCGGTATCGATCATTGTATCCAATGCCGCTTCGTCCATCGTCAGTCTCCGGATCGCAGCCAGGCTCGCCAGCCGCCAAGATGAGTAATTTC
>DAIEHR010000412.1 GCA_027353465.1 Acetobacteraceae bacterium | reverse complement strand
TCTGGACCGGATCGGTCTGCTGGGGCCGCGGTTCAGTGGCGCCCACGCCATCTGGATCGACGATGCCGAGATCGAGCTGATCGCCCGCCAGGGCGGGGCGCTGGCGCATAACCCGGGATCGAATCTGCGGTTGGGCAACGGCATTGCGGATATGCGGCGCGCCATTGCCGGCGGGGTTCGCGTAGGGGTCGGGACCGATGGGTCCTCGTCCTCCGACAATCAGAACATGTTTGAGGCGATGCGGTTGTCGGCCTACGTCTCCCGCGTGTTTGACCGGCCGCCGGAGGACTGGATTGGTGCCCCCGAAGCGTTGCGGTTAGCGACCGAGGGCAGCGCGGCGGTGCTGGGAATGGGCGACCTGATCGGCCGTATCGCGCCGGGCTATAAGGCCGATCTGGTGTTCCTGGACCTGGACCACATCAACCTGGTGCCGCTGAATAATGCGGTGAACCAGTTGGTGAATACCGAGGACGGCGCGGCGGTGCGCGACGTGATGATCGGCGGTCGGTTCGTGCTGAAGGACGGTGTGTTGCCGGGGCTGGACTGGCCGGGGATCGCGCGGCGCGCCAGGGATGCCGCCGCCCGGCTGGCGGAGACAAACGCGGGTGTAAAGTTGGCGGCGGAGCGTCTGGCCCCGGTGGTGAACCATTTTTGCGTGGGGCTGGGACGCTGTGCGCACGATCTGCCGCGGAAACTGGCGGTTTGTTAGCGGAATATTAAGCATCATGGCCCCTGAATGGGGTTTGCGCTAAAGTGTGAAATTCAAGATTAAGGACTCGGTCGATGGCAGGTTCGGTGAACAAGGTGATCCTGGTGGGCAATCTGGGGAAGGACCCGGAAGTGCGAAACACCCAGGACGGCAGCAAGATCGTCAACCTGACCCTGGCAACCAGCGAGACGTGGAACGATCGCGCGTCGGGTGAGAAAAAGGAAAAGACCGAGTGGCATCGGGTGGTGATCTTCAACGATCGCACTGCCGATGTGGCGGAGCGGTTTCTGAAGAAGGGGGCGAAAATCTATGTCGAAGGCTCTTTGCAGACTCGCAAGTGGACGGACCAGCAGGGCCAGGAACGCTACACGACCGAGGTCGTGATCGGGCGCTTCAACGGTCAGCTTACCATGCTGGATACCAGGGCCGGCGGCGGTGAAGGCGGCGGGTCCGATGGCGGATTCGGTGGCGGCGGATATGCCCCGCGCGAACGGGCTCCGGCGGCGGCTCGGCCGGCTGCGCGTGGCGGGTCTGGCGGGCCGTCGTGGGATGCGCCGAAGGGCGGCGATCTGGACGACGAAATCCCGTTTTAGGATACGCGGGGTCTCCTTAGGCAGCGGCGGGTCCGAGGAAGGCGGCTGTTCCCAACCCGGGAATGGCCGTTTTTTTGTGGACAGAAACGCGGGCTCCGGTCGCTGATTTGATCTGGCTGCTGTTCAGCCGGCGAAGGAGCGTCGAAAATGACGGAATCGAGCTAAAACGGGGGAAGCTCAATGATCATCGACGTTCATGGCCACTACACCACCGCGCCCAAGGCGCTGGAAGCATGGCGCAACCGCCAGATCGCCGGCATCAAGGATCCGTCCGCGATGCCCAAGGTCAGCGAGCTGAAAATCAGCGACGATGAACTGCGGGAGAGTATCGAAACCAACCAGCTCGCGAAAATGAAGGAACGCGGCAGCGACCTGACTATCTTCAGCCCGCGCGCCAGCTTCATGGCGCACCATATCGGCGACTTCAACGTGTCCTCGACCTGGGCGTCGATTTGCAACGAATTGTGCTATCGCGTCAGCACGTTGTTCCCGGATCACTTCATCGGGGCGGCAATGCTGCCGCAATCACCCGGCGTCGATCCGAAGACCTGCGTTCCGGAATTGGAGCGTTGCATCCGGGATTATGGTTTTGTTGGTATTAACCTGAATCCCGATCCCTCTGGCGGCCACTGGACCTCGCCGCCGCTGTCGGATCGGTCATGGTATCCGATCTATGAGAAGATGGTCGAATACGACATTCCGGCGATGGTGCACGTCAGCACAAGCTGCAACGAATGTTTCCACACCACCGGCGCGCATTATCTGAACGCCGATACAACAGCGTTCATGCAGTGCCTGACATCGGATTTGTTTGCGGACTTCCCGACGCTGAAGTTCCTGATCCCGCATGGCGGTGGCGCGGTGCCGTATCACTGGGGCCGTTTTCGCGGGCTGGCGCAGGAGATGAAGAAGCCGCCGCTGACCGAACTGCTGCTGAACAACATCCACTTCGATACCTGCGTGTATCATCAGCCTGGCATAGACCTGCTGACGAAGGTGATTCCGGCCAGGAACATCCTGTTCGCCAGTGAGATGATCGGCGCGGTGCGCGGCATCGACCCCGAAACCGGGTTCTACTACGACGACACCAAGCGTTACATCGAGGCATCGACCATCCTGTCCGTCGAGGCCAAGGCAGCCATCTACGAAGGCAATGCTCGGCAGGTGTTCTCCCGCCTGGATGCGGCGTTGAAGGCGAAGGGGAAATAGGCGTCCGCAACCCTTCGAATTGATCCAAATCATGTCCGCCGCCCGGGGGTGATGGCAACCAGATCGGGAGACACCGTTCATGGCATTTGAAAAAACCCTCGGCTGGCTGGATTGGTATGCCGGGCCATCGAAACCTCGCTTCCAGGTGCCCGCGGGCACCGTGGACGCGCACTGCCATGTGTTCGGGCCGGGCGACGCATACCCGTTCGCGCCGGAACGGAAATACACGCCCTGCGACGCGTCGAGACAGCAACTCTATGACCTGCGCGACCATCTTGGTTTCTCACGCAACGTGGTGGTGCAGGCGACGTGTCATGGCGCCGATAACCGTGCGATGGTCGATGCGCTGGTCCATTCCGGCGGCAAGGCGCGGGGCATTGCCACCGTGCGGCGGGACATCGCCGACGCCGATTTGCACGCCATGCATGCGGCCGGTGTGCGCGGTGTGCGGTTCAACTTCGTCAAGCGGCTGGTCGATTTCACCCCGAAGGACGAATTGCTGGAAATCGCCGGTCGGATTGCGAAGCTGGGCTGGCACATCGTGATCTACTTCGAGTCGGTCGATCTGCCCGAACTGTGGGATTTCTTCACCGCGCTGCCGACGATGGTGGTGGTGGACCACATGGGGCGGCCCGACGTCACCAAACCGATCGACGGGCCGGAATTCGCGCTGTTCGTGGACTTCATGGTTCGGCACCCGAATGTCTGGTCGAAAGTAAGCTGTCCGGAGCGTCTGTCCGTTTCCGGGCCGCCCGCGCTGAACGGCGAACAGAATCCCTATCGCGATGTCATCCCGTTCGCCAGGCGTATCGTCGAGACGTTTCCGGATCGGGTGCTGTGGGGCACCGACTGGCCGCATCCGAATTTGAAGGACCACATGCCAGATGACGGGCTGCTGGTCGATTTCACCCCGAAGGACGAATTGCTGGAAATCGCCGGTCGGATTGCGAAGCTGGGCTGGCACATCGTGATCTACTTCGAGTCGGCCGATCTGCCCGAACTGTGGGATTTCTTCACCGCGCTGCCGACGACGGTGGTGGTGGACCACATGGGGCGGCCCGACGTCACCAAACCGATCGACGGGCCGGAATTCGCGCTGTTCGTGGACTTCATGGTTCGGCACCCGAATGTCTGGTCGAAAGT
>DAIEHR010000392.1 GCA_027353465.1 Acetobacteraceae bacterium | reverse complement strand
GGTTCCGGCGGCGGGGGCTCCGGCGGCGGTGGGGCGGGCGGCGGCGGGGCCGGCAGCTCCGCTGCGTGGATATGGACCGGGGCAAGCTCTGGCGGGGTCGGCGGCGGGGCGGCCGGCATAACCCCAAGCGCCAGCACCGCGGCGAATTCCAACACCAGGGCCACGGCGAAAGCCACGCCGAAGGTGCCGCGTTCCGGTGGTCCGGCTGGCGGGCGGTCAGCCATCACATGCACCGTCATGGTTCAGGGCGCCGTCCCGGCTGCCGGAGCACCGGGGGCATCGCCCGTCACCGGCTGCGCGGCCACGCCAACGTCGGTGACCCCGGCCGCCCGGCAGGCATCCAGGGCGTGGACAAACTGCTGAAACGCCGCATCCTTCGACGCCGCGATGGTCACCTGCGTCTGCGACGGGTCAGGGGTTTCCCGCAACAGCGCCACCAGCTCATCCTGCGTCACGGTCTGGCCCTTGACCGTCAGCGTGCCATCCTTGTCCACGTTGACCGTAACCTTGGGATGTTCAAGATGCTGCGTCTCGGTCGAGGTGGCGAGTTGCAGCGCCACCCCTGCGTCGGGGATCATCTGCAGCGTCACGATAATGAAGAACACGAGCAAGAACAGCATCACGTCAATCATCGGAATGATTTCAACGCGGCCCCGCTTGGAATCGAAATAACTGATCCGGCGTTTCGACATCTGCTTATTCCGCCGCCATCGCGGTAGCGCCGTTCCCGACCGGACGGCCCATCACGACGCGATTCAGCAGCAAGGTCCGCAGCGTTTCCATCTGGTGCAGCACCAGGCGCACCGAGTTGGACAACCCGTTATAGGCCAGCAGCCCGACCATCGCGACGAAGATGCCCGCCGCCGTGGTGATCAGCGCGTTGGCGACACCGCCGGTCACTGCTGTCGGGGCGCTGCCCGGGGTCGCCAGCACCGCGAAGGCCCGAAACATGCCAAGAATTGTGCCGAACAGACCCAGCAACGGGGCGAGCGTGATGATCGTATCCAGAATCCACAGCCGGCGATCCAGGCGCGGGGCCGTCAGCATGATGGCCTCCTCCATCCGGTCTTCCAACTGGGTATGTGAAAAGGTGCCCTTGGACAGCAGCACGGCGTCGAACACCATGGCTTCCGGCAAGCGGGCCGCGCCGTCGCGCAGCGAACGAAGCTCGGCGTCGTGCAGCCGCTCATGCCGGGCAACCGCGGACACAAGGCGCGCGCCGCCAATGATAGTACGGCGCAAATACCAGGCGCGATCAATGATCACCGCCATGGCCAACAATTGAAGTAAGGCCAACGCGTAAAGAACGCCATCCGAATAGTTGGCGATGTCGATAATGCCCTGCATATTCATGTTCGATTCCACTATCCGCGACGACGGGGCCTGTTACAGCCCCGCCGCCTTTCCGTGTATGACAGATCAATGAACGTTTGGGCTCGGGCTAGAAGCTCGCGCCGACGCTGCCATAAATGGTCATCGGGGCACCGGGGTAAGCCAGGCCATAGCCGCTGTTGGTGGTGCCGTAGTAACCGCCGCTGCTGAGGTAGAGATAGGAATTGTAGCGGTTGTTGGTGGCATTCAATACCGAAAGCGAGAAGTTGAGCGTCCGCTCTTTATTGTCGATCACCACCGGCACCTTGGCGTTGATGCCCAGGTTCAGCGTGCCGTACCCGGCCAGCGTCTGGCTGCTGGGCGCGCCCGTCACGTTGTTGAAGATGTACTGGTCACCGGTGTATTGATACACCGCATACGGGTTCACCAGGATACCGTTGGTGATGAACTTATAGTCGCCGCCGACATTCAGGGTCGTCGTCGGAGTATAGGGCACATGGCTGCCATTATAGCTGACCGGCGACGCGAAGCTGCCCGTCACATAGTTGGAATAAACAGCCTTGACCACGCTGGCGTTGACGAAAGTATGCAGGTTGGTCAGCGGATTGTCGTCCGCGAACATGTTGATACCCTGGTAGTCGGACGTGCCGAACGCCGTGGTCGCGGTGCCGACCGCATTGGTCGTGGTGATGGTCTGATTGCCGTAGCGAAGGTAGAAGTAATTCCCGCCGAAGTCGAAATTATGCAGGCCGTATTCCGGCATATCCTTCAGCACCTTGAACCCGGCCTGAAACTCCTGCGCATGGGCAAGCTGAGCGTATTGCGAGCCGATCGACTGATACAGCCCGCCGCCGCCGCCGACCTGGGGAAGCTTATAGGATTCCTCGTAGCTGCCATAGAGGTTCAACCAGGACAGCGCCTGGTAGGAGATCTCCAGCGACGGCTCCGGGGCCACGAATGTCCGCGACTGCCCCCCCGGCAGACCGTTGGCCAGGGCACCCTGGTTGGTTCCCGTGGCGTTGGGGAACATCTGCTGCGACATGTCGGCATAGTTCGTCGAGAAGCTGGCCAGACGGAGGCCAGGAACAATATGCAGGCCGCTCACTGGCTTGATGTCATCCTGCAGATAGACAGCCGTCTCGATCTGGTTGAACAAGCCACTGCGGTAATGCGCATTCGGCGCCGATGCGCTGCCGAAATACGGAGCGTTTGGATTGAAGAACGCATTCTGCGTGCTGTACTGCGAATTCTGTACGAACGCACCCACGTCGAAAGTGTTGATGTTCCAGTCTTTGGTGATGGACGCCTTATCGCCGTACCAATACGAGTACGGGGTATTGTTCTCCATCAGATTTGCCGCGCCCTGCGGGTAAGCGTCATTGGTCCGCTGATGCTGGCGGTCCTCGCGCACATAATACACCATGTTGTGGAACATGGTCGTATCGTTGATGTCCAGGTTTAACTTGTTATAGACTGTCCAGAGTTGCTGCGTGTCGAACTTGTTATAGTTTGCCTCGGCTGGCGTCGAATAATAGCCGCTCGTCTGCTGGCTGTACAACGTCCCGGGATTGATCGCACCGGACGGTGAAATGCCATTCAACGTGATTTGCGGGTTCGGCGAGGTCGGGATGACCTGCGGACGATACCCCTCGGAGCGTGCTAAATAGGCGCCGAACGCAATGTCTCCGCCATCGAATGTCTTCACTGTCTTGCCGAACACCGCGTAGTCATCGCTGGGGTGGGTAAATCCGTCCGGCCCGGTGCGGTAGCTGTTGCCGCTGCCGTAGCTGCCGGACAAGATCGTTGACCAGCCGGCATATTCGCCCGTGCGCAGGGAGAAATCGACGACCTTGGTATCATAGCTGCCATAGGTCACATTGACCGTGCCGCCAGCGGTCTTGGTCGGCTGGTTCGGCGTGAACTCAATATTGCCGCCGATATTGTCGTACCAGCGATCGGCCGCGTTGCCCGGACCATAAGTGACCTGCTGCGCCTGAAACATCGACAGCGCGGGCATCGTGGAGGAAGCCCAGAGTCCGGTGCCTGGATCGACCATTGGCACGCCGTCCATGGTGATCATCAACGATGCGCCACCAGTATAGCCGCCGTAGCCGCCCCAACCCTGACCGATACCATCCAGCGCGATGGTGTATTTCGTGGCGCCGGTGGCCCCGTAGCCGTTTACATACGCGCCCGGAGTCAACCCGAAGCTCTGCGCCGCGCCGCCAGCCGGCCCGACAGTCTGCATCTGCTGCTGGTCGATCACGCGTTCGGTGGTCGGAGATTGAAACACCTGGGCCGGGGTCGGAACCTGGGTGCCTACAGTGTTGCCACCGCCCGTGCCGCCACCAGCGGCGCTGACCTCACCGGCGTTGACGGCCGCATCGGTGCTTTGCGCCATCGCGGGACCCGCGATGCCGGAAAGTAGAATCGTTGTCAGTGCAATATACTTAACCGGCGGTGCCTGTCGTTGCATTCTATACTCCATGGAGTTTGCAAACCCTGCTGCGGAGGCGGCTGCATGGAGCGGAACGGCTTTGTGATCTAGTGACACAAAGACCCATTCCAACTAAATTTGAACAACGAGCTAATTTCATTGAAGTGAAATAAACTCGAAACTCATATGTCAAACTGGGGAATATATGGGGATGTCGAATTTTATCCGGCTCAGCTTTCGCTTGCCAGAAGACTACGGCCAGCGGCGCGGGACACTATGACATTTATACGTGCATGCGTGGTGACACAGGCCGAACCCGGACCCAACGGGCACCCGCGCCGATCAACTCGATGGCCGCGACGCCCGCCATCGTAGCACCGATGGACGCGGCGATCTGACCAGCCCCAAGCCGGGCGAATCCAAACAAATCGCGCAGCCACGGCACCTCGATCGTCAGCACCAGCGCCAGCAGCGTGGCCGACAGCACAAACCCAAGTGACGCATTGGGCCGCGGGGCCGCCCGAAACCCGCTGGATCCCAGGGAACGATTCGCCAACGCCAGCCCTAGATTACCCAGCACCAGGGTCACGAACGCCATGCCGCGCGCCGCATCCTCTCCGTGCTGCGCGCTGACCCCGGCGAGGAACACGGTCAGCGCCGCGGCCAGCACCACCGATCCCTGCAGCAATCCGCGCGCCACAAGTGCCAGACCGAACAGCGGCGACTTCGGGTTACGTGGCGGACGCGCCATGATGCCGTCCTCCTCCGGTTCCGCCTCAAACACGATGGAGGATACCGGATCTATGATCAGTTCAAGAAACACCACATGGATCGGCCCCAGCAGCAGCGGCCACCCCATCAGCACCGGCACCAGCGACAGGCCCGCGATCGGCACATGGACCGCCAGGATATAGCTTATTGCCTTGCGCAGGTTGTCGTCGATGCGGCGGCCCAGCCGCACGGTTTTGACCAGGCTGGTGAAATCGTCGTCCAGCAATACCAATGCGGCCGCCTCACGCGCGACGTCGGTGCCTCGGCCGCCCATGGCCACGCCGATATGCGCCGCTTTCAACGACGGCGCGTCGTTGACGCCATCGCCGGTCATCGCGACCACCTCGCCGTTGGCGACAAACGCCCGCACCAGCCGCAGCTTCTGTTCAGGCATGATCCGGGCGAAGACGGAGGTGCGGCGGATACGGGTGGCGAGGGCGGCATCGCCCAGTTCCGCCATCTCGATGCCCGTCAGCAGATCCTCGGCCAGGATCCCTGCCTGCCGAGCGATGGCGCGTGCGGTGGCTGGATGGTCGCCGGTGATCATCGCGACCCGGATGCCTGCCTGTCCACAAGCTTGGATTGCCTCCGACACGCCGGGCCGCAGCGGATCGGCCAGCCCGAGCAGACCAAGAAAAGTGAAATCGAACGCATGCTGGCTGTCCGGCCAGTCGGGCCCGTCATAGGTTCCCCGGGCGACCGCCAGAACGCGCAGTCCTTCGCCCGCCAATGCCGCCACATCGACCCGGATGGCCTCGATCTGGTCTGGCGCCAGATGACACAGGTCGGCGACTGCCTCCGGCGCCCCTTTCGCGGCAATCACGTATCGGTCGCCGCGCCGTGCCTGCCAGGCCTGCGACATCGCCAGCAGATCGTGGTCGAGTGGATAGCCACGCACCAGTACCCAATCGGCATGCAGATGTTCGGTATGGGCCAGGAAGCGGTTGCCCAATACGTGAAACGCCCGCTCCATCGAGTCATACGGGTCGCGCCGGCTGGCGAGAATGGCGAACTCCAGGAGTTCGTGGAACGCCTCGGGAAGTTCGGCCGGTCCCCACCCAGACACATCCAGTTCCCGGCCATCCGTCCGCAGCCTGGCGACCGCCATCCGATTAAGCGTCAGCGTCCCGGTCTTGTCGGTACACAGGACGGTCGTCGCACCCAACGCCTCGATCGCGGCCGACCGCCTTGCCAGCACATTGTTCTTGGATATCCGCCCGGCGCCCAGCACCAGGAAGATCGTCAGCACCAAGGGAAATTCCTGGGGCAGCGTCGCCATCGCCAGGGTGATGCCGGCCAGAACGGCTTTCACCCAGTCGCCATGCGACAGGCCATACGCGATTGCCAGGACGACCGACGCGCCAATGCCAAGTGTCGCGAACACAACCACCAGCCGCCGCGTCTGCACCTGAAGCGGGGTTGGCGCGCTGACCACGGTGCCAAGCGACGTGCCGATACGCCCAATTTCGGATCGTGCGCCTGTGGCGCTCACCCGAGCGAGCCCGCTGCCGCGCACGATCATACTGCCGGACCAGACATAAGGACTGCCATCGCCCCCGGGGCGGGGGTCAGCGGAGCCCCCGTGCCCGGGAACCTTGCGCACCGGATCGGACTCGCCCGTCAGTAAGGATTCATCCGCCTCCAGGTCGGTCGCCTCCAAAAGCCGCGCATCGGCGGGAACGCGATCGCCCTCGGACAGCACAATGACGTCCCCCGGCACCAGGTCGCGGGCCGGTATGCGGCGGCGGTCTCCATCGCGGATCACCAGCGCGTGTGGGGCTGTTAAATCCCGCAGCGCGGCGAGGGTCCGTTCACTGCGGCTTTCCTGCACCGCGACCATCAGGACGTTCAGCACGGCGAAGGCCAGCAGGACCAGTGCCTCGGCCCGATCGCCCAGGACCAGATACAACACGCCCGCGGCCAGCAGCAGTTGCAGCATTGGTTCGCGACCCGCGTCCAGCACGATGCGAAACGGACCACGCTGCCCTTCCCGCGGCAGTTCGTTGGGTCCCTCACGCACCAGCCGTTCAGCGGCGGCCGCGGTAGCCAGTCCGTCTATACCAGCGTCGGACAAAAACTTCCTCCAGAATGTCACTCGGTAAGAGCCCCGCCAGCCCGGCGGCGGTCGCGGACCCACCAGACATACGGCACCTGACCTCTGCCGAAGCGCGGGATATGGACGGCGAAGCGAACCTGACAGTACGGGCCGGCGCGGCACGCGCATTGATCCGGGGCAACATCCCCCGGTCCGCGTGCTGCTTTCCAGATTTACCTCGCGACCTCACGCAATCGGCACCTGTCAGGGCATCCCGGCGGCTTTTCAGCCCGATGACCGAAGCGGATTGATCGTTGACCGGCCGGGGTCCAAGCTGTCCGCAACGGAAACGCCGGGACAACAGCCATGCCCACCATATCGCCCGAACGCATCGGCATCGACGTCGGCCGCAAACTGAAGCTGGAAGACGCCGTCGCCTGGGACGCGTCAAACGGCGTAGGCATCATCGACATCCAACTGGATACCGGCGTCAACGCCGTGACCAGCTTCGACGCCGCCCGGTCGCACGCCATCCGCCGATCATGCGACCATCACGACATCCGGTTAGGTCTGCACACTTCGTCCGCCGTCAATGTCGCGGAATACGCCCCCCTGGTCGCCGACGCGGTAGATGCCTACCTGAAGGCCTATATCGACGCCGCCGTGTCACTGGGGGTCGAGTGGATCGTCGTTCACGCGGGCTTCCATTTCTCCGCCGACATTTCGCAACGCATGCGGGCCGCGCTGGACCGGCTGAACCGACTTTCGGACTACGCCGACCATAGATCGGTTTTGCTATTACTGGAAAACCTAAATAAAGAACCAGCCAACGCCGAAGTACATTACCTCGCCCACACGATCGAGGAATGGCGGTGGTTTTACGAGAAACTATCTTCCCCTGCCCTTCAGCTTTCGTTCACCGCCAATCACGCGCACCTGGTCCCGGAGGGCGTCCGCGGCTTCCTTTCCACCATGCCACTGGACCGGGTCCGCGAGGTCCGTCTCGCTGATTGTCTCCGCAACGGGGACGAGGAACATTTGAACCCCGGCCAGGGCGATTTCGATTTCCCCGGCCTGTTCAAGGCGCTGGAAAGCGCGGGTTATACCGGCCACTACATGAACGCTTTTGGCTCGCTGGACGATATGCTGACCGCACGCAGGCTGTTTGCGGGATTGGCCATGGACTGACACAATCCCGACGTCCATGAACCAAGGGGAACGAGATGCCTCGCCTGCGCGCCTACCTGCTGACAACCGCCATATCACTGCTTCCCGCCGCCGCGATGGCGGACGTGGTCCTCTCGTCCAACGACGCCCACACCGTGATGGACGCCAGCAAGGCCATGGTCGCCCCCAATCCCGCCGGGCCCGATACCGTGACCGTGATCGACGTCAAATCCTATCCACCGAAGATAAAGGCGAGCTTCGATGCCCCGGGAAGCGTCGTCGGCCCACCGGGCGCGATCTGGATCGCCAATGATGAGAGCTGGGGGATTGTCACCTCCGCGACGAAAGCGGACCCATCTGCCGCCAAGACGGGCGGAATCAGCCCCGACGACCGCGTGACGGTGTTCGACCTGACCAGCAATCCGCCCAAGGTAACGCAGACCCTGACCGCCGGCGCCGGCGCCACGCAGGTGCGTCTGTCACCCGACGGCACGCTGGCGCTGATCGCCAACCGGACCGAGGGCACGATTTCGGTGTTCACCGTCAAGGACAAGCAGTTGACCCAAGCCGGCAAGGTCGATACCGGAAACGCGAAATCCCTGCCCAGCGCGGTGGCTTTCGTTGACGGCAAGACCGCCCTGCTGACCCGAAGCGGCGACAACATGGTCAACGTGCTGCACATCGACGGCACCACCGTCACGATCGACCCCAGGCCGATCACCACCGCCGTCGGGCCATACACCATGGACATCAACCGGTCCCACACCCTGGCGGCGGTGTCCAACATGGGACGGGGCGATGGAGATGAAGACTCCGTCAGCCTGATCGATCTGACCGTAAAACCTTTTCGCACCGTCGGCACGTTCGGCGTTCCCAGCGGGCCGGAGCCGATAAAGTTCTCCCCAGACGGCAAGTATCTGGCGGTCGGCGCGCAGAACGGCAGCACCAAGGCCGCGTCCAGTCCATTCTACCACGCCAAGGGTCTGCTGGGCCTGTATGCGGTGGAAGGCAAGACACTACACAAAGTCGCCGAGACGCCCGTTGGGCCATGGGCGGAAGCGGTCGCCTTTTCCCGCGACGGCAAAACAGTGCTGATCCAAAGCATGCAGGACCGCGAGATCAATGTCTTCCGCTGGGACGGAAGAACTCTGACCGCCGGGAAAAGTCTGCCCATCCAGGGCGCCGGACCGGAATCCTTTGCCACCGCTTGGTAACCGCAAAATGGGCCGGGCGCCTCAACGCCCGGCCCGTGGCCATAGTCAGTCTCGCTCTGGGTAAGGCAACTCCTTACGCGATCACCTCAGGCGCCAACTGGCCCTAATGCTGCGTGCCCGGTCCAGTCAGCCCTGTATTGCCGCCACTGGTTGAGCCACCCGGCGCGGTGCCGCTGTGGGAACCGACGGAACTCCGCGCACCGGGCTGGCCCATGCTGGTGCTACCCAGACCCATACTTGAACCGCTTCCGGCTGTGCCGGTAGGGGACGTGGAACTGCCGGAATAGTTGGGGTTCGCGCCGGTGGTCCGCATGCCAGAGGACTGGGAACCCATATGACCCGAAGCATGCGCGCCGGCTGCCGTCGAGTCACTATTCCCACTCGCGCCCGCGGCGCTCGGCGAACTGCCCATTCCTCCGCCCGCGGCACCACCGCCCGCGCCTCCGCCGGCACCGCCGCCACCTTGGGCCATCGAGGCCGAAAGCGGCACCGCTGCCAAAACGAGCGCGAGCGCGAAAGCTGACATCCTGCTGGTCATTTGGTATTCCTTAATTGCCGCGCACCAACGCGACGACAAACCCTCAACGCTTCAGCGGTGGGGGTGGGTTTGCGCAACCGAAGCGGCATTCACGCGGATGTGGCCGCGACACTATGCCCAGCCAGCAGCTACCGAAGCCGCGGATCGGGAACCCGAGCGGCCAGCAGCACATCAACCGCGGTGGCGCCGGCTGCCAACAGGGCTGCCGCACAGGCGCTGCCGGTGGCGCCCGAGGTCATCACGTCGTCGATCAACAACACACTCCGCCCGGCGATCGCTTCCCGGCGGGAGGCTCGCACCGCGATCGACCCGGCAACCTCCGTCGCGCGCTCCTCGGGGCTTTTCTCTTCCAGCGGCGCGGTTCGCCTCGTCCGGATCAGCGCATCCGGCTGTACTGGCAGCTTCGCCAGCCGTCCGATTGCTAGCGCCAAAATCGCCGCCTGATTGTACTTTCTATGAAACAACCGCCTCCGGTGCAGCGGCACCGGCACCAGCAGGTCGGCCTTTTCCAGCAATACCGCCCCGGCACGAACCATCATCGGTGCCAGGATCGCGGCAAGTTCGACCCGGTCGGCGTGTTTCAATGGCAGAATCAGCCGCCGCGCCTGCTCGTCATACCGCAACGCCGCTCGGGCCGCCCGAAAAACCGGGGGGCATTCCTGACAGCCAGGACAGATCGCCGCCGGGCCGCCCTGGTCGGCCGAAGCGAACGGCACCCCGCACCGCGCGCACATCGGGGTTGCGATAAGCTGCGTGCGGCCAAAACAAGCCGCGCACAGCCGGCCCTGCGCCTCGACCGGGGTGTCGCAGGCCGCACACTGGGGCGGCAGCGCCAGATCAACGATCCGTCGCGCCGCCCCGCCGAGGTTGAAATCAGGCCGCTGCGTGGGTTTCGCCCGGCACGCCGAATACTACGGTGCCATCGCGCTCGATCTCATGCACCAGATCGATTTCCCACGAGAGATAGGCGTTCATCGCTTCCTCGATGCCGGAGTTCCGGTCGTAGGGGCGCAGGTAGAAATCGATGCAGGCATCGTCGGGCGGCGAGGTCCGGTCCTTGACCAGCGGCCGGCCAAACGCATGCCATGCATCCGTCCCGCCATCCAGCACCCGTACCTGCGCCTTGGTCAGTTCTTGAACCTCCGGCACCGCCAACCGCGCAACCATTCCGTCCGGCGAGGTGATGACGACATGTCGCGCGACGGGAAGCGACGCGCCAAGCGCGGCCAACCTGCCGCGGACACCCCAAACGGCGCCGGGGATGTGGCCGTCGCGGAAATCGACGCTGCGGCCGACATCCAGCACCAGCGTGCCATCGCCGCTGTCCAGCAGATGCACCAGCCCCATCACATCGATCAAACTGACCGGTGCGGCCAATTCCGGCACCGGAATCGGTTCGGTGCCCGACGCACGCACCGCCTCCAGGCCGCCTTCGACAACGAACACATCGCGATGCCCCATCTGCCGCAGCCAGGCGGCCGACATCCGGGCGCGCACGCCAGTATCGTCGATCAGCACGATACGGGCGTTGCGCACGCCGACCCAGCCGTCTGTCGCCTGCACCAACTGGCCGCCGGGGGCATTACGGCTTCCCGGTCGATGGCCCGCCCGAAACTCCACCGGATCGCGCACGTCCAGCACATACAGCGTGCGATCCGGATCGTCCTCGAACCGGGTCAGTTCAAGAGGCCCGATCACCCCCACGCCTGACTCATCGGCAAACGCGCGGGCACGCTTCAGCGCCAGCGCGGCGGTTTTTGGCGTGCCTGGCTGGAATTTCTCGGTGCGCCCGCGATCGCAGCGCAGCCCCGCCAGTTCCCATCCCATCGTGCCGTTGCGCAGCGCCACAACCTTGTTCGGAATGCCAGCCCGGCGCAGACTTTCCGCCCCCATGATGCTGCGCGTCCGACCCGCGCAGTTGACCACCACCAGCGTCTTCGGATCAGGCACCAAGTCACCGATTCGATACGCCAGTTCGCCGCCCGGCACGCTGATCCCGGTCGGGATCGACATGCGGGAGAATTCCTCCAGCGTGCGGCTGTCCAGCACCACCATGTCGCGATGGGAATCAATCAGCGCCTTCAACTCCAGCGCATCGACACTCTCCGTCCCATAATGGTGTTCGACCCACTCACCAAATGCCTTGGACGGCACGTTCACGCCGCTGAACAGCACATATCCCGCCGCTTCCCACGCCTTTGTGCCCCCATCCAAGACCGAGACATCGGTGCAGCCGATGGATTCCAGCCACGCGGCCAAGGTCTCCGCGAGCCCGCGCCCGTCATCCACGCAGCAAACCCGTGTCGCCACTCTCGGCAGCAAGGCTCGTGCTCGGATTTCCTTGCGCGCCAGCCCGCAGGGGATCGCCCAGAACAGATGCGAGGCCCCGAACTCACCATCCTCCCGAGCATCCAGCAGGGCGAATTCCTGCCCATCGGTGATCCAGCCTCGCAAAGTCTCGGCGCTGATACGGTTCATATGGCGGACGCCCCTCTACAGTGCGGGGACGGTAGTGCGGAGCCGGCCCGCTTGGCAACGGCGCCCGGCAGGTGCACATGGCGGTTCATGGACTCCATGCTGGTATTTGATCGCCTCGCCGTCCGCCGCCACCGCGATCGGGCGGCCCAAACCGTGGATCAGGTTGCCGATGTGCTGCGCGACGCGGCGGAGCGGCTGCTGGATCGGCTGGACGACACCAGCCGCCGGTTTACAGATGCGCTTGATATCGGTGGCCGTGGCGTTGTCGCCCCATTGCTGCGGGCGCGCGGCATGCGCGTGGTCAGTTGTGACCTGTCCCCGGCGATGGCCGCGGCGAACGGCGGCCCATGCGTGGCGGCGGACGAGGAATTCCTGCCATTCGCACCCGGCAGCTTCGACCTGATCGTCGCCAGCCTGTCGCTGCACTGGATCAACGACCTGCCCGGCGCGCTACTGCAACTGCGTCGAGCACTGCGGCCGGAGGGGCTGCTGCTCGCCAGCCTGCCGGCGCTGGGGACGCTGGCCGAACTGCGATCCGCGCTGACCGAAGCGGAATCGGAGATCGCCGGCGGCGCATCCCCGCGCGTGTCGCCGTTCCCGGAATTGCGCGACTGCGCCCACCTGTTGCAACGGGCGGGCTTCACCCTGCCGGTGGCGGATGTCGAAGATATAAGGCTGCTGTATGCCAACCCGTTCGCACTGCTGACCGATCTGAGGGCGGCGGGCGAAACCAACGCCATCCGCGAGCGGTCGCGGGTGGTGCCGGACCGCGCGTTGTTCCCGACAGCACTGACCCGCCTGCCAGTGGAGGACGGCCGAACCGCCGTATCGCTGCGGATGGCGGTGATAACCGGCTGGGCGCCGGGTTAACCGAAGGCGCCTATCCCCCCGTCACGCTCATGTGCCGCGCAACCGCCGGCTTGTCGTGGCGGCGGTCGATGATGAAGTCGTGGCCTTTGGGCTTGCGGGAAATCGCCTCGCGGATCGCATCGTCCAGTTGGTCGTCCGTCACCCCGGCTCGCAGCAACGGCCGGAAATCCGCCGCATCGTCCTGACCCAGGCACATGTAAAGCGTGCCGGTGCAGGTCAGCCGCACCCGGTTGCAGCTTTCACAGAAATTATGGGTCATCGGCGTGATGAACCCGACCCGTCCACCGGTTTCCTTCACGGTGTAATACCGCGCCGGACCGCCGGTTTTGTAGTCGGTATCCTCCAGCGTCCAGGTCTTGCGCAGCCGAGCCCGCACCACCGACAGCGGCAGATATTGGTCCGTGCGGTCGCCGGAGATGTCGCCCATCGGCATCGTCTCGATCAGGCACAGGTCGAATCCATGCTCCCCGCACCACGCCAGCATGCCGTCGAATTCTGCCTCGTTCACGTCCTTCATCGCCACGGCGTTGATCTTCACCGCCAGCCCGGCGGCCTTGGCGGCGAAAATTCCGTCCAGCGTCGGCTCGATCTTGCCCCAGCGGGTGATGTTAGTGAATTTCACCGGGTCCAATGTGTCCAGCGACACGTTGATCCGCTTCACGCCAGCCGCGGCCAGCGTCGCCGCGTGCTTCGTCAACTGCGACCCGTTGGTGGTAACCGTCAGCTCCTTCAGCCCGTTCCCAAGCCGTTTGCCAAGGCGGCCGAACAGACTCATGACGTCGCGGCGAACCAGGGGTTCCCCGCCGGTGATGCGGATCTTGGTGGTGCCCAGGCGAATGAACGCCGAACACATCCGGTCCAGTTCCTCCAGCGTCAGCAGATCGCGCTTGGGCAGGAACGTCATATCCTCGGCCATGCAATAGACGCAGCGCAGATCGCAGCGGTCTGTCACCGAAACCCGCAGGTAGGTGATCGCTCTGCCGAACGGATCGATCATGGTGGCTCGCTATCTCCTTCAAGGCGCGGTTCGTGCCGGACCTTCGTTATAGAGTGTCCCCCATGACTTGCGCCATCGGGACCGCCGGTTCAAGCCCGCCCCCCTGCAAGGCCCCCAACATCCTGACGTATCTCGCCTCGGTCCCATAACAGGCCATCGTGTGGCGAAACGAACCGGCGAACGCCGGGGCCCGCTGTCCTGATCTGCTCGGTCATCAGCCAACATACCTTTGTCTTCGCTGTTCGCACCGTCCCGGACAAACCAGCCGGCGTTTCGGAATTTCCCCTGACAAACTGAAAAAAAATTCGCCGGCGTTTACTATTTATTTGCAAAGTCCTGCCAAGACTCGCCTCCCG
Organism: Acetobacteraceae bacterium; assembly: GCA_027353465.1. Taxonomy (GTDB): domain Bacteria; phylum Pseudomonadota; class Alphaproteobacteria; order Acetobacterales; family Acetobacteraceae; genus Rhodopila. The sequence goes on along the minus strand of DAIEHR010000392.1, from coordinate 10,202 downwards.
CCCGGACACCGGGCTGCCAGAGGGGGCTGAAGTGGACGATCTTTTATCCGACTTCCTGACCGAGACGAACGAAAGCCTCGCCGAACTGGATGTCGCGCTTGTGACGCTGGAACGTACGCCCGACGACGCCGAAACCCTGTCGTTCATTTTTCGGCTGGTTCACACCATCAAGGGGACGTGCGGGTTCCTGGGCCTGCCGCGGTTGGAGCGGGTGGCCCATGCCGGCGAAAACGTGCTGGGTAAGCTGCGGGATCGCAGCCTGACTGTCACCCCGGCCATTGTCAGCGACGTACTGGCGGCGATCGACCAGATCAAGGCGATCGTCGCCGGGCTAACCGCAACCGGCGCGGAGCCGGCGGGCGACGATACCGCCTTGATCGCGGCCCTGAATGCCACTGCGTCCGGGGAGCAGCCAGCGGCGATCAGTTTTGATGACGGTGCCGTCATCCCCCCGGTGGCAACCCCAACTGCCCCACCGCCTGGCCCACCGCCTGGCCCACCGGCTGGCCCACCGGCTGCCTCGATCGAACCCAAGTCGCCGGAGCCGCCGGCCCAGACCTCGCCGCCCGCTGCCGCCGCGCAAACAATCCGGGTGACGGTCGATGTATTGGAAGACCTGATGACCCTGGTCAGCGAACTGGTGCTGACCCGCAACCAGCTTCTGCAACTTGCCCGTACGCAGGAAAACGGCGCCTTCACCGTCCCGCTGCAGCGACTTTCCCACATCACCTCCGACTTACAGGAAGGGGTGATGAAAACCCGCATGCAGCCGATCGGCAACGCCTGGAACAAACTGCCCCGGCTGGTGCGCGACCTGTCGCACGACATGGGCAAGAAGATCGAGCTGACGATGATCGGCGCCGACACCGAACTGGACCGCCAGGTGTTGGAACTCATCAAGGACCCGCTGACCCACATGATCCGCAACAGCGGCGATCACGGGCTGGAAACTCCGGCCGAACGGCGGGCGGCCGGCAAATCCGAAACCGGCACCATCATGCTGAACGCCTACCACGAAGGCGGTTACATCATTCTGGAGATCTCCGACGACGGCCGCGGCCTGGCGGTGGACCGGATCCGCGCCAAGGTGCTGTCCAACGGTCTGGCGACGGAAGCCGAACTGGCGGGCATGACCGACGGCCAGATCCAAAGGTTCATATTCCGGGCGGGGTTTTCCACGGCGGCGACGATCTCGGCGGTGTCAGGCCGCGGCGTCGGCATGGATGTGGTGAAGACCAACATCGAGAAAATCGGCGGCACCATCGACCTGAAAAGCACCGCCGGCCAGGGAACCACCTTCACGGTGAAAATCCCGCTGACCCTGGCCATCGTCTCGGCGCTGATTGTCGAGGCCGGCAAGGAACGCTTCGCCATTCCACAACTCAGCGTCGTGGAACTGGTCCGCGCCTCACGCGGCGAAGCGCTGTCGTCGGGCAACAGCGTGATCGAACGGATCAACGACACCCCGGTCCTGCGGCTGCGCAGCCGCCTGCTACCGCTGGTCAGCCTGACCGAACTGCTGGCCCTGGGTTCGGCTGACCGAGCAGAGGACAGCGCCCATGTCGTGGTGGCGCAGGTCGGTCAGCACATGATGGGTATCATCGTGGACCGGGTGTTTGACACCGAGGAAATCGTCGTCAAACCGGTCGCGCCGATCCTGCGCCACGTCACCATGTTCAGCGGCAACACCATCCTGGGCGACGGGTCCGTCATCATGATCCTGGACCCGAACGGCATCGCCCGTGCCAGCAGGGTTGGCGCCGGGTCCGAATCCAAGCTGCTGCGCGGCGCCCAGGTGGAGGCGCACAGCTCCGCCGACAAGACCGCGATGCTGCTGTTCCGCGCCGGGGAGAACCAACGGATGGCCGTCCCGCTGGGCCTCGTCGCTCGGTTGGAGGACATCCCGCGCGAGAAGATCGAAATGTCCTGCGGGGCGCCGGTGACCCAGTACCGCGGCAAACTCATGCCGTTGATCGCGATCGGGGGCGGCATCGACCAGCAAAAACCCACCCAGCCGCTGCTGGTATTCGCCGACGGCGACCGCACCATGGGCCTGATGGTCGATGAGATCGTTGATGTGGTGGAAGACAACCTGGATATCGAATTGGCCGCCGGCCGGCCCGGCCTGCTGGGAACCGCGGTGATCGGCGGTCAGGCCACCGACGTGCTGGACACCGGCTACTGGCTGACCCAGGCGTGGCAGGACTGGTTCCGCAGCGCCCCCCGCCAGGGCACCAAACCCGGCCAGCCGCACATCCTGCTTGTCGACGACAGCGAATTCTTCCGCCAACTGACGGTCCCGATGCTGGGTGCCGCCGGCTTCCGCGTCACCGCCGTGGCCAGCGCGGCCGAAGCGCTGGCACTGCGCGAAGGCGGCGGCATGTTCGACGCCATCGTGTCCGATATCGAAATGCCGGGGATGGACGGCATCCAGTTCGCCCGCGCGGTCCGAACCGAGGGCGCCTGGGCGCGGTTGCCAGTGATCGCGATGACCGCCCATTCCGATACAGATACCGCCCGGCTCGGGCGGGAAGCCGGCTTCACCGACTATGTCGGCAAGTTTGAACGTGAGGCGCTGGTCGCCAGCCTTCGCACCAACCTGTCCGAACCCGCCCATATCTGAACAGGGGATCGACGATGACAACGAACGTCCTGGAGCGGCCGGATCAGGCCCCGGCAATCGAAGAAAACCAGGTCCTGGTCACTCTGACCGTGGGCGACCAGTTGTGCGGCGTCCCGGTGCTGGCCGTGCGCGACGTACTGGGGGAGCAGACGATCACCCGAATTCCCCTGGCACCGCCGGAAATCGCCGGCAGCCTGAACCTGCGCGGGCGCATCGTCACGGCGATCGACCTGCGGCAACGCCTGCGCCTGCCGCCAGTGCCGGCCGGCCAGCCGCGCATGTCGGTGGTCGCCGATCAGGGTGGCGAACTCTATGCATTGCTGGTCGATCAGGTGTCCGAGGTGCTCAGCCTGGATGCAGCCGCGTTCGAGCGAAGCCCGCCGACGTTGGATAAGACCTGGGCCGCGTTCAGCACCGGCATCTTCCGCCTGGATGGACGACTTCTGGTTGTCCTGGACGTCGCCAAACTGCTGGCCCTGTCAGTAGAGGAGTAGCCCGATGACACGCACCTGCCTTGTGGTGGACGACAGCCGGGTCGTCCGCAAAGTCGCGCGCCGGATCCTGGAATCCAACGGTTTCGCCGTTACCGAGGCCGCCGACGGGCAAAAAGCCCTGGATGCCTGCCACGAAAGCCTGCCGGACTGCGTTCTGCTGGACTGGAACATGCCGGTGATGGATGGGCTGTCGTTCCTGAAAGCGCTGCGAAAGGAATACGGCCCCGACAACCCGCTGGTGGTGTTCTGCACAACCGAAAACGACATCGGCCATATCGAGGCCGCGATATCGAACGGCGCGCAGGAATACATCATGAAGCCGTTCGACGAGGACATTCTGACCGGCAAGTTCGCGCAGGTCGGTTTGCTGTGAGCGGCGCGATCCGCGCACCCGCCGCCGCAAGACCGAGAGAAGCCGCCATCCGGGTGATGGTGTGCGACGACTCCGTTGCGATCCGTAGGGCGCTTACCCGCATCCTGGAATCCGACCCCGATATCGTCGTGGCGGCCAAGGTGGAAAACGGCCAACTGGCGATCGACGGAATTCGCGCCGCCCGGCCCGATGTCGTGGTGCTGGATATCGAAATGCCGGTGATGGACGGGCTGACCGCCCTGCCCCTGCTGCTGCGCGCGGACCCCGGCGTGCGGGTCATCATGGCATCCACCCTGACCACGCGCGGCGCCGATATCGCCTTGCGGGCACTGCGTCTTGGCGCGGCGGACTATGTGCCCAAGCCGTCCAGTATCGGCACCGTCAGCGATGACGGCTTCAAGCGGGAGTTGATAGAAAAGGTCAAGGGCCTCGCGTGCCTGCGCCGCCGCCAGGCGGAACCGTCGCGGCCGCAAGCCTCGATCGCGCTGCGGCCGGCCCCGCTGCTGCCGCCCAGGCTGCTGGCGGTCGGCAGCTCCACAGGCGGTCCGCAGGCGCTGTTCAACCTGGTGCAGGGACTGGGACGCGGCGTGCATGTGCCCGTCTTGATAACCCAACACATGCCCGCCACGTTCACGCCGATCCTGGCGGAACACCTGACCCGCCTGGGCGCGATGCCCTGCACTGAAGCCCGCGACGGTGAAACCCTTGCTCCCGGCCGGATCTATCTGGCCCCCGGCGACCGGCATTTGCTGATCGAGGGCAGCCGGAGCGGACTGCGCACCCGCCTGACCACCGGCAAGCCGGAGAATTTCTGCCGCCCGTCAGTCGATCCGATGCTGCGCACTGCGACCGCGGCTTGCGACGGCAGGGTGCTGGTCGTGATGCTGACGGGCATGGGCCAGGACGGCCTGGTTGGAACGAGAGCGGTTATCGAGGCCGGCGGTGCCGCGATCGGCCAGGACGAAGCCAGCAGCGTGGTCTGGGGCATGCCTGGCGCTATCGCCCGAGCCGGACTGTGTCACGCCGTGCTGCCGTTGCCAAAGATCGCACCCAAGATTCTCGACATGCTCAAAGGTGCCCATCCATGACTATCCCGCTGTCGCCGGTTGCCTTCGAAACGCTGGCATTTCTGCTGAAGTCCAAATCCGGTCTGGTGATCGGCACGGACAAGACCTACCTGCTGGAAACCCGTCTGGATGGCATCGTTAAGCGGGAAAAGCTGACCGACCTGAATGGGCTGGCCGACCGCCTGCGCCGTGCGGGCAGCGATGCGCTGGCGCGGGAGGTGGTGGAGGCGATGACCACCAACGAAAGCTTCTTCTTCCGCGACGATAAGCCATTCCAGCATTTTCGCTCCCACGCCCTGCCGCGGCTCGTTGCCGCCCGGCCATCGGGCAGCACGCTGCGGATCTGGTCGGCTGCGTCGTCATCGGGCCAGGAAGCCTATTCGCTGGCCATGATCGTGGCCGAGAGCGCCGCCGTCCTGAACGGCCGCAAGGTCGAGATCGTCGGCACCGACATCGCCCGCGATCAACTGACCAGGGCGCGTGAAGGCGTTTACTCGCAGTTCGAGGTGCAGCGCGGCCTGCCGGTGCAGATGCTGATGCGGTATTTCAAGAAAGACGAGTCAGGCTGGCGCATCGCCGACGCGATCCGGTCGATGGTGCAATTCCGCGAATACAATCTGCTGTCGGACCTGCGGGCCTTGGGCAAGTTCGATATCGTGTTCTGCCGCAACGTGCTGATCTATTTCGACCAACCGACGAAAACCCGAGTCCTGGAAGCTGTCGCCGCCCAAATGCCGCCAGACGGCATGCTGTATCTAGGGGGAGCTGAAACAGTGCTTGGGATAACCGGCCGCTTCGGGCCGATGCCAAGCCAACGAGGTGTTTACGGCGTTGTACCGGCAAGTGCGCCGCAGCCATTGGCCACTGCCATATAACCGCGGCCCATACCCCTGCGTCTGCATCGCGGCCGCCCTCGGTTTCAACCAGCACGGCCGCTGAGGCAACCCGATTAAACCGTCTTCAGGAAGTCGGTCAGCTTGGTGATCGCCGTCTGCTTGTCGGTTTTGTCGAGCGCGCCCAATTCAGCCGCCAGCCGATCCATGGCCGATTCGTATATCTGCCGTTCGGAGAAACTCTGGTCCGGCTGCCCGGAGTTGCGATGCAGGTCGCGCACCACCTCCGCGATCGCCAGCGGGTCGCCAGAGTTGATCTTCGCCTCATACTCCTGTGCTCGGCGTGACCACATGGTGCGCTTGATCCGCGCCTTGCCCCGCAGAACATTCAGCGCCTCATCGAACTGCTTGCGGGTGGCCAGCTTACGCAGACCGGCGGTGCGGGCCTTGGCCACCGGCACCCGCAGGGTCATGCGGTTTTCCTCGAACGTGATGTGGATCAGTTCCAGCTTGTGGCCGGCGATCTCCTCGACCGCGATCCGCTCTACCCTGCCAACACCGTGGGTCGGATAAACGACGTGGTCGCCTTCGATAAAGACCTCTGCCTTGGCGATCGCCCGCGGCGTCAGATTGGGCCCATTGTGGATCGGCCGGATCGCCGGACGCTCCATCGACGTTGATTGGGCTTCGGTCAGCGCCGGTTCGGCCGCCTGCTTCGAAACGTCTTCCACTGCCTGCTGCTCGTCTACCATGTCTTTCGCCGTCTCGCTTACCTTTACGGACCACCGTTGGGGCGGGTGGCTTCAGGTCGTTGGCGCCCTGAATGTTAATAATCCCGAAGCCATGCCGACACCATGATACCAGCTCGGCAAATCGGCCCGAAACCCTGGCACAAATCCGGCGCTGTCCCCGGTTTCAGGGCTTGCCCGGCTCTTCCGACAACAGCGCTTCCTTGCCGGGCTTGTCCTTCCATTCCTCAGCATCGTCGGGCGGCACGCCCTTGCGCGTGATGTTCGGCCACAACGCGGCGTATTTGCGATTCAGTTCGGCCCAATGGGTGGCCTTGTCGTCGCTGTCCGGCAGAATCGCCTCGGCGGGGCATTCGGGTTCGCAGACGCCGCAATCGATGCATTCGTCGGGCTGGATCACCAGCATATTCTCGCCGACGTAAAAGCAGTCCACCGGGCAGACCTCAACGCAATCCATAAATTTGCAGCGAATGCAGTTTTCGGTGACCACATAGGTCATTGGCGAACCCCTGGATGTCGGAAATAAGCGGCCCTAACCGCCGATCAAGGGGCGCGATATGCCGATGAATCGCCGTCAGTGCAAGATGTTGCTGACACATCGCTGACATCCGCATACAGAAACCTGGCCTCGGCGGCTGGTCCACGACGCGTTGCAAGACTTTCGACCCGCAACACGCGAACCATCCCATGCACCGGAATTGTCAGCACATCCCCAACCCGCAGCTTCGCGTGCGGCTTCACCGTAGGCTGGCGGTTGATCCGGATGGACCCCTGCGCCACCAAATCGGCACAATCCGATCGGGCGCGCATGACGCGGGCGCACCACAGCCATTTATCCAATCGCTGCCAGTCCCGGTCTTCCGTGTCGGCTATCTGGCGCCTCCGATCCTAAGGGTTGCCAATGCGGCAAACGGCCCGTTCGCCACTTTCGCCGAGGGCGGGGCTTCGGGCAAGAACGGCCGGCGGCGCCGCGGCGGCATCAGCATCGCTGGTGCCGGCGGCCCCTGTTCCTCCGCGCCCAGCGCTGGGGCGGGCATCACGCGAAAGCCCAATGGGCGCAGAACGGCCGGCAGCATATCGGGCTTGACGGCAAACCGAGAGGCCAGCCCGGCGGGCAAAGCGGCAGCCCCCCGCCGCGTGCGATAGCCCAGTTCGCCCGCGATTTTTTCGGCGATATCCAGGCGCAGGAAAATCGGCCCCGCCTCAACCCAGCCGGCCATTTCGGCGAACCCGGACGGCCAGTCCGGCTGATGCGCCGGAACCGAAACCAGCGCCGCATTCGGCATCGCCGGCATCGGCACCCCCGCTCTTACCGCCCATAACCGTATCCGCATCGCCGCCGGACGCGGCTTCATCAGGCTGGGCATGAACAAGGCAAACCGTCCCGGCACAACACCCAACGCCTTCAGACGCGGACGCAGTTCGACGGACAGCGTCTGCTCATCGACGCCCGGAATCAGGCCCAGCGACTCGGTCAGACGATGCAGCGGCCCGCGCAACGCCGGATTGCCCTGAGCCAGGGACTCCGCCACGAACAGCGGCGCCAGATCGGTCCGGATCCGCCCATCCAGCCAGGATTGCAGCCGAACCCGCACCCGCTCCCGCTCCGCCCCGTCCAGGAACTCGCTGTCCAGCACCTGCACACGCGGCCGCAGCGCAACCGTCCCCGCCACCAGCCGCGCCACAGGCACGCCGTCCCATGTCAGCCGGTGGTCATCGGTCAGGCCGAAAGCCGCGTCAGCGGCCGCTTCCAGCCCCCCGACACGACGCGGCATCTCCATCCGCAGCGCCCGGCGGGCTGCCCGCAGCACAAGCTTCTTCTCGTCGCCCACCGCCAGCGGATCGGGCACGAAACCGAAGCCTTCGATGTGGCCGACATCGTGGCCCTCGACCACCACACTCCCCTGGCGGGTGACGGCGGACAACAGTTCCTTACCATCCGCCTCATCCAGCCGACGCATCAGGTGGGCCGAGCGGCGATCGACAAACCGCGTGGTCAGCCGCTCATGCAGCGCGTCGGACAGCTTGTCCTCGACCTCCCGAGCCTTGGCCTGCCAGTGCGGTGTGTCCTTTACCCAGTCGGAGCGGGCGGCGATGTATGACCACACCCGCACCCCGGACAGTCGCTGCATCAACGTGTCGATATCGCCGTCCGCCCGGTCCAGCGCCGCGACCTGCGCCGCCAACCAATCAGTAGGCAGGAATGTGTCGGTAGCGACGTGGCCGAACACCCGGGCGCATAGCTTGGCGTGGGTATCGTCCGCCAGCTTGCGGAAATCGGGGATCTGGCATGCCTCCCACAGCAGCCGCATCCGGCGGCGGCCGGTCGTCAGCTTGCGGATCTCCGGGTCGCGGGCCAGCGTGGTCAACGTCTCCAGGTCGGAAGCCTCGTTCCCACGGACCAGCCCCACGCGCGGCGGCGGCGCGTTCAGACTGTCGATCAAACCATCGATCGATCCAAAGTCCAGGTCACTGTTGCGCCAGCACAGCACGTCCAGCGACTCGAAGGTGTGGGCCTGGACGGCCGAGACGACCTCATCGGGGATCGGCGGACATTCCGTCGTGGTGCCGAACGTCCCGTCTTTCATCCCGCGTCCCGCCCGGCCGGCGATCTGCGCGACCTCCGGGGCCGTCAGCCTTCGGGGACGATGGCCGTCGAACTTGCCCAGGCCGGCAAAGGCGACATGATCGACGTTCATGTTCAGGCCCATGCCGATGGCATCGGTGGCGACCAGGAAATCGACCTCACGTTCCTGATAGAGTGCGACCTGCGCATTGCGGGTGCGCGGCGACAGCCGGCCCATGACGACCGCGCAACCGCCCTTTCGGCGGCGGATCAGCTCCGCCAGCGCATAGATTTCCTGCGCGCTGAATGCCACCACGGCGGTGCGCGGCGGCAAGCGCACCAGCTTGGCCGGGCCGGCGTAGGAAAGTTGCGACAGCCTGGGCCGCGTCTCGATCTGCGCCCCTGGCACCAGCCGGCGGATCAGCGGCGCGATCGTCTCCGCGCCCAGAAACATGGTTTCCACCATGCCGCGCGCGTGCAGCAGCCGGTCGGTGAATACATGGCCCCGGTCGGGGTCGGCGCATAGCTGGATTTCATCGACCGCCACGAACTCCGCGCGCCGGTCCAGCGGCATGGCTTCAACGGTGCAGGAGAACCACCTTGCTTCCGGCGGGATGATCTTCTCCTCGCCGGTAATCAGGGCGACGTAGCGCGCGCCCTTGATCGCCACCATGCGGTCGTAGTTCTCCCGTGCCAGCAGCCGCAGCGGGAAGCCGATGATGCCGGACGCGTGCGCCAGCATGCGCTCGATCGCCAGATGCGTTTTGCCCGTGTTCGTCGGGCCCAGGACGGCCTTGACGCGAGCAGCGAAACCGGAGTCGGAGCCGAGCATGGAAAGGATGTTTGGGTTTGGCGGCGCGGAATGCAAGCGTTGAAGTTGTGACGGGGCCACCGGTCAGGGTTCATCTGCGGCCAACCGGGAGCATCAGGAGGAAACCCCTTGAAAATCATCTTTTTCGCTGCGCGCGGCTGCGGCGGCCGGGGATGCGCCGGCATACGCGGCGGCGGCAAACCAGCGCACACCGGAGGCCAGTTCGTCGTAGCGTAAGAGTGGAAAGTCAGGGTGCAATCCCATCCGGTGGCGTTTCCCGATCCTTTTGAAGCGTGACCGTGGCACGATCCTCCGCGGCCGCCCCGATGGTTGGGGATTGGATCCTGTCCACCGGGCGCGGCAAGCGCGTCTGTAATGACAAGGTTCGGGTTTTCCTGTAAACAGGCTGACATGCCGGACGGTCTCTACGAACGCGATATTCTGGTCTGGTCGCAGCATCAGGCCGACCTGCTCCGCCGCCTGGGCGCGGGGAACGGGTGAACGACGTCGATTGGGCTCACGTCGCCGAGGAGATCGAGGATTTGGGCCTGTCGGAACTGCATGCGGTCGAGAGTTATTTGACCCTGATCATGGTTCACCTTCTCAAAATCCAGGCATCGCCTGAAAGCGATGCGGTGGATCATTGGTATGAAGAGATTGCCGCGTTCCAAGGGAACGCCCAGCGG
>DAIEHR010000410.1 GCA_027353465.1 Acetobacteraceae bacterium | reverse complement strand
AGCAACCTTCGCGGCCCTTCCCGCCCTCCGCGCTCTTCCAGGCAAAATGAAGGCAGAGTGACCCGCCGCGCTGGCGGTTCAGGCGCACGATCCGGTCACGGCGCCGGAGGATTGCTGGCCCGCATGCTCTCGCCGACCACCTGATGCCGGATGGGTCCTGGCCGCATGCGCTGGTTGGTGCCGCGCCGCCAGCTTAAGGTGTTGGTCCCGAAAAGCTCGGATATTGCAATGATGGCGCAAATCGTGACGAATGCACGCATCACCTGGGCGAGCTGACCTGGGGCGGGAGATATCGCGCAAAACCCCGGCATCCTGGGGCGCGGCATGGACCGCTTGGTCCTGATATGCTGGAGTGTGGCAACGGGCATGGAAACGCAACAACATTTTTTGGCTTCGGTGCGCGGCGGGCTGATCGCCTCGCGCACCACACCACGATGTAAGGACCAGACAACTGCAACGACAAAAAGGTCAGGACCTGGATCCGGATACTCGGTTTCAGTCAGGCGCACCATCACACGAATCGAAAGCTGACGGGTCGCCGCCCCATTTTTGCGCCTGTGCGGCGTGCGCCCGCCCATGAGCGTATCGACCGACCGAGCGTCCATCGAAGCGGTTATGCCGCCGCGTATCCATGGGGCACAGCCATGAAATTCGCCCTGCCGATCCTGATCGCGCTGCTGCTCGCGCTACCGCTTGGGGTTCACAACCAGTATTTCCTGCACGTCATGATCGTCATCGGCATCAATGTCGTCATGGCGGTCAGCATGTGGCTGCTGGGGATCACCGGCCTGATCTCCTTCGGCCAGGCTGGCTTCATGTTCATCGGGGCAATGACCACGGCCCTGCTGACGAAAGACCTGGGCTGGCCGTTCTGGGTGGCGCTGCCATTGTCGGCGACCGCGGCCGGATTGATCAGCGCACCGGTCGGGCGGCTGAGTCTGCGGGTCAAGGGGGTTTACTTCTTCCTGGTCACCCTGGCTTTCGGTCAGGTCGTGGCCGGGGTCTTCGCTTATTTCGAGAACCCGTTCGGCGGCTGGTACGGTATCCGCGATATTCCGCCACCGCAGCCCGCTGCCTTCTTCCGCACGCTGGACAAGACCGGGTTCTACTATCTGGCATTGGCGCTGGTGATGGTGACCTGCTGGATCATCTACCGCATCAGCCGCTCCTGGTTCGGGATGGTGCTGTGGAGCATCCGCGAGGGCGACTTGCTGGCCAGTTCGGTCGGGATCGACGTGCCGGGCAGCAAGTTGGTGGCGTTCATCGTCTCCGCCTTCTTCGCCGGCGCGGCTGGCAGCCTGTATGCGGCGTATTATGGCTATATCAGCCCGCTGGTGTTCACCTTTGAATATTCCGTCAACGTGCTGGTTTTCATTGTCGTCGGCGGTTTCGCCAGCATGGCCGGCCCGATTTCCGGCGCCGTGGTGCTGACCCTGGTGCCGGAGCTGTTCCGCGTCACCGGTAAATACCAGATGATGGCGTTCGGATTGATCCTTGTCGGCTCGATGCTGCTGATGCCGCAGGGGATCATCGGTGCGTGGCAGAAACTCGTGCCGCCGCGCGGAGGACGCTGAGCGATGGCGCTGTTGGACGTTCAGGGGCTGACGCGCCGCTTCGGCGGGCTGATCGCGGTCAACGAAGTGTCGCTGTCGGTGGAAACCGGCGAAATTCGCGGGCTGATCGGCCCGAACGGCGCCGGCAAGACCACGCTGTTCAATCTGGTCAGCGGCACCATTCCGCCGAGCGCCGGAACCGTTCGTTTCGATGGAAAGGATATTACCCGGGTTCCGATGCACAGTCTGGTCAGGCTGGGTCTGGTCCGCACCTTCCAGCACGCCCAGTTGTTTCCGACCTTTTCGGTGCTGAAGAACGTGCTCGTGGGGTTGCATGTGCATGCCCAATCGGGGTTCTGGGCGGGCTTGATCGACTCTCCTGCCTCCCGCCGTCACAACGACGCTTTGGAGGATCAGGCCCGCGACATCATCAGCTTTGTTGGGCTGGAGGGGCGCGAGGACGAAATCGCCGGCAGCCTGTCGCACGGGTACAAGCGCATCCTGCAGGTGGCGATCGGCCTGGCGCCGAAACCGCGCCTGCTGTTGCTGGACGAACCGGTGGCCGGAATGAACCACGCCGACGTGGACCGGATGATGGCGCTGGTACGCAGCCTGCGCGACAAGCAAGGCATCACCGTTATTCTGGTGGAACATAATATCAGGGCGGTGATGAATGTGTGCGATTCCATAAGCGTGCTGCAATTCGGACGCAAGATCGCGGAAGGTTCGCCGACAGATGTTGCCCGGGATCCCCAAGTGATCGAGGCTTACCTTGGCGTAGCGGAAGACGACGATGCTGCTTGAGGTTTCCGGAATCGCCATCAGCTATGGCACCGCGCAGGTTCTGCATGGGGTATCGCTGACCGTCGCGCAAGGCGAGACGGTGACGCTGATCGGTGCCAACGGCGCGGGCAAGACGTCCTGCCTGCGGGCGATCTCGGGGCTGGAGCCGCTGACGGCGGGTGCGATCAGCTTCGACGGCCAGCGCATCGACGGCTTGACCCCACGCCAGCGCCTGGAACGCGGCCTGGTGCATGTGCCGGAGGGCAAGCGCCTGTTTCCGCGCATGACAGTGCGGGACAATCTGGCGATGGGCGCCTTTCTCCGCTCCGACGACAATGCCATCCGATCGGATATCGAGGCGATGTATGAAAGATTCCCGATCCTGAAGGCGCGTCACGGTCAGGCGGCCGGCAGCCTGTCCGGCGGGGAGCAGCAAATCCTGGCCTTCGCCCGCGGCCTGATGGCCCGGCCCAAGCTGCTGCTGATCGACGAACCGACGGTGGGGCTGTCGCCGTTGATGGTGAAGGAGTTGTCGGCGGCGATGCGTGCCATCCATGCGGATGGTGTCGCCATTCTTCTGGTGGAACAAAATGCGGCGATGGCCTTGCGGCTGGCGACGCGGGGCTATCTGCTGGAAACCGGCGCGTGCGTGGCCGAGGACAACACTAAGGCGCTGATGGAAAACGACTACGTTCGCAAAGCCTATCTGGGGGTTTAGCCGCTACCGGCACCGCCCCCAGGCGAGAACAGGGAAAATCGTGGCGCCCGCCGCGCGCTTAGCCCGCCGATGCGATGCGATGCACCAGCGCCTTCGCGTAGTCGCCGGTGGAGGCTTTGCCGCCCAGATCGCCGGTGCGGACCTTGTCGCGGTTCAATACGTCGTCGATCGCCTTCCGGAGCGCGCGTGCCTGATCGGTCAGCCCGACATGGTCCATCATCAGTCCAGCCGCCAGCAGCAGCGCAGTGGGGTTGGCGATGCCCTTACCGGCGATATCGGGGGCGGATCCATGAACCGCCTCGAAAATCGCGGCTTTCTCGCCGATATTCGCACCGGGTGCCGCACCCAGGCCGCCCACCAGGCCGGCGATCAGGTCGGACAGGATGTCGCCGAACAGATTGGTGGTGACGATCACGTCGAACTGCCAGGGATTCAGCACAAGTTGCATCGCGCAGGCATCGACGATGCGTTCGTCACATTCGATCCGTCCCGCGTATTCCTTGGCGATGTGCTGACCGGCTTCCAGGAACACGCCGGTCAATGCCTTCAACACGTTGGCCTTGTGAACCAGCGTGACCTTTTTGCGGCCCTGCTTCACCGCATGCTCAAACGCATAGCGCACGATGCGCTCAGCGCCCGAACGTGTGTTGACGCCAGATGAGATCGCGACAGCGTGCGGATCATCGCCGACGGGGATGTAATGTTCGAACGCGACGTATAGGCCTTCCAGGTTCTCGCGCACCAGGATCAGGTCGATGTTGTCATAGCGGCCGCCGGGCACCAGCGTGTGGGCCGGGCGCAGATTGGCATAAAGCTGAAATTCCTCCCGCATGCGCACGTTGACGGAGCGAAAGCCGCCGCCGACCGGCGTTGTCAGCGGGCCTTTCAGGGCCAGTTTGTTGCGCCGGATGGAATCGAGCGTGGCATACGGCAGCGGGTCGCCGCCCGCCGCGATGCCGGCCATGCCGCCGGCCTGCCGATCCCACTCGAACGGGGCACCCAAAGCATCCAGCACCTGGATCACGGCCTCCACGATTTCCGGGCCGATGCCGTCGCCGGGGATCAGTGTGCAGGGGATTTTGTTGCTGCCGTGGGTCGGGGTGCTCATGCGGTTCAGGCTCTTGAAAAGGGGGGATGGCTCGCGCGGGGATCGTATAAAGCGGGACGCCGCGCGATGATACAGAGCAAGCGCCTGCCGGCTTTGCGTTCAGCGCACGGGCGTGTCCGGCCCGTTGCCTGCGCCAAAGGCGGCCCCGTTGGCCGCCCACTCCCGCCACAGCATCATCAAAGCGGCCATAATGGCCGGGCCGAGGAACAAGCCCAGGAGGCCCCAGGTCTCCACGCCGCCGAGGATACCGAGCAGGACCCAAAGGAAGGGCAGACGGGTCGCATTTCCGATAAGCGTGGGCCGGACGAAATGGTCAGCGATAAAGGTCACCACCAGGCCCAGCACACCGACGACGATGGCACCAACGACAGAGCCCTGCGTCAACAGGATCAACGCGGCGATACCGAACACCGCGGCGGCACCAAACGGGACCATGGCGGCGATCGCGGTGAACAAACCGAACAATGTGGGATGCGGAACACCGGCGAACATGTAGCCGATGCCCAAAATCAGGCCCTCGGCCAGGCCGACCAGGACCAACCCGTCAACGGTCCCGTGGACCGACGCGATCATCTGGCGCCCGATACGCTCCCCAGACGGGCCGAATGCCCGCTCGCTGGCACATTGCAGTTGCGCGGTGACCGAATTGCCGTCCTTGAACAGGAAAAACAGCGTCAGCAGGGTAAAACCGAACAGCACGACCCGATGGGCGATCTCTCCGCCCAGCTGGCCGCTATTGGCGACGAATTCGGACTGGCGGGCCTTCTTCAGCAGTTCCGAAGCCTTGTCCGGGGTGGCCAGATTCTGGTTCCACCAATTGGTCGCCTGCTGGCTGCCAACCGGAAGGTGTCCAAGCCAATCGGGTGGCGGGATGCCGTCGGTGCGCGCCGTGTCGATCGTTTCATAAATCCCGCGAACCTCCTTGCTGGCCTGAACACCCACGATCACCAGCGGAACGATGAACATCAAACCCAGCGCCAGGGTGAAAACCGCCGGCAGGACAATATTGTGCCGTCCCGGTGGCCATCGCGTCACCGCTCGGCGGTACAGCGGCCAGACGGCGATCGCCAGGATCGCGGCCCACAGCAGCGCGGGCAGATACCGGTGCAATGTCCAAGCGCCGAAAACCGCCAGCGCCAGCGCCAGGGTGATTCTGGCCATCAGTTGTGGGCGGGACGAGCTATCCTGGGTCATCAGGCGCGACCCGGAGGATACGGCGGCACCGGTCCGCGCATGGGCGTCGATGGCGCGATCAGGCGTCTGGTCATGACGACCGCGCCGATAAGGACCAGGATAAGCGCGGTCAACCAGCGGCTAAGCGGGGCCGGATAGATGCCAAACGGGCGCCAGATGAGAACCATGCAGGCGGCGGTGACAACGACCAGCGCCCACATTCCGCGGTGGCCGCGTTGCGAGGCCAGAATCGCAAGAACCGCGAACACCAGGTAGATCGCGATCGCCAGCGCCCGGACCACGGCGTAACTGCGAATGCCAAGTTCGGCCACCCACTCGCGGGTGAAAACGTCGATGGTATCGGTGATGTCCCAAAGCGCGTCGAAAAACCGGTCGGGTCCGATCAGATAGAGCAGCACGGCCAGCACGAGGCCGCCAATCCAGATCAGCAATATATGTTCGCGGCGCACGTTCCATCCTTTGCATGTCGCTGGCGGGGTTCTACGCGATAGGCAGGTTGTCTGCACACTGGGGTGGAATAGAGGCCCCTTGCACTCGGCGCGGGATCGTTGAAACTCCCCTGACACGCGGCGCGGATCGCGGAGGGAGGGAGCAACGCTTCTGTTGGGGGACACCTGCCATGCCCGAAGACGCCGCGCCTTCTTCCACCGAGTTGCATTATCTTTCGATTACCGAGGCTTCGCGGCTGATCCAGCAGCGGATTCTGTCGCCCGTGGAACTGACGCGGGCGTTCCTGGACCGGATCGAGACATTCGACCCACAACTGAACGCATATCTGTTGGTCACAGCCGAACGGGCGCTGGAACAAGCGCGTGAGGCAGAGGCGGAAATCGCGGCCGGGCGGTATCGCGGGCCGATGCACGGGATACCGTTCGCCCTGAAGGACATCTACTGCACGGCCGGCATTCGCACGACAGGCCATTCCCGCACGCGGATGGATTACGTCCCCGGCTTCGACGCCACGACGGTCACGAAGCTGTATGACAGCGGCGCCGTCCTGCTGGGCAAGCTCTCGACGCATGAGTTCGCGCATGGCGGGCCGTCGTTCGACCTGCCCTGGCCGGCGGCGCGCAATCCCTGGAACCGGGAGCATTTTACCGGCGGGTCCTCCAGCGGGTCCGGCGCGAGTGTCGCGGCCGGGCTGGCACCGGGATCGCTGGGGTCCGATACCGGCGGATCGATCCGGAATCCCTCGGCATTGTGCGGTCTGGTCGGGCTGAAGCCGACCTATGGGCTGGTGAGTCGGGCGGGCGTTTATACCAACAGTTTCAGCTTCGATCACGCCGGACCGATGACATGGACGGTCGAAGACTGCGCGATCATGCTGCAAGCCATCGCCGGCCACGATCCGCGCGACCCCGCGAGCGCATTACGCTCGGTGCCGGATTATCGCGCGGACCTGGGCGGCGGCGTGAAGGGGCTGCGGATCGGGGTTCTGCGGCACTTGTATGAGGAAGACGTGCCGGTCGCCGCCTCGGTGAAGGCGGCGCTGGAGCAGGCCTATGACGTTCTGCGCGGATTGGGCGCGATGATCGAGGATGTGCGGATCAGGCCGGCATCTGATTACCATGCGGTCAAGATTACC
>DAIEHR010000369.1 GCA_027353465.1 Acetobacteraceae bacterium | reverse complement strand
CCCCGCATCCCCGGCGATATGGGCAATGCCACGACTTGGCCGTTTCCGGTGCTGTACCGGGTGGTGAAGGGGGCGAGTCCGGAGCGGGTGGTGCTTCACGGGGCCGCCGGCCTGTTGCCGGACTTTTTGGACGCCGCCGCCGAACTGGTTTCGTTCGGGGCGGAGGCGATCACCACCAATTGCGGCTTTCTGTCGCTGTTCCAGCGAGAGATCGCGGCCCATGTCGGCGTGCCGGTGGCGACGAGCGCCTTGATCCAGATTCCTTGGGTACAGGCTACGCTGCCGCCGGGCAAGCTTGTGGGGGTGATTACCGTGTCGGGGGCGTCGCTGACACCGTGGCATCTAGAAGCGGCCGGTGCTCCGGCGAATACGCCTTTCGTCGGAACCGAGGACGGTGAGGAGTTCTTCCGGGTGCTGATCCTGGCGGAAAAGCAGGACATGGATGTGAGATTGGCGGCGCGGGATATCTTGAACGCGGGGCGGAGGTTGCTGGCTGCATACCCCGATATCGGTGCGATCGTGCTGGAATGCACGAATATGCCGCCGTATGCGCACGCGCTGCGGGAGGTATTGGGGGTGCCCGTTTACGATGTATATTCGCTGATCACTTGGCTGCACGCGGGGATCAGGCCGCGGGATTTCGGACCGCCGGCCGACCGAACCGCTTGTCTGGCTATTTCGGCACCGTGATCGGATTTTGCATGACGTAGGTCTCGGATCGCTTCAATTCGCGGGAAGCGATCTGGCGTCGTCACCTGATCGATCACGGCCGATATTTCGCGTTCTGTATGCCAGCGTCCGGGATCGCCCCCACTTCTCGCCACATCATCCTCACAAGCGGCCTTTGCCTCAACCGCAAACGGCGGCGCCACGAGGGCTCCGGGGAAAGTCGCATTTCCCGGACCCGCATCGGGTTTTCGCTCCCCCGGCCCGGGGGCTCATTCAGGCCTCATTCGGCCAGGACAGGTGCCGGTGCGACGAACGGCTTCAGCAGCACGGACAGGACCACCGAAACAACGATATTCGCCAGCAGCGCCCAAATCGCGATGTAGCTAGGGTAGCTAACGCCGACCAGCGATACGGTGAACACGGCGGCTTTAAATGACGTGGTCGAGGCCATCCAGGTGCCGACCCCGGTGCCGACGGCCCAGCCTATCAGCAACGCCCAGCCGTTTAGCATGCGCAGATACAGGCCCAGAATGACCGACGGCAGGACCTGGATCATCCACAAACCGCCCAGCAACTGGAATTGCAGCGCATACGGCACCGGCACGAAGATGATGAAAACCAGCGCCCCGAGCTTCACCACCAGGGACGAGACCTTGGCGACAGCGGATTCCTGCGCGTTGGTTGCGTCGGGCGACAGGAACCCGCGGTAGATCGTGCGGCTGACAATGTTGGCGCAGGCAATCGACATGATGGCGGACGGCACCAGCGCGCCGATGGCGATCGCCGCGAAAGCCAGACCGGCGAACCAGCCGGGAAATACCGACAGGATCAGGGCAGGAACCGCGAAGTTATTGCCATATTGCTTGAAGCCGGCGGCAAACTCGGGCGCGGAGCCGACGTGCAGCGCGAAAGCCATGAAGCCCAGCAACGCGAGAAAACCCAGCACCAGCGAATAGGCAGGCAGCAGCGCGGCATTGCGCCGGATCGCGCCGGGGTTGGCACTGCTAAGAATCGCGGTCAGCGAATGTGGGTAGAGGAACAGCGCCAGCGCGGATCCAAGGGCCAGCGTGGCATAGGTGCTGTAGGCGCCATAGGTATCACCCACCGGCGCGGCCAGTGTCAGCTTCGCGGCGGGAACGGCGGCGAAGATCGGGCCGAAGCCTCCGAAATGCAGGGGGACAACGATAGAGACCGCGATGACCACCAGATAGATCAGCATGTCCTTCACAACCGCGATCATTGCGGGTGCGCGCAGGCCGGACGTGTAGGTAAACGCCGCGAGGATGATAAAGGCAATGATCAGTGGCAGGTCGCCGACTATGCCTTCTCCGGACACACCCATCGCACCGATGACCACCTGCATGCCGACAAGCTGCAAGGCAATGTAGGGCATGGTGGCGACGATGCCGGTGATGCCGACCGCCAGCGCGAGCCACTTGTTGCCGTAGCGCCCCAGCACGACGTCGGAGGATGTGACATAGCCATGCTTGTGGGCCAGCGACCAGAGCCGCGGGAAGACCATATACAGCAGCGGATAGATCAGAATCGTGTAGGGGACCGCGAAGAA
The DNA here is from genome assembly GCA_027353465.1 of Acetobacteraceae bacterium. GTDB lineage: Bacteria > Pseudomonadota > Alphaproteobacteria > Acetobacterales > Acetobacteraceae > Rhodopila. The sequence goes on along the minus strand of DAIEHR010000369.1, from coordinate 1,176 downwards.
ACCCAGCGCTCCGGCGCCGTACACCAACGCGGGGACGGCAATGAAAGTATAGGCGGTGTACAGGTCGCCCCCGAGCAGGAACCAGGTGACGAAAGTGCCGAAGCGACGGCCGCCGAGGCCCCATTCATGCAATTGGGTCAGGTCGCCGGCGCGCCAGCGTGCGGCCCAGAATCCCAGGCCGGTGACGAACACAAAAAGCGCGATGAAGACGATAAGCGCGGGCCAGTTCATGGCAGGTCCTTAATGCTCGGCTTTGTAAACGATGCCGGCGATAGCGGCCGAGATCGCGACCCACGCGAGTTGATACCAATAGTAGAATGGGAACCCAAACAATTCCGGTGTTTGCCGGTTGTAGGACGATACCCACAACATCGCGATGAATGGCAGAACAAAGAGAATGCGGAGCCAGTGCCGTTTCGGCTCGCGAGCGGGCTGGGTGGCCATGATCGGGTGTTTCCTTACCTAGGCGCCCTGGCGAGAGGACTCCCAAAAATTTCGAAGCGAGTCTGCATCAAACAGATAAATCATTGTAAGTCAAACGGTTCTGGATTCGTTAGGTACTTTGTGCCAGCGCGGGCGTCTGATGAGCCCGTTCGGCATTGCGGTCTTGGCCGCGAAATGACACTTGCCGCGGTGGTTGGCCGGTAAAGACTGTCATGGGACGGTTGCCCGGCCATCGAGTTGGAGGAACATCGCGATGTCCACCTCAGCCGCGCGAGCGGTGGACGATACTGTCACGCCTGAAGCGTATAAGGCTGTCCTCGGTTCCGCCGTTGGGTATGCCATGGACGGGTTCGATTTTCTGATCCTGGGGTTTATGCTCCCGGCGATAGGCGCCGGACTGGGTTTGACGCCGGCGCAAGGGGCCTCTCTGGTCACCGTGACGCTGGTGGGTGCGGTTGCCGGGGGCATTGTGTTCGGCATGTTGTCCGACCGGCTGGGCCGGGTTCGGGTGCTGAGCTGGACGATTGCGATGTTCGCGGTGTTCACCGGCTTGTGCGCGTTGGCACAAGGTTACTGGGATCTTTTAGCCTATCGCACGATCGCCGGCATGGGCCTGGGCGGGGAGTTCGGCATCGGCATGGCGCTGGCGGCCGAAGCCTGGCCGGCGGCGAAACGCGCCAGGGCATCGTCGTTGGTGGGCCTGGGATGGCAGGCCGGTGTGCTTGCGGCCGC
>DAIEHR010000368.1 GCA_027353465.1 Acetobacteraceae bacterium | reverse complement strand
AACCCGGGAAATCGTCGATGGGGTCTTGCCCCAGACTTTTGCTAGAGCCCGCAGGGTGCCATGACGGCGCCGAAGCGCGGCCTTGATATCCTCTGCGTGCATACCCTGTGGGTGCCGCGCCATGCCTGCCTTCCTGGACTGCGCGCCGGCTTCGGTGCGCTTCGGGTGGTAACCTAATTGTGATATGACCCAATCCGGTCATCTCTACAAGCCCGGAATGGGCACAAAACTAAGGGAACAGATCGATTATGGAACGTAATCGCCCTGAATGGGGTCTAGTGCTTTGAATAAACGCCCTATTCCGGCAGATAATAAATTCGGGATTAGCCCTGATCCGATCATCACAGATCCAGAGGCGAACCGTGATGCCCCTGAATTGGCAGAACGCCTTCGGGCAGCGATCAAGCTGGCGGGCGGAGCCACGCAGGTGGCCGCGCGTTCCCGCATTCCTTATCGATCTCTTAGGCATCATCTGTCGGGTCGGGACATGAAGCGGCCGGTTCTGGTCGCCCTGGCCGACGCGTGCGGCGTCTCCATCGAATGGCTCGCGGCGGGCCGAGGCGACATGTTCACCGCCCAACACCGCGCCGCGCTGTCCATGCCCACGGTCCAGCCAGCGCCGGACGGAAAAACCCTGATCCCAACACAGGAATACCAGCAGGTGACCGCGCCCGCGCCCCCAGCCGTGGCCGAGGCCGCCGCCGAACCGCCGTCCCCCAGACCTTCCCTCGACGTGGACAAGTTGCGGCAAGCCATCGATATACTGCGCGTCGTCGGCGGCCCCGAGGCCCTATCCGCCGACAACGCCGCCGCCCGGATCGCCTCCGCCTACGACGTCCTGATCGGAAACAAGCCATGAAACCCGCATTATTCCTGGCGTTCGCCCTGGCCGCGGCCTCTCCTGCCTTAGCGCAATCAGCAAATGAAGCTGCGCAGACCGAGGCGCAGTTTTTCTTCGCTGATTGCGCTAAGGTTGCGTCCGGCCTTCACGCCCAGTGCGTTGATAACCATGATACTTTTTTGAAAAACTATGTCCGGGCAAAAAGTGGCGACGTTGCCTACATGAGCGATATCGCACTTCGCCTTGACCCAGATGATGGCGCGCCAATGCCTGGCCCCGAGGTTGGGCTTAGAGCCCGGTTCAAACGGGAAGCCTGCGCTTGGTTACTCACGATCAGCCAATCAACGCTCGACCCAGGTCGGCTCGCGGCCAACCGCGAGAGATGGAAGGGCAAATGCAGCGAGTTTCCGCCCAACCTGGTCAGGGGAATTGAGGAACGGGCCGGACAGCTTCTGTATGAGCTGCGTAGGCACCCCACCAAGCCTCCGAAAGAGCCCCCGGTTGTGCTCGGTTCTACCCAGCGCCGCTGCTTAGACGATTCGGTCTGTGCCCTCGGCAAGGACTGCCCGCCCCCGGAACCAAAGCCGGGCTGCCCCTCCAATTAAGAGGTCGCTGAGAGCTCGACCTGCGCCCTAAGAGATGTTCCTTTGAGAGGGAACCGATTTCCAGATTCAAATGGCGAGATGCCGCGACGAGGCCAATTTCCAAAACCAAACCCAGCGCGCCGATTTTTCCCCCTCTGACGGCGAGTGCCTAGAGGATGGCCGACTATCCCGCGATATCCCGCGTCATCCCGGTTGATCCCGGATTTCCAGTATCTGGTGTCGGGTTACATTGACGCTCCGCAATTCCTTCGCGATCGGAACCGCGGCAAAGTTTGAATTGCGGCGGATTGTCCAGCAATATGACACATGCGGCCAAGCCCGAGCGTGGGTGCGCCGGACTCGGAGGCGGCTGGATCAGGAATGGTATCGACCACGCGTACCACGATGGCTTTCGAGACATATCGTAAGGCCCATCAGCCGGATCGACCGATGAATCCAGAGGTGCGCCGCTACGACGGCGACGCCGACCTTATGACCGCCGAAGAAGGACTTCGTATCTGGGTGGACGGACCCGTGGAAAGTGCCGGAGCCGAACCGGCGGAGAAACCGGACCTTGCCCCGAAGCCCGATGGCCAGCGGCTCTGGGCCGTGACCCGGGAGCATGTTGTTCATGCCCCTGAAATCTGCGAATTCGGCGCGCAACGCGAAGCGGGCGCCGCCAAACACAGCAACCTGACAGGCGGCGGCAGCGCCTTCGCCGGCGGCGAACTGATATTCCTGACCGAGGCGACGATTGCCATCACCGGCAGTTCCGGCCGCTACCGGCTGCGGAGCGGCAAGGAAATGGCCGCGATCGAACGCGCTTTCGCCGCATCGGGCTATCATGTCTGGTCGATGGGCTTCAATCAGGACGTGAACCGCCCGAACCTGTTCGGTTTGTCGGACCCGGAATGGGTCTCGCCATGAGCGCCGCCTCCAAGGCCGACCTGGACAAGGTCTTCGGTTCGGAATCGTCGGGCGGCACGCCCCGGGAACGGGCGATGTCCTCCAAACGCGAGTTCGTGCGCGGGCAGACGATGCTCGCGGAAGCCAGCGAACAAGCCACCGGTCACAGATTGGCGGCGGCCGATGCCCTGGACAGTTTCGGCTTCCAGACGTTGTTAACCGCCGTGGAGGAGGGACAGGCGCCCCTGGTGCGGGACCGTGACGAGCCAGCCCAAACATTACGAAAACACCGCGAGGCGCTCGGCTATACGCCCCGGCACCTTGCCCGGCTTGCGAAGGCGACCGTCGATGACGTGATCCGCGCCGAGACACCGGGCAAAGTCTCATCGATTCGGATACTGGAACGGCTCGCCCGCCCGCTGGCAATCGACGAACGGATTCTGGGCTTCAAAAGTCAAACCGGCGCCGAGGAACTGGGCGTGCGTCTCCGGCAGCTCTCCGCCCGCGCCGACGGCAGTGTCGGCCTGTCGCCGACGGATGTGGCGGCACTGGCCGAAAGCGCATGGGTCATCGCCCGGCAGACATCGCTGCTTTCCCTGATTGGCGCGCCCAACGCGGATGGATCGAAGCGCTTCCAGCCGGATGACGACTACGGATATCCGACCTACGAACGGGGATACCGGCTCGCGGCGGCGGCGCGCCGGATACTGGGCCTCGACCCGGAGGCACCGATAGGAAGCATGCGAAGCCTGATCGCCGACACGCTGGATATTCCGCTTGTTCAGACCAGCCTTGGGCGCGGGCTGGCCGGCGCCACCATCGCGAGCGGCGACGCACGCGGCATCGTGGTCAATATCGAAGGCGATAACCGCAGTGTCTGGGTCCGCCGCATGACACTTGCCCACGAACTCGGTCATCTGCTTTGGGATCCCGCGCCAAGGCTCGATCGGTTGATGGTCGATCGCTACCGCGACCTGGCGGTCAACAGCACATATCGCCGCGACCCCGTCGAAATCAGGGCGAACGCCTTCGCCATCGCGTTTCTGGCGCCACCGGCCGCGGTGGATCGGATGGTCGATCAGTCCGGGGATGTTCCCTCGGCGGTGTTCGCGGTGGCCAGGCGTTTTGGCATCAGCGTGACGGCGGCAGCGGCACACGTTGGCAATGTCAGCAGAGTGCGGGTCGTTCTCCCGTCCGGCAGCCGGTTCCCGGAGCCCACCGACGACATGCGCGCCCAGGAAGATTTCACGATCGACTTTTTCCCGATCAGGAATGTCCCGCCGGCGCTTGTCGGTCGTTTCGCCGGCGTTGTTGCCCGCGCCCTCGGTCAGAATGCGATTTCCAAGGACACCGCGGCGACATTGCTCCGGACGACCACGGACATGTTGGATCCGGAAACGATCGCGAGCATCCTGAGTCTCGCCGGGCCGGTCTAGTTTCGTTGCGTAAACGGTGCCGGACTTGCACCTCTGCGTTTCGATAAGCTGACGGTTACCGGCCGCCTGAAACGCCCGCAGCCACTCCTCGGTCGCCGAACGCGGCAGGTCCTTGGATCGCCCTCCGGCCCCGCGGCCGATCGTTGCCAACACCGGGCCGACCAGTCCGGTCGTTTCGATCTCGATGCGCGCGATTTCGTCCCGCCGAACATTGCAGGCGCGCGGTGCGGGGGCATTCCTCCGAACGCCGGAACAGACCGAAGGAGCGATTTCCACGCTTCGGGCGTATCCGTGCTACTTGAACGCGCATGGAAACCAAACCACCCATTCCGCTTGCCGTCCTTGTCGGCATCCAGACCCAAGATGTTGACGACGTCGCGTATGCAGCCAGCCTTGAGGAGCTGGGGCGGCTGGTAAAGACGCTGGGCTATGAGCTTGCCGGTTCGGTGTCGCAAAAGCGCGACGGAACTGGCGCGGGGTCGCTGCTGGGAAGCGGCAAGCTGGCTGAACTGGCGGCGCTGACCGGTGGCAGCGGTGTGGTCGGCTCCATGGCGCCCACGGCGAAGTCCAAGGCGCGGCAACGGTTCGAAGGCGTAGCCCCGACGATCGACCCGGCGAAGTCCGAGACCGCTGAACCGGGCGTGGGCCCCAACCGCAAACCCGAGTTCGTTATCGTCGATCATGAACTCTCGCCAAGCCAAATCCGTAACCTGGAGCGCGCCACCGGGGCGCAGGTGCTGGATCGCACCGGCGTCATTGTCGAGATATTCCACCGCCACGCCAACACCCGGGAGGCAAAGCTGCAGGTGGAGATGGCGCGGCTGAAATACGTGGCGCCGCGGATGCGGGA
>DAIEHR010000314.1 GCA_027353465.1 Acetobacteraceae bacterium | reverse complement strand
GCACCAGCGCGCCGACAAGCGACGCCGCGCGAGAATGTTTGCTCATGTTCCCGGGCGCACGCGCCGCGGCAGTTCGTCGCGGACGACAGCGGCGCCGATTTCCAGGCTATGCGCGATCCGATGCGCCTTTTCCATCAGAAGATCGGCCCCGGCGGGCGAACACACCTGCCGTGCGGTGGCTTCGAACAGGATCAGCCAACGCGCGAAATGGTGCGGCTCCAGCGGCAGGGGGTAATGGGCGGCCAGCGGCTGGCCGTGATAGCGCCCCGTCAACAGCGCGACCGAGGACCAAAAAGCGGCGATCTTGGCAATATGTTTTTCCCAGTCCCCAACGCCGTCGAACAGGTAGCCGATCATCTCGTCCCGGCGCGCGGTTTCATAGAACTGGCGAACCAGCCGTTCCAGCACCGCTTCGTTCAGGCCCGTTGCCGCCTGGATATCGCGGGTGATCGCCGCCCGGCGTTCCGCGTTCTCGGGGAACGGTATCGACGGTTCGGTGCTCATGGCGCGGCGGAGGCGGCTTTGCGCAGCGCCCTCATTTCCTCGAAGCGCTTGGTGACGTCGCGCATGATGGCGGCGATGCCGACCATTTTTCCGGCCTCGTCGCGAAACGGCACGATGGTAAACTCGGTGGATATGCGCGTGCCGTCCTTGCGGATCGCCGGGACAGCCAGAAGGTCGCCGCCGCCATAGCGTGTTTCGCCGGTTCGCATGGTCTTCTCGTAGCCGTCCCAGTGGCGCTGGCGCAGCGTGACCGGAACAATGATATCCAGCATCTGACCGATCGCTTCCGCCGCTGTGAAGCCGAATATGGCTTCGGCGCCGCCGTTCCAGTATCGGATATGGCCATCCGCGTCCGCATAGACCACGGCATCCGGCATGGCCGCCGCCAGGGCAATCGCAAAGCGCTCAGCGTCGAATGGGATAGGGGGGACAGTCTTCATGCCGCATGACCTAACAGGAATGGAAGGAATTCAACCGGATCTCCGGATTGAACATCGGCGGTATCGCCAGGAATGAACGCGAAGCCGGTCGCCGACAGAAGCGGTCCCAATCGTCCGGAGCCATCGGAGCCAGCGCGCTGGGCCCAGACATATTCATTCCGCCTCGTCAGGTGAACAGGGAGAAATTCCGCCCTGCCCGGCTTGCGTCGTAAACTGAACGCCGCATGGGCCCCGCGACGAAAGCGGGGCAGGCGTTCCGGCCATGCGGGCCAGCAGCGGACGCACAAACCCGACGGCGCCCGCAGGCAGCGGGATTTCCACCAAGCCAAGCACCCGCGCCAGAGCGTCCCCGAAGGCCATACCGCCGGCGGTGCAGCCGAAAGCGGACACAATCGCGTTCATGCGCCGCTCCGTTTGAAGCGGACGCGCACCTGGTCGGGAAATGCATGCGACAGCATCCGCTCGATCGCCGCCGCACCCGGCTGGGCCGAACCCGACATTGCCCCAATCAGATCGAGCCAGATGTCCTCGGACCCATGCTCGACCACATGGCGAACCCGGGACGCGACGAGCGTACCGACCGAAACGCCGTCCGCTTCCGAAGCGGCCTGGATGCGGGCAAGGATTTCCGGCTTTCCGATGGCGGCGATGACCTCCTCGGCCATTGCGGCATTGGTCAGGCCGCTGACGATGTCACCCAACATGGATCTTCCCCTATTGAACCAGCGGCGATGTCGATCCGCTATGGGCGGCGCCCGGCATGTCGAAGCCCTGGATGCGTGCCTGGCCGGCCAGCAATCCGACGTATTGCGCCACCGCGCGCCGCCAGGAGCTTTCTTCCAGGTAGTGTGCGATCCGGTCGCGGACCTGCTCAAACGGCCGTGTTTGGCCAGCCACTTTCCGGTCCAGCCGAACGATGTGAACGCCGTATCGGGTCAGCACCGGTTCGGCGCAGATCTGCCCGGCCTCCAGGGCGACAAGCGCGGCCTCGAACTCCGGTGTGGTGTCGCCGCACGCCACCTGCCCCAACCGCCCGCCTTCGCCGGCAGACGGACAATCGGACAGCGCCCTGGCAAGGCTTTCAAACTGCTCCGGGGATGCCAGGACGTCCGCAAGCACCGCCGTGCCGCGCTCGACGGCAACAGCATAGGCGCTTGCATCGGCGCGATCCGCCTTGAAGAGAATGTGCAACGGCTCGAACAGGTCGGGGCTGCGAAACAGAGCCAAATTCGATTGGTAGTAGCGACGGCAGGACGCCTCATCCGCTGTCGGCGTCCGAATTTCGGCTGCCAGCAGCATCCGAATCAGCGCCTCCTCCTCGGTTTCGCGCAAGCCGTCTTCCGAACGTGGTTCCGCCACGAGCTCCAGTGACCGCGCGCGTTGCAACAGCAGTTCCCTGATCACAAGCGCCCGGGTGGCCTCGGTCCAGGCCTGTTGGGGCGAACCGCCCGCGTGGTTCTGGACTTCGCGGGCAATGTCGGCCGCCGCGATGACCGCTTCGTTCACCGCGACGGTGGTTGATGCGGCCGAAGACCGAATGGTGTTGATGCGCATGGCTTAGTCATCCCCCACATTGCCAGATCCGGCGGCGGCGTCCGCGGAACGGCGTGGCACCGGCCGCCGGGTGCGCACGACCTGATAGCCGGTGCGGCCAAGATACCAGACCGGGGCGCTCCAGACATGTACTAACCGGGTAAACGGGAAGACCAGGAAGATGGTCATGCCCAGGAACAGGTGCAGCTTGAAAATCGGATTCACGTCCGCGATCAGCGCGGCCGAACCGGGGTGCAACGTCAGGATACCCTGCGCCCAGTCCATGAACTTCACCATCTCATGCCCATCGAGGTGCTGGGCGGAAACCGGGATCGTGCTGAGCCCAAGCGTCAACTGCACCCACAGCAGCAGCAGAATGGCGGTGTCGCTGAAACTGGAGGTATTGCGGATGCGCGGGTCGAACAGACGCCGGTGCGCCAGCAGGGCGATGCCAACCCAGCAAGCGGCGCCCGCGATGCCGCCGGCGGTCATCGCCAGAAGCTGTTTGAAGGTATGGCTGATGCCCAGGGCCTCAAACACGGCCACCGGGGTCAGCAGGCCGACGAAGTGACCTGCGAATATCCCCAGAATGCCAACATGGAAAAGGTTCGAACCCCACATCAACTGCTTGCGGCGCAACAACTGGCTGGACCCGGTGCGCCAGGTGTATTGCGAATGGTCGAAGCGCAGCAGGCTACCCAGCAGGAAGATCGTCAGTGCGAAATAGGGATACCAGCCGTAAAGGGCGTTATTCAGCCAGGTGCTCATGATCGTGTCTCCCCAACGGCGGAAAGTTCGGCCGCAGGGCGTTCGGCGGCGCGCAGCCGGGTCCGCAGCCGGTCGGTGCCGCAACCGTCCATAGCTTCACCGGGGCCGAAACGAACGGCGGCTTCTTCCCAGGTGGCGTCCATCGCTTCCAAATCGTTCGGGTCCTCCTCCGGGATCGCCGAAAGCCCGACTGGCGGTGCCTGGGCGAGGTCGGCGAGCGCCTCCAGAACGGCGGTATAAGCGGTTTTCCGTTTGGCCAGTCGATCCGCCAGCGCGCGGAGGATGGACGCTGGTTCCGCCAGCATCTCCCTGGCTTCCGGTTCCGGCAGCAGCGAGAGGAATTCCAGGAACAGGGGCAGGAAGTCGGGCAGTTCGCCGGCTGCCATGTCCAGTCCGTGACCGGCGTACAGCGTGATCAGATCCGCCATCGCCTGTCCGCGGTCGCGGCTTTCCCCATGGATATGCTCGAACAAGTGCAGCGACAGTGTCCGGCTGCGGTCGAACAGACCGAAATAGTTTTCCTGAAGCTGGTAAATGTCAGTGGTGGCGATTTCGTTCAGCAGGACGTCGATTCCGTCGCGTTGTTTCGACGGGACAAGCCCCTCAGCGGCCAGCACGGTTGCGATTTCATCGGTCGCCGCCTGCAACGCTTCGGTCGGGTATGACAGCAGGGCCGCAAGTGCTCGGTATGTGCGGGCCATCACTCGACCTCCATCGGTGTCTTGGCTTTGGGCGTTTTGGCGTCGAACAGGTTGAAGCCGGTCTTGCCCGAACACCCATCGCCAAACGAGAAACCGCAGGACCCACGCAACTGATAGGCGTCCTCGCCGGTTTCACGATGCGCCGTCGGGATGACGAAGCGATCTTCATAGTTGGCGATCGCCATCAACTGGTACATGTCCTCGATGTCGCCGCCCGTGAGCCCAACGCGTTCGGCCAACCCGTCGTTGATCACGCCATCGACGGTTTTGGCGCGCATGTAGCCGCGCATGGCCAACATCCGTTCCAGTGCCAGTTCAACCGGCTTGGTACGCCCAGCCGTCAGCAGGTTGGCGAGATACTGGACCGGGATACGTAACGACTTCACGTCCGGCAGGCCACCGATCTCACCGAGGTCGCCCTTGGCGGCGGCTGATTGGATCGGCGACAACGGCGGCACGTACCACACCATCGGCAGGGTCCGGTACTCCGGATGCAGCGGGAATGCGATTTTCCAGTCCATCGCCATTTTCCACACCGGGGACCGTTTGGCGGATTCCAGCCACGCGTCAGAGATACCATCCGCGCGTGCCTGCGCCTGCACCTTGGGGTCGAACGGGTCCAGGAACACTTTTAACTGCGCTTCGTAAAGATCGGCCTCGTCAGGGACCGAGGCTGCTTCCTCGATCTTGTCGGCATCGTACAGAATGACGCCCAGATAACGGATGCGGCCGACACAGGTTTCGGAGCACACGGTCGGCAGTCCCGCCTCGATGCGCGGGAAGCAGAACGTGCATTTCTCCGACTTTCCCGAAGACCAGTTGTAGTAAATCTTCTTATAAGGACAGCCGGACACGCACATACGCCAGCCGCGGCATTTGTCCTGGTCGATCAGGACGATGCCGTCTTCCTCACGCTTGTAGATGGCACCGGACGGGCATGCCGCCGCGCAGGCCGGGTTGAGGCAGTGCTCACACAGGCGCGGCAAATACATCATGAAGGTGTTTTCGAATGTGCTGTAGATTTCCTTCTGCACACCCTCGAAATTGCTGTCCCTGGACCGCTTGCTGAACTCCCCGCCCAGGATTTCCTCCCAGTTCGGTCCCCATTGAATTTTCTCCATCCGCTCGCCGGTAATCAATGAGCGCGGACGCGCCGTGGGGGTCGCCTTGGCTTCAGGCGCCGTCTGCAAGTGCGCGTAGTCGAAGGTGAACGGTTCGTAGTAGTCGTCGATTTCCGGTAGATCAGGATTGGCGAAAATCTTCGACAGTACACGCCACTTGGCGCCGATCGCCGGCTCTATCTTGCCATCGCGCCGACGGGTCCAGCCGCCCTTCCAGCGCTTCTGGTTCTCCCAATCCTTGGGATATCCAATGCCGGGTTTCGTTTCGACATTGTTAAACCATGCGTATTCCATGCCCTCGCGGCTGGTCCATACGTTTTTACAGGTAACGGAACAGGTGTGGCACCCGATGCATTTATCGAGGTTCAGCACCATCGCGACCTGAGCGCGAATTCTCATTACACAGCCACCTTTTTCTGGATCGTCGGCTTGGTATCGTCCAACCAGTCGATCTTGTTCATGCGCCGGATGACGATGAACTCATCGCGGTTGGACCCGACCGTGCCGTAGTAGTTCAGGCCATAGGATTGCTGGGCGTAGCCGCCGATCATATGCGTCGGCTTCATCACCACCCGCGTCACCGAGTTATGGATGCCGCCACGCGCGCCCGTGACCTCGCTGCCCGGCATGTTCACGATCTTCTCCTGCGCGTGGTACATCAGCGCCATGCCCGGATTGACCCGCTGAGAAACCACCGCGCGGGCCACCAGCGCACCGTTGGTGTTGTAGGCCTCCACCCAATCGTTGTCGGCGATGCCAGCCTGTTTCGCGTCCGTCTCGCTAAGCCAGATGCACGGGCCACCGCGACTGAGCGTCAGCATCAGCAAGTTGTCGGTATAGGTGCTGTGGATGCCCCATTTCTGGTGCGGGGTGACAAAGTTCAGCACGATCTCGGCACTGCCGTTGTCATACCTGCCCCGCACCGGTGCGATGGCCTTGGTGTCCACCGGTGGGCGCCAGGTGACAAAGCCCTCGCCGAACGCCCGCATCCACAGATGGTCCTGATAAAGCTGCTGCCGGCCCGTCAGCGTCCGCCAGGGGATGAGTTCGTGGACATTGGTGTAGCCTGCGTTGTAGCAGACCTTCTCACTCTCGATCCCGGACTACGTCGGCGAGGAAATGATCTTCCTCGGCTGCGCCTGGATGTCGCGATAGCGGATCTTCTCGTCCTCCTTCGGCAGGGCAAGATGCGCGTGTTCGCAGCCGGTGAATTTTTCCAGTGCCTCCCACGCTTTCACCGCGACTTCGCCGTTGGTCTCCGGCGCCAGGCTCAGGATGGCCTCGATAGCGTCGATGTCGGTCTCCAGCTTCGCACCCCCGTTCGCCGCGGTGCCGTTCAGGGCGCGCAGGAAATCGACCTCGTGCCTTGTGTTCCAACTGATACCCTTGCCGCCGTTGCCTGCCTTTTCCAGCAACGGTCCCAGCGAGGTAAAGCGGGCGTACAAGTTCGGGTAGTCGCGCTCCACCACGCTCACCGAAGCCATGGTGATTCCCGGCACCGCGGCGGTTTCCCCGCGCTTCCAGTCCTTCACGTCGTATGGCTGCGCCAGTTCGCCCGCCGTATCGTGCAGCATCGGCGTCAGCACCACGTCGGTTTCGCGCCCCAGCACCTCTGGCGCGACATCCGAGAACGCCTTCGCGATGCCCTTGTAGATGTCCCAGTCGGAACGGGCTTCCCACGCCGGATCGACAGCGGCCGACAACGGATGAATGAACGGGTGCATATCCGACGTATTCAGGTCGTTCTTCTCGTACCAGGTCGCCGTCGGCAGCACGATGTCGGAATAGACGCAGGTGGTGGACATGCGGAAATCCAGTGTCACCAGCAGATCCAGCTTCCCTTCCGGCGCCTTGTCATGCCACGCGACCTCCCGCGGCTTCACCCGCCCCTCGGCGCCCAGATCCTTGCCCAGCACGCCGTTGGTGGTCCCAAGCAGGTGCTTGAGGAAATATTCGTGACCCTTGCCGGAGGAACCGAGAAGATTGGACCGCCAGACAAACATGTTACGCGGCCAGTTGGCGGGATCGTCCGGGTCGTGACAGGACAGTTCCAGTTCTCCTGACCCCACCGCCTGCGCGACAAACTCCTTGGTTTCAAGCCCCGCGGCCTTGGCCCTCGCTGCGATGGTCAGCGGATTCTGCTTCAGTTGCGGCGCCGAAGGCAGCCACCCCATCCGTTCCGCCCGGACGTTATAGTCGATGAACGCCCCGCTCCAGTCGCCTGCCGGCGCGGTGGGAGACAAGATTTCCGACACGTTCAGGGCTTCATACCGCCACTGGTCAGTATGTGCGTAAAAGAACGATGTGCCGTTCTGGTGACGCGGCGGGCGGTTCCAGTCCAGTCCGAAGGCAATCGGCTGCCAGCCGGTCTGCGGCCGCAGCTTTTCCTGGCCGACATAATGCGACCAGCCGCCGCCGGACTTGCCGATGCAGCCGCACAGCACCAGAAGATTGATGATCCCCCGGTA
>DAIEHR010000280.1 GCA_027353465.1 Acetobacteraceae bacterium | reverse complement strand
GTGCGGGAGGCTTTGAACGAGATCGAGCAAAAGCTACTGGGTTGAGTGCTTGGACCGGAGTGAGGGATTTGGAACTGAACGCGGATTTCTCGCGGCGCGCCGCCGTGCATACGGCAGCCATGCCGTGGGTGGCGTCGCCCGTTGCCGGGGTGGATCGCCGCATGCTGGACCGGATCGGTGCGGAGGTGGCCCGTGCCACGTCGATCGTGCGGTACGCCCCGGACTCTCGCTTTTCCGCCCATATCCATGACGGCGGAGAGGAATTCCTGGTTCTGGACGGGGTCTTTTCCGACGAACACGGCGACTATCCGGCGGGATCGTATATCCGCAACCCACCGACATCCCGCCACACGCCCGGTTCGGGACCTGGCTGCACGATCTTTGTCAAGCTCTGGCAGTTCGACCCAGCCGACCGCACGGAGGTCCGCACCGACACGGCGACGTTGCCGTTTCTGCCCGCCCCGAACCGGCCCGGGGTGGAGATCATACCGTTGTTTCGGGACGATCACGAGGATGTCCGCCTGGAGCGATGGGCACCAAACACCGACATCGCGCTGGCATTATCCGGGGGAGTCGAATTGTTGGTCCTGGAGGGCGATTTCCGCGAGGGCGGTGAAATGTTCGGGGCCCGATCCTGGCTGCGGTTGCCACCCGGCGCCACGCTGCGAGCAGCCGCCGGGCCGCATGGTGTTCGGCTTTGGGTCAAGTCGGGCCACCTGGCTTCGCCACCGGCGCCGCCGAAAGCCGCGACGTGATCCGCGCATTGTCCCGGGGACAGCTTTGATACGCACCAATGTGGCTGTTGTCGGCGCGGGGCTGAGCGGCCTGTATGCCGCCGCGCTGCTGAACCGGGCGGGGCGGCCATGCGTCGTGCTGGAAGCCCGCGATCGGATCGGCGGGCGCATTCTGTCGGTGCCGGTGGAACAGCCGGCCGGCAATGGCCGATACGATTTGGGGCCCGCGTGGTTCTGGCCCGACATGCAGCCGCGTATGCGTTCGCTGGTGGATGAACTCGGCCTGGCGGCGTTCCCGCAGGAGACCGAAGGCGGGGTGGTGAGCGAACGCTCCAGGTCCGGACCGCCACAGCGATATGCGCGCGGGTTCAACACGGAACCAAGGTCGATGCGGCTTGTCGGGGGCATGCAAACCTTGGTGGACGCCGTAGCGCGGCAGGTGCCCACAGGAACCGTTTACCGCGGGGTTCAGGTGACCGCCATCAACCACGGCGCATCCGGCCCGGTTCGGATCGATGCGGTTGGTGACTCTGAACCGCTGACGGTGATGGCCGATACGGTCATCCTCGCGCTGCCACCGCGACTGATTGCGGCGACGATCGCCTTTTCCCCTGCCCTGCCCGACGGTTTGCGTTCGGACCTGGCGGCCGTCCCGACCTGGATGGCCGGGCATTCGAAGGTGGTTGCGGTTTATGACCGGGCGTTCTGGAGGGACCAGGGATTGTCCGGGACAGCCAGCAGCTTTGTTGGCCCATTGATGGAAATACACGACGCCTCGGCGCCGGAGGGCCGCCCTGCCCTGTTTGGATTCGTCGGCTTTCCGGCCTCGTCCCGCAGGGCCATGGGGCCGGAGCAGCTGACGCGGATGACCCTGGCGCAACTGGTTCGGCTGTTCGGACCGGACGCGGCCAAGCCGGCGGCCGTGTTCGTGGCGGACTGGGCGGAGGACCCGCACACCGCCACATCGGCCGACGGCCAGCCGCCGGCGATGCATCCGGACTATGGCCCACCCGCCGGGCGTATCGAAATCGACGGCAGGCGCCTGATTCTCGCGGGCACCGAGGTCGCCGCCGAATTTGGCGGCTACCTGGAAGGCGCACTGGCAGCGGCAATCGCCGCCGTCGCCTGGGTTGCGGCCGGCTGACTACCGGCCAATCGGACTCCGGTAGAGATTCACCAGCATCGGCTGTTCGAAGACATAGTCCCCGGCGGCGGTGCGTCCGGTTTCAAACAGGGTTCTGACCTCGTCGGTTTCGACATTCTTGCGCTGGACATCGATGAAGGTCAGCCCGGTCACCCGGGTCACCATGGCTTCGAAGTCCGGGTATTGGGGAAATTGGACATAGCGGAACAGTGCCTCGCTTTGAAACAGCCGGCCGGAAATGCGGCCCAGAGCGGCCTGCGCTTCGGTGCGTACCCGGGTTTCATCGTTGAACGGCCGCATGACCTGGAAGTGCGTTCCGGTCATGCCGGGTTCAAAGACGCACAGAAACCCGGTTTCGGGCTTCAGCACCCGAGCAGCTTCGCGCAGGGCGGCTTCCATTTGTTCGACCGGGACGTGATGGAGGGAGCGGAAGAAGAACACCCCGTCCACCGATCCGGTTTCCAGCTTCAGGCTTTCCGCCCGCCCTTCCGTGAAGGTGAGGCCCGGAACCGGAGGAGCCCGACGGTTTTTCTCCGCCTGGATCGGGTCTGGTTCCACCCCCAGGACGGTCGCGCCAGCCGCGACGAGATCGCGCGATACCTTGCCCGGACCGCAACCGATGTCCACAACAGTCAAGCCTTCGACCGAGACCAAGGCGGTGACAGCGGCGATGTCCGTCCGTTCACCCAGATCCGTGCGCACTATGTCCATAAAATCCGCTTCCTCATATCTGTGTCGGTCGGGAGCTTCAGCTACTCCGCACCGGGCTGGGCCGCAATTGGATACCCTCTCGTCCGCTCCTTGGCCGGATGGTCGCCACCAGGAACAGCCGGCCAACATAGCCCTGGTTCTGGAACGGTGGACCCGGCGTATCCCGTCGCAATTGACGCTTCATCCGCACCTGGAACCAAGCGAGGGGCCATTCTTATCCAGGGCTGACACCCAGCCGGGTTGAGGTCGCGATCCACGTCCCGCACAATGGCGGATGCACCGTAAACCAGCCATCGACCGCACCATGTGGTTCTTCGCCATCGTCTATGCGGTGGAGGGCATTGGCCAGGCCAAGTCCGGCATCATGTGGCAACCGCTGTCGCATTGGCTGAAAGTCGCCCTGCATTGGGATCCGGTCACCATCAGCGCCTCACTGGCGATCCTGGATGTTCCGTGGATTATCAAGCCGCTGTGGGGCGCGATCTCGGACTTCGTACCGCTGTTCGGCTATCGTCGCCGACCGTATCTGGTGCTGGCCAACATCGCCGCGTTCGTCGCGTTCGCGCGCGTGGCCACGATCGATACCAGCGGCGCGCTGATCCCGGCGCTGACGGTCACCGCCGTCGCGATGGCGGTGTCCAGCACCTTATGCGGGGCGCTGTTGGTGGAAACCGGCCAGAAGAACAACTCCAGCGCCAGCTACGTGAACCAGCAGTGGCTGTGGTACAGCATCGCCCAAATGATCGCGGGCACGGTGGCCGGCTATCTGATCGAGATTCTGCCGCCGCTTGGCGCCATGCACGCCGCGGCATGGATCGCCGCGATCGCCCCCTTCGCCATTATCGGCGGCGTCTGGCTGATCCACGAGCCCAAGTCCCGGGTGGACATCGCGGCGTTACGCCAGCGGCTAGATGCCCTTGCCAGTGTCTTCCGCAGCCGGGACCTTTGGTTCGTCGCCGGGTTTCTGTTCCTGTACTATTTCAGTCCTGGTTTCGGCACGCCGCTGTATTTTGAAATGAGCGACCACCTGCATTTCTCGCAGGGCCTCATCGGAATGCTGTCGTCCATCGGCTCCGCTGGCTGGATTGCCGGAGGCCTGCTGTACCGGTGGCAAATCAAGCGATTGGGACGGGTGGCGTTGCTGCGTGTCAGCATTGTCGGCGGCGTGTGCAGCACCCTGTCCTACCTGCTGATGCTGAACCCAGAAGCGGCCGTGGCGATCTATTTTTTCGGCGGTATCACCAGCATGCTGGCGATGATCGCCACCATGACCCTGGCGGCGGAATCGTGTCCGGAAGGGGCCGAGGGTTTCGCCTTCGCCGGCATGATGTCGATCGTGAATCTGACGTCGCCGCTGTCGGACACGCTGGGGGCGGCGCTGTACCAGCACGTTTTCAGCCAGCGGCTTCCACCGCTGATCATACTGTCGGCGGCGACGACGGCCCTGGTATTCTTCCTGATCCCACTGATGATCGACCGGCGGCCGGCCGTTACGTACAGACAGTGATTATCCGGAATTCGCGATACAGGCTCCATCGCCACTTCTGATGCTATCGCGCCTTTCCCTGCAACGAATAATTACAGTAAAGATGACGTAATATTTCAGTTTGATATAACAAAATTTTCGTAATAGTTACGATATTGTGATCACATATTTGTGAGTTTTTGATTGATCCTCGAAACGGCGATCGCTATTGCTGTGCGGGTTGACAGTGAAGGAAAATCAAATGAGCTCTTCTATCAATGTTTCGGCCGTTAACTCCGATGCCGATTGCAACACGATCCAGGCGGCGCCCGCTGAAAGCCTGAAAGCCGCACTGCCGCGTCCGATCCGCTCCGTGCCGAGCATCGCCGATACTGGCCGTATCAGCTTCGGTGCGGGCTACCGCCTGCCGACCAAGAAGTAATACCGACGCCGACCTGGGTTCCTTTACCAGGGCTCGGGTCGGCGGATTTATCCACCAGGCTTTGATTTCTAAACAGTTTACGCAGTCTGACTGCTGTTTTAGCAACCATCGGGAGCTATGGCCGCCATGACAGAGACTCACCCGCGGCTGCGGTTCAATCGTCTTATTGCCCAGGCCAGGCCACCGCAGCGTGCCGACCGGGCAGCGGCGGGCACTCTGCCAACCCGAGCCTATCGTTACTGCGATGCAGTGACTAGCGCGGCGGGCTACGGATGGTGGGTGTTCGCCCCGATGGATCTGCAACTGATCTGGGATGGGCACGATATTTTCTGGTATTTTGATGGTGCGCCGGACTGGATGCCGCTGTCGCCGTCCGCTCAATTTCCCGACTTTTCCCAGGCTTTCGATGACGCGGTCCCAAGCGCCCTGCGCGGTTGCGCACCACCCTTTCTGACGGCGCTGCCCGAACCAGGCGTCGTCCAGATATGGACGGGCCTGATGGCGCAGACCGCACCGGGCTGGAGCCTGCTGGTCAGGCCGCCGGCCAATATCGCGCTACCCGGCGGCTATAGCCTATATGAAGGCATCGTCGAGACGGATTGCTGGTTCGGGCCATTGTTCACCAACCTGAGGCTTACGCGCACGCATCAACCGGTGCATCTGCGGGCCGATTTTCCGCTGCTGCAGGTTCAGCCGTTACCGCGTGAGGCCTATTCCGACGAAACCCTGAGCGCCACCGATCTGACACCGGACATGAACAGCATGAGCATCAAGGATTGGGATGCCTACCATGCGACCATTGTGGTGCCGACCGAAAACGTGAACCGCCCGTTCGGCGCCTACGCGATCGCGGCCCGCAAACGGCGCCAGGGCAAATGCCCGATGAGCGCGATCGCCGCCAAAGAGACGGACCTGATAGTCGCAGCCTGACAACAAAAGCCGGCGTGTGCCCGAAGGAAAGGCAACGCCGGGGCAAGGCGATCCGACAGGGAAACCTGCCTCTATTGCCTGGTCTGTTCGGGAACGCCGGCCCGCCGCAGCCCTTCCACGTATCGGATCAAGTCTTCCTGCCGGGTTAGCGGTGAGCGTTCAATGGCGCGGCGAACCGAAAATGCCGGTTCCAGCGTCATCAGACGCTGAAGAACCGCTTCCGCCTCCCCAGTCGCGCCCAAATGCCCAAGCGCTGCGAGCAACCCCTTGTAGCCTGAGGAAAAACCGGGGTTGAGATCGCGCGCTCGCCTGCCCACACGGGCCGCTTTTTCATATTGCCCGGTCAACAGATAGGGCATTCCGAGCGCCATATTGAAGAAAAAGGCGTAAGGATCGTAAGGCGATAGGTCCTGGGCATGCTGGATCCGGCTGATCGCCTCCGCGTGGCGCCCCAAATAGCTGTGCGCCAATCCCGAGTAACACCACGCTATCGTCAGGCTTGGGTTCAGAGCGATCGCACGGTCATGCAGCCAAAGGGCAGCCTGCGGGTCTTTGTGCAGAAAGGCTCGGACGTGCCCCGCAACCGTGAATCCACGGGCATCGCCGGAATCGAGTATAATCGCCTGCTGCGACAGAAAGTCCGCCCGTTCGGCCGCTTTGGTGCGATCCTGTGCCCAGTCCTGCCCGACAAGAAACAGATACCAATGCGCGAGCCAGGAATGACAACCGGCACTTGAGGGGCCTATCGCCAAGGCCTGCTCCAGCAGCGCCCCAGCCTCTCGAAATCCAGTCTCATCCAGCCGATAAACCGCGGGGATTGCACGCAGCACCAGATTATAGGCGGTTGGGTTGACCTGGGGACGGATCGACGCCCCCTCGCCCTCCCAGACAATCAATTCCGGCACGACCTGCGCCGCTACCTCCCGCGCGATACGGTCCTGCAAATTTAACAGGTCGGGCATCGGGCCATCGAACCGTTGGCCCCAACTCATTTCGCCGGAACCGCGCATGTCGATCAGCCGCAGGATGACCCGGACCTCCCGGCCTCTGGTGCGCAAACTGCCCTGCACCAGAAAGTCCAGGTTCAACGCCTTCCAGTGATCGGACTCGCCCGGCGCTTCACCCGCCAACGCACCAATCGAAGCCGAGGCGACGCAGGTAATGGAACGGAAACGCGAAAAGGCCGCCGTGATCTCCTCCGCCAAGCCAATGGCAAACGCGGTGTCGGTGCCTGCCCCGATGGTTTTGAACGGCATCACCCCGAGACGGATTGGGCCGTCGCCGGCGATCGGCTCAGACGCCTCATTGGACAGAGGCGGTTCGGCGGGAAATCCACCGCTCGGCACCGGGTCTGTCCGTGCGTCGGCTAAAAGCTGCTCGGTTTCAACGGAAAACGTGTCGCTCGTCAGAACCGCGCCAACGACGTTCACCAGATCGGCCGGCCGATAGGGCTTCATCAGGAAATCGAACTGCTTGTTGAGCCCCTGCATGCCCTTGGACACCACCAATACTCGCAGCCCCGGATGAACCTGTCGCGCACTGCGCGCCAGTTCGATTCCGCAGATGCCTCCGGGAAGGTCGGCCTCGGTCACCAGAAGCTGTATGCGCTGACCCGACACCAAGTGGGCCAGGGCGGCGGAGGCGTCCGCGGCGGCCAAGGTTTTGTAGCCCGCCTGTGTGAGCGTGTCGCAAGCAACTTCAAGCAGGTCGGGATCAGGTTCCAGAACGACAACCGCGATCCCCTGGACCGGGGCTTTCGGCGGGTCGGCGTCGCGACCCTTGGCGCGAGGCAGAAACATTGACACGGTTGTGCCAACCCCAACCGAACTTTGGAGCTCGACCCAGCCGCCGGACTGGCCGGCGAACCCGTGTACTTGAGACAGTCCCAGGCCACTGCCCTGGCCAAAGGGTTTGGTCGTGAAGAAGGGTTCGAACACCTTATCGCACAGCTCGGGCGAAATCCCGCAGCCAGTGTCCTTGACGTCAACGCGCACGTAATCTCCAGGCGCATGGGCCTTTCTGGCCATCGATATTCCGGACGCTTTGTGGTTCTGGCACTCGATAACAATATTGCCCCCGTCCGGCATCGCCTCCCGCGCATTCAGCACCAGATTGAGAATGGCCGATTCAAACTGACCAACATCGATGCGGCAATTCCAAAGGCCACGATCCATTTGCAGCCGTATTCGAACGGCCTCGCCAGAGGCCCTGGCCAGCAGATCAATCATTGCGGATACGACCCGGTAAACCGAAACGGTTTCAGGTCGCAACATTTGCTTACGAGAGAAAGCCAACAATTGGCTTGCCAGGCGTCCGCCTCGCTCCGCGGCGCGTTCGATCATTTCCGCACGCTGGGTCGCCTGAAGATCGCCACGGGCTTCGGCGCCGACCCGCAGCGCAGTGGCATTTCCCAGAACCACGGTCAGAAGATTGTTGAAGTCATGGGCGATGCCGCCGGTCAGGCGCCCAAGCGCCTCCATCTTCTGCGTCGTGTATCGATCGTCCTGGGGTTCATTAACGGCAACAGGCGCGGAGTTCGTCCGGATTCGAGACCATTGCGGGGCCTTCAGGCCGATTGAGACCAAGCCAGAGGCAAACCGCAACCCAGACCGCATGGCAGTGACACTATTCCAAATGGAACGAACGCGCGAAACGTCCCTGCGACTAACTAGCATTCATGTCGCCCGTGATCTCCCTTACGGAAAAGCATAGGCTGGAACTAATGAAAATGCAAACACACCGACGGGAGTCCCACCCGGTCCGGCGCCGCCGCCCATCACTTTTAGGATGGCAGTCAGATCTAAACCGGAATGAATTTGTTTAGAGATTAATCGATGAGATTTGTACGACTTTACGATGGGCCTGGAGCCTGATGGGACAATTCACCGGACCGCGAAGGTGCTTCCGCCGGGATCAGCTTACTAGGAAACTGGGGAGGCGACGTTTAACAACTGCCGCAGCCGCGTGGCACCGGCCTGCCCCTTGATCGACTCTCGCCAACTTGCCTCAGCGACACGCTGATGGGCCGTGATTGCCTCATCCGCGCCGGTAATCATGGCAACGCCGGTTTGCACACCAGGATGCGTATCAGTGCGAAATGGGTTGATCGCCAGGCTGACCCGATCCCGAGCCCGCAAGATTTTGAACGACGAGCTTGGAGGCGCCCCTGCTAACAAGCCGAATTGCAAACCCATGGGTTCGGTTTCCATCAGGGTGGCGATGTTCTCGACCTCGCTCATGGCGACATCCCGGCACATCCGCCGCACCCGATCGGACATGTGGCCGCCGCTGACGATCCCGACCTCGATCAGGCGTTGCACGGCGGGCAGAGAAACCATCGCGATGATGCTGGGCCGCCGCATCGCATACATCCGCTTGCGGGCGGCCAGGATGCCAAGCACCTGTTCCGCCATGCTGCGCATCGCCACGCGTTCGCCGCCAGCCTGGTCGGCGATTTCCTCGAACGCCTCGCCCAACGCGTTGTCGTATGCGTCGGAGGTTGTCAGGTAGCAAAGCGGTCCAGCGAGTTGCAGGAACTGATCAGCGGTTTCCTCGATCTGGCGCACACGCTCAAAATACCCGATTGGCCGGTTGTAGTACTCGACACCGATCCCGAGCAGCGACAGTGGCGAAATTTTTAGCAGTTCGGCCAACCGCTTGATCGTATCAAGCTTGATGACCTCGCCTTTCTCGTAGCGGTAGAGAGCGGCGCGAGAAACGCCGAGCCGGGCTGCGATCTCCTCGGCCCGGAGGCCGGATTCCAGGCGGTATGCCCGAAGTTGCTGACCGATCTCGGTGAAACGCATCGACATAGACGCCTGCCCCCACGCAACTCATGCGAGTAAATAGCTGATAGACCGCCACTTTCTGGCAACAGGAGACGGAATGCGCACCAGAATCAATCGTCTGGGTCAGGCAATCCGTCTCAGATACCTTGTAGCCAGAATAGTTTATGATGGGCGCACTCTAAAACTCAACCCCCCTTCACCTCATGCGACTCGTTTCATTAGAACAAACCAAGACCATTCCGGTTAGCGAATTTTATGGCCCGCGAGGTCCTCGATCACCGTGATCAATGCCGAGTGGTCCAGTTCCGCCCCGCCATGGGCGATGCAGGACGAAAACATCTGCTGGGCGATCGCTGTATTCGGTAGCGCCATGTTCAGGGCCTTGGCCGAGGCCAGCGCCAGATTCAGATCCTTCTGGTGCAGCTTGATCTTGAATCCCGGGTTGAAGGTGCCGTTGATCATCCGTTCGGCATGCAACTCCAGGATGCGAGAGGATGCGAACCCACCCATGATCGCCTGCCGCACCTTGGCCGGGTCGGCGCCCGCCTTGGAGGCGAAAACGAGCGCTTCCGACACTGCCTGGATGTTCAGCGCGACGATGATCTGGTTCGCCACCTTGCAGACCTGACCGGCACCGGCTTCCGATCCCACATGGGTGATATTCTTGCCCATCAGGTCGAACAGCGGCTTCGCCCGGGCAAACGAGGCATCGGCGCCGCCGGCCATGATCGTCAGGGTCGCGCCCTTAGCGCCGACCTCGCCACCGGACACCGGGGCATCGACATACTCGCAGCCCTTGGCGATGAGCTTGGCGGCATATTCCTTTGTTTCAATTGGGCTGATGGAGGACATGTCGATCACCAGCGTGCCCTTCTGAAGTCCCTCGGCGGCGCCGTTTTCGCCGAACAGGACAGCGCCGACATCGGGAGTATCGGGCAGCATCAGGATCAGCACCTCGGCTTCCGCCGCGACCGCCTTCGGCGTTGCAACCACCTTTGCCGCGCCACGGATTTCGTCGGTCAGGCTGGACCGTTCCAGAACGATCAGTTCGTGACCGCCATTTTTCAGGTTCATCGCCATCGGGCGGCCCATGATTCCCAGGCCGATAAATCCGATCTTCATGTCGTTTGCTCCTCGATAATCGTCAGAACCCGGCGGAATCCGGATCGTTAGTTGGGTTCGTGGCCGGCTAGACGCCGAAATGCCCGCGCCAGCCCAGGCCGCCGACGGTGTCCCCGGCGGGACGGTATTCGCATCCGACCCAGCCCTGGTATCCAAGCTCATCCATCCGGCGGAAGACATATTGCCAGCCGATTTCGCCGGTTCCGGGCTCGTTTCGCGCCGGGACGTCGGCGATCTGCATATGCGCGATCACCGGCATGAACTGTTCCATGCGCTTGGTGATATCGCCCTCGGTCACCTGCACATGGTAAACGTCAAATTGTAGCCCCAGGCGGTCGCGCCCGATCGCGTCGATGATCGCGGCGCCCTGAGCCTGGGTGTTCAGGAAATAGCCAGGCATGTCGCGATGGTTGATCGGTTCGATCACCACCTTCACGCCCGCCGGCTTCGCCTGTTCCGTCGCCCAGGCCAGATTCGCGGCATAGACCGCCGTCGCTGTCGTCATCGACAGGCCCGGCGGCATAAGGCCGGCCATGCAATGGATCTGCCGGCATTCTAGCGCGGCGGCATAATCCAGGGCCTTCTTCACCGATTCGCGGAATTCGGATTGACGGCCCGGCAGGCTCGCCATGCCCCGTTCGCCGTTCGCCCAGTCACCCGGCGGCATGTTGAACAGCACCTGCGTCAGCCCTTCACCATTCAGCCGTTCGCGAATGGCGGCGGCCGGAAAGTCATAGGGAAACAGGAACTCCACGCCCTCAAACCCCGCCTTGCGGGCGGCGGCGAACCGGTCGAGGAACGGCACTTCATTGAACATCATCGACAGATTGGCGGCTAAACGTGGCATAGCGAACCTCTTGTTGCCCGTGACATTACCTGCCGGCCGCGGAGCGAGGGGCCGGAATGCCCCCTTGTCTGCCCGTCCGAAACACGCAACGACTGGTATGGGCCGGCGCCCGTTGGGGGTTGCCAGCTTGAAACCGAAGTTACAGGTGGGCGCCGGACTTGGCTAGGCATCGCCGCCGATGGCTTCGACCACGCGAAAACACGCGAACGGGGACATATGATCGCTGAACGGATCCTGATGGGCCTGCTGCTGGGCGGCGTGGCGATCGGCTGCATCCTGGTGTTGTATCCGTTTGTCTCCGCCCTGCTTTGGGCCGGAATCCTGGTTTACACCACTTGGCCAGTGTACGACTGGCTACGCCTGCATGTCCGTCTGGGCCGGGTACCGGCTGCGCTGCTGATGGTCACGCTGACCGCGGTGGTGCTGGTTTTGCCCATCGGCGTCGCCGCCCCCGGCAGCGCCGACGACGTCACGCATTTGCGGCACGTGATCATGGATGGGCTGCGTGCCGGCCTTCCCGATTCGCCGCTATGGGTTTTCGATATCCCCTTGATCGGCAATACCATCGGCGACCTTTGGAACCGCTGGGCCGCGGATATCACGGTGATGCTGGAAGCGCTGCGCCCCTATTTTGGCATCGTCGTTGAAGACGGACTCAGCCTGCTGCTGGGTATCGCCAACGGGGTGCTGATGTTCCTGCTGGCGCTGTTTATCGCCTTCTTCTTTTACCTTTACGGGGAGCCTATCGCCGGCCGGTTACGCCTGCTGCTGCACCGGATCGCGGGAAACCAAGCCGAACGGCTGATCACCGTGACCGGTGCGACGGTTCGCGGCGTTGTCTATGGAATCCTGGGTACCGCCCTGGTTCAGGGTATCCTGACAACATTCGGACTGTGGCTGTCCGGCGTGCCGCGACCGCTTCTGCTGGGTTCCATCGCCGGCCTGCTTTCGGTCTTGCCGATCGGCGCGCCTGTCGTCTGGATTCCGGCCGCGATATGGCTGTTGGGAACCGGCCACCTGGGATGGGGCATTTTCCTCGCCCTGTACGGCGCGGGCGCGATTACCGGATCAGACAGCCTGATCCGCCCATGGTTCATATCGCGCGGCGCCCAGCTGCCGTTCCTGCTGACCGTCCTGGGTGTTCTGGGTGGCGCCCTGGGGTTCGGGCTGCTGGGCATCTTCCTTGGCCCGGTGCTGCTGGGCATCGGCTATACCCTGGTCAACGAATGGGCGCGCGGCGCCGACCCCCGGATGTCAACCGCCGATCATTGACGTAGGTTCCAAATTGGGTCGCCGGCCCGGTGACCGGCGAGACCGAAAGCGGCTAGACTTCTTCCGGTGCCCAGGCCATCGCGGCACGGGGAGAAAACCGATCGATGTTCGCCGTCATATTCGAAGTGTTTCCGCGACCCGATGCCATGACGGCGTATCTGGACCATGCCGCCAGCCTGCGACCCGAGCTGCTGGCGATCGACGGGTTTTTGACGAATGAACGCTTTGCCAGCCTACACCGTCCCGGTTGGCTGGTGTCGCTGTCGATATGGCGCGATGAGAAGGCGCTGATCCGCTGGCGGACCCACGCGTTGCACCACGACATCCAGGGCAAAGGCCGTTCGCGTATCTTTGCCGATTACCACCTGCGCGTCGGCGAGATCGTGTCTGATTCGCACATGGCCTCGCCGCCGCGACGCGATCGTTTCGATACCACGGAAACAGGAATCGCCAAGGCCGTAAGCCTGACAGAAGGGCCGCTGGACAACACAGAACCGCTTGCGAACGGGGATGTTTTCAACAGCATAACCCAGCCGGGCAACGGACTGTATCTGCGTGAGTGGCCCGATCTCGTGTCCGCGGCGGCCGAAACCGGCGATGCATCCGGGCGGCGCCGCGTGGTGGCGATCATCCGCGACTACGGCATGTTCGCCCGAACCGAGGCGCCGCAGTTCTTCCCGTCATGACCATTCCGGCCGAACAGCAGGACGTCGCCGGGTTCCTGAGCCGGCTCGCGGGCGGGCCGCCGAAGGAAACCCATATCTCAGCGGTATTCATTGGTTCCGACACGGTTTGGAAACTGAAGAAGGCCGTGCGGCTGCCGTTCCTGGACTTCACGGCACTGGACGCACGCGCGCATTTCCTTCGGCGCGAGCTTGAGCTCAACCAGCCATGGGCACCCGGTCTTTACCACGACGTCGCCGGAATCGTGCGTCTAGCCGATGGGACCCTGGCCTTTGGCGATGACAACCCGATCGAATTCGTTCTACGCATGGGCAAGGTTCCCAAAGCCGATTTCGGCGATGAGATCGCATCGAATAACGATTTGACCGAGAAACTTCTGGATGAGATCGGCGACACCGTATCGCGCTATCATCAAAGCCTTCCACCCGTCCATGGCTCTGATTTTCCTCGCTCTATGCTGCGCATCACCGAAGGGAATGCGCTTTCGGCGGTCGC
>DAIEHR010000277.1 GCA_027353465.1 Acetobacteraceae bacterium | reverse complement strand
GGCCGGAATCGCCGGGATCACGACCTTGCCCTCGACCGGATGATCATAGTCCTCGAAATAGCCGGTCTCTTGCAGGTAGGGGTCGGCGAACAGCTCCGCCAGAGTGTTCGCCTTGCCGCAGGGGATATCGGCCGGGAGCAGTTCGGCCAGCCACTCCTCGGTGGTACGCTGCTTCATGCCCTCCGTCAGCGTCGCATAGACCGCGTCGATGTTCCGGCTGCGCGCCGCTACCGAGTTGAACCTTGGATCGTCCTTATAGTCCGGCACGCCCATCGCCTCGAACAGCTTGTTCCACTGGGCGTCGCTGTGGGCGATCACGCTGATGAAGCCGTCCTTGGTCTGGTACGGCCGGCGGTGCGGCGTCAGCATACGGGGATACCCCATGCCCTTCTCCGGCTCGCCCAGGGTGCCATGCCACAAATGTTCGACCAGCATGAACGACAGGATCGTCTCCATCATCGGCAGATGGATTTCCTGCCCCTCGCCGGTTCGTTCGCGGTGAAACAGCGCCATGCCGATCATCGAGGCCAGTTGCGCCCCGGTCAGCTTGTCCACCATCACCGTCGGGAAATAGCGCGGCGCCCCGTCCGGCCCGGCGTTCAGCGAGGCAACCCCGGACACGCCCTGGATCAGGTCGTCATAGGCCGGGAACTCCTGCATGGAGCTGCCCTTGCGGAACCCGCTCGCGCACGCATAGATCAGCTTCGGATTCCGGGCGCGAAGCGTGTCGTAGTCCAGGCCGAGGCGGGAGGCGGCGCCGATCCGCATGTTGTGGACGAAGACGTCGGCGGTTTCGACCAGCTTCAACAGCGCCTCGCGCGCCGCCTTCTGCTTCAGGTCCAGCGCCAGGCTGCGCTTGTTGCGGTTGAGGTTGGCATAGTAGCTGCCCATGCCGGGCGTGCGCGACGGCCCGATCAGACGGATGGAATCGCCGCCATCCACCGTTTCCACCTTGATCACGTCGGCGCCCATGTCGCCCAGCGTCTGGGAACAGAACGGCCCGAGAACGACTGTGGTGATGTCGATGACCCGAATGCCGGCCAGCGGGCCAGTAGGCTGTGTCACGTCTGTTTCCTCGTTATTGGCGGGCGCCACCATCGCCGCCCGAGGACAGGTTGGCAATATTGCGGGCTGCTAAACCCGCTGCCCGCCGTCGATGTGGACCTCCGACCCGCTGAGATAAAGCGCCTGATTGGAACACAGGAAAAACAGCAAATCCGCCACCTCGCTGGGTTTGCCCAGCCGGCGCATCGGGATTTCCCGCTGGACGATCTCCTCGGTCCCCGGCGACAGGATCGCGGTGTCGATCTCTCCGGGCGAAACCGCGTTCACCCGCACGCCGTGGCGGCCCAGATCGTTCGCCATCTCCCGCGTCAGCGCCGCCAGCGCGGCTTTCGATGTCGCATACGCCGCGCTGGCGAACGGATGTACGCGCGAGCCGACGATCGAGGTCATGTTGACGATGCTGCCCTTGGACTCGATCAGCAGGTCGCTCAACCCCTGCGCCAGCAGCACGGCGGAGAAGAAGTTCACGTTGAAGATGTGCAGCCAGTCCAGATAGGCCATCTGCAGGCTGGTGATCTTGCTGCCGTCCGAATGCTTCGGCGAAACCGCCGCGTTGTTGATCAGCGCGTCCAGCCGCCCGCCGGATATGCGCTTGATCTCCGGCAGCGCCTCGCGCACCACATCCACGTTCGCCAGATCGAGCTGGATGTGATTCCGCTCCCCGCCCGGCCACGGGCAGCGCGGATCGAATGCCTGGCGGGAAATCGTCAGCACCCGCCACCCGGCACTGCCGAAGCGTTTGACCGTGGCATGGCCGATCCCCCGGCTGGCGCCGGTCAGCAATAGGACAGGTTGTTGAGTATCAGACATGATCAGAACCCTTCGCGCTGCGTTAGAGTACGACAGAGCCGAAAGACAAGCCAGCCGTGCGTTGCCCGGCCCGCATTCCCCTTGCCCCGCCTGTCCATGGTGGCGGACGATAGGGCGTCGCCACGATTGGAACTACCGCCCATGACGCCCGAATTTCCCGTCCCGACCCTGGACCATGTCGTCGTCAACGTGCGCGACCGTATCGACGAGGCTGCGGACACTTACCGCCGGCTGGGCTTTACCCTGACGCCGCGAGGATACCATACGCTGGGCTCCATGAACCATCTGGCGATGTTCGGCACCGATTACATGGAGTTGATCGCCGCCAGACCCGGCGACGACAGCCGTCCGGAGATCATGGGCGCCCCGTTCGGCCTGGATGGGCTGGTATTCGGCACCGAGGACGCCAGCCGAACCTACGAAGCGCTCCGGCGCAACGAGGTTCCCATCGATCCCCCGCAGCAATTCTCCCGCCCGGTCGAGGCTGGGGGAGAAACCCGCGACGCCGTCTTCCGCACCACCCGCCTTCCGCGTTCGGCGGCGGCGGCCGGGCGGCTGTATTTCTGCCAGCATTTGACCCGCGACCTGGTCTGGCGGGATGAATGGCGCCACCACGCCAACGGGGCGATTGGCATCGCCAGGGCCGTCATCGCCGCGCAGGATCCAGACATCCTGGGCGGCCTGTTCGCACACATGTTCGGCGCCGCCGCCGTTCAGCCGACGGATGACGGCTGCTCCCTACGGCTCGGTCTGTCCCGATTCGACATCGTCCACCCCGCCGCGCTGTGGGAAATGTTCGGCGGCGCCGCCCCGGACAGCCGCGGCCGGCGCGACTACATGGCCGCGCTGACATTTCGCACCCTGTCGCTGGATGCCGCCGAAACCGCCTTAGAGGCCGGACACATCCGGGGCGTGGACAGGATTGGAACCAGCGTGCTGGTTCCGGCAACCGAGGCGTTCGGCGTAGCCCTGGAATTCAGCGTGTGAATTGGCGGAATCCCGTCCCGGCACCGGAGTCACCATGAAGAGTCAACAAAATCCCCGATCAGGCCTGAATACTTCTATTATCAGAATTGATAATTTGATTTAATTCAATATGTCGTGAAATTCGTAGTTACCATTGCGGTGCCACCAAATTTTCACACCGTTTGTCCTTGCCAAAATACTACGGCAATGTAATGCCTGCCGTGTAACCTCTTTCCAAAACAAGAGGCGATCGGGAGGAAACAACATGAACAGACGCGCATTCCTGGCTTCATCCGCTGCCGCCGCGACAGCAGCGGGCACGGTCAAACTAGCTACCGCCGCAACGGTGCCCCTCACGGGTGAGACCGGTGATCCGCTACCGGTTCCGCCCAGTGAACAACTGCCGTTGGGTCCGCTGGCCGGATCCCGCTACCCGGATTCGCACATCGAAGCACTCGACAAACGCTTCAAGGGCAGCCCCGGTACCGGCGCGGTAGAGCGTGTTGCAACCGGCTTTCGCTGGGCCGAGGGGCCGGCCTATTTTCGCGCCGGCCGTTACCTTATCTTCAGCGACATTCCCAATAATCGCCAGATGCGGCTGACCGAGGATGATAACCATCTCAGCGTTTTCCGCTCGCCATCCTACAACTCCAACGGCAATACCGTTGACCGCCAGGGCCGTCTGATCACGTGCCAGCACGGCGGACGGCGGGTTGTACGAACCGAGTTCGACGGCACCATCACCATCATTGCCGACTCCTACAACGGCAAGAAGCTCAACTCACCAAACGATGTCGTCGTAGCCTCCGACGATTCGATCTGGTTTTCCGACCCGTCGTACGGCATCGGCGGGAATTATGAGGGTCTGGAAGCGCCGCAAGAACAGGCCAAACACAATGTCTTCCGCGTGGACCCCAAAAGCGGCGAGATCAAAGTGGTGGTCGATGACTTCACCCAGCCGAACGGGCTGGCCTTCTCACCCGACGAAAAGAAGCTCTACATCATCGATAGCGGCATCACCCACGGCGGGCCGGCGCATATCCGGGTCTTCGATGTCGATGTCGGGGGCGGCAAACTCACCAACAGCAAGGTCTTTGCCGAGGGCTTCGCGCCCGGCTTCACCGACGGCATGCGCGTCGATGTCGAAGGTTCGGTCTGGACCAGCATGGGCTGGGGCGATGCCAAGGAAGACGGCGTACGGTGCTACGCGTCGAACGGCGACCTGATCGGCAAGATCCATCTGCCCGAGACATGCGCCAATCTGACATTCGGCGGATTGCTGCATAACCGCCTGTATATGTGCGCCAGCACGTCGGTCTATGCACTCTACGTCAACACCAGGGGTGCCGCTTACCCGTAAGCCGGTGCGATCCGGCGGCCCGTCTGTTGACAGCAGGGGCCGCCTTCCGGTCGCACTGGGGGCTAAACCACACAGGACATCACGCCACCAACGCCGAATAATCCAGTGTCGCCATCACCTGCGCTCGGCGCATATAGCGCGGCTCATCCGGCAGGTAATCGGCGATCGCGTTATGCACCGTGCCGATATTGTCCCACATCAACACGTCGCCCACCGCCCAATGGTGCGCGTACAGAAAATCCGCCCGTTCCTGATGGCGAAACAAATATTCCGTGATCTGGTCGCTCTCCTCGCGCTCCATCCCGTCGATCCACATCGTATAGCCGGGGTTCGCATACAGAATCTTCCGGCCGGTTAACGGATGAATCCGAACCAAAGGCTGCGAAACCGGCGGCTTCTTTCGCTTCTGCTCCGCGGTCAACGGATTACGGCGAGACCCGGGGCGAAGGCGCATCACCTCCCAGAACTTCTCGAAATCATGCGTCGCGGTGCGGCCTTCGATCTTGTGTTTGATCTGGTCGGGCAGTTCGTCATACGCCGCGTGCATGTTACGGAACTGGGTCTCGCCGACCGACTTCCCATTGCGCATCGGTACCGCCTGGGCATGCAGGATGTTCGCCAGCGCGATGTCCTTGCTATAGGACATATCGGTGTGCCAGCCCTGCCCGGCATCGTTCAAACCCACGGGTTTGCCGTCCGCGCCGATCTGGTTGGACAGGATCATGATCTCGGGAAAGCCCGGTTCATAATATAGATTGGCGACATTTACTTCCAGGTCACCGAACCGCTTGGCGAACGCCGCCAACGCCGGCGTCTCGAAGGTCTGTTTCGGGAAGCACAACACGCCGTGCTGACCCAGCGCCCGCAATACCGTCCGAAAGTCGCTATCAGACAATGGGGCCGCGAGATCGACGCCTTCGACCTTGGCGCCCAGTGTCTGACCGCTTGGAATGATCTCCATGACCGCATCTCCTCTGGTACCGTTATGCCGCCGGACCGGCCAATCGCACAACCGCCGCCACCACATCGTCTGGGTTTTCGCGTGACAGGAAGTGGCCCGCCAACGGAATCTGCCGACGCTCGATCAGTCCCGTCAGCAGCCTGTCCCGCGGGATCGAACTAGCCGGGGAACCGACCCCGTCGTCCTCCCCATGCAACACGATTGTCGGGACGGCGATCGTCGGCTGGGCAGCCAATCGCGCCTCCAGATGCTCGTATGCCGGATCACCCGCGGCGTTGCCATAACGATGCCGATAGGACTGTATCGTTACATCGACAAAGTCGGGGTTTGCAAAACTCGCTGTTGTCGCCGCCAGCGTTGCGTCGTCGAACACCCAGTTCGGCGACCACAGCCGCCACAACAGCCGCGTCAGCTCCCCCCGGTTAGCAGTCAGCCCGGCGCGTCCGCGCTCAGTGTGGAAATACCATTGATACCAGTAACGATGTTCCTGCTCCGCCGAACCCGGACGGCCGGACGCGGCGATGTCCTGGATTCCATAGCCGGTGATCGCCACCAACCCTGCCACACGCTCCGGCCACAGCGCCGCGACCACGCACGCCGCGCGTCCGCCCCAGTCATAACCGACCAGAATGGCGCGCGGGATCTCCAGCGCATCCATGAAATCCCGCACATCCGCGCCCAAGGCGGCCTGCTGTCCGCTTCGTGGAGTCGCATCACTGAGAAAACGCGTTGCTCCGAAGCCGCGCAGCCATGGCACCAGCACGCGATACCCCGCGGCCGCCAGCGGCGGCACGACAGCATCGTAGTCATGCACATCCGACGGCCAGCCGTGCAGCAGAATGACCACCGGCCCGTCCGCCGGCCCGGCCTGACGGTATGCGATCTCCAGGACCGGCGTGCGAACGGTCTTCATCGTCAATACGCCAAAAACCCGCCGTCCACCGGCAGGGTAACGCCAGTGACATACCGCGCGAGATCGGAGGCCAGAAATACTGCTGGCCCAGCGATATCCGCCGGCTCCCCCAGGCGTCCCAACGGGATGCGCTGGGCGAAGTTAGCCATGTAGTCTGGGTTCTGGCGAGCGTTGGCGTTCAGCGGGGTGGCGATCATGCCGGGTCCGATGGCATTCACCCGCACGCCTTGTGGCGATAACTCGATCGCCAGCGCCTTGGTCAGAGCGCGGACGCCGCCCTTGGACGTCGTGTACGCCGCCGAGTTCGGCAGCGCGACAAATGATTGGATCGATCCAATATTGATCACCGATCCCTTCGTTGTCTTCAACTGGTCCAGGAACGCCGTCACCATGTTGTAGGGGCCATCCAGATTGACCGCCATCGTGGCGTCCCAATCCTGACGAGCGGTGCCGGATTCCAGCTTGCCGCGCCGGATGATGCCCGCATTGTTCACCAGCACTGAAATCGGTCCTACCTTCGCTGCCAGCGCGTCACAGGCTGCTCGGTTTGACACATCGAGACCGTAATATTCGCCGCCTGTCTCCGCCGCGACCCGAGCCGCGCCGGCTTCATTGACGTCGGCAACGATCACACGGGCACCATTTTCGGCGAAGGCCCTGGCGATGCCTTCGCCGATACCCGAACCTCCGCCCGTGATCAGGGCCAGTTTCCCTTGCAACAACATCTAGTTCACCGCGACCTGGGTCACCGCGCCGCCGGTCGCGGTCCGCCCGCCATCGACGACATATTGCGCGCCGGTGATGTTGGACGCGAGGTCGGAGGACAGGAAAATCACCAGGTTGGCGACTTCCTCGGCGGTGCCATACCGCCCCAGAGGAATGGCGGACTGATACCGCGCACCGACCGCGGCGGGATCGTTTGGATTCAACATCGTCTGCAAGGACTGGATCATCCGCGTATCGATCGGGCCGGGGCAAATGCAGTTTACCCGAATGCCCATGCGCGCAACCTCACCGGAGGCCGACTTGGTCAACCCGATCACCGCGTGTTTGGACGCGACATAGGCTGGCATTCCCGGCGTGCCGACGAGCCCAGCGATCGAGGCGGTGTTCACCACCGAACCGCGTCCCTGCCGGATCATCACCGGCAGCACATGCCGAAGGCCCAGAAACACGCCTTTCACATTCACCGCCATCACCCGGTCGAACATATCCTCATCATATTCGGCAGTCGGCGCGACGCTGCCCTCGATCCCCGCGTTGTTATGGAAGCAATCGATGGCGCCATATGTGTCCAGCGCAACCTTCACATAGTTCCGCACGTCGGCTGAGTGGGTGACATCGGCGGGGACGAAATGCGCCTCGCCGCCCTGTTGACGCAGAATCCCGGCTGTCGCCTCTCCGGCGGCCTGGTCGCGGTCAACTATGACGACCTTTGCGCCCCGGCTGGAAAATCCCAGCGCAGCCGCACGCCCGATGCCGTTGCCCCCGCCCGTGATCAGGGCGACCTTTCCATGGAAGTCCATCGTTTCCTCGCATCGTTGTTAATATTGCGAGGCAGGTTAGACCATATCCGCACGGCCGTGAATTGCACGGCGATGCCAAAGCGGCCCGAGTAATCCCCGGACCGGCCCACGCGGGATAGGTGGGGCGGCGGCGTGCCGAACAAAGACTTACATCGAGTGCCGTTGACCCACTTATGGGTCACCGTCGGAGCCCGTTCAGGCTGGTGCAACCGGGAGTGATCGCGATGACAGGCGCCTGGGGTTCCGCTCTGTCCACAACGCTCAGTACGGTTAGCAGCGCGCTCTAAATTTATGCTACGGGTTCGGTCCACATCGAACCCAAACCCACGCTAGCTGTGGCAAGGGCTCAGGCGCGGCGAAACTGCGCCTCATTAGCAACGCGTTCGTGGTTATCCAGCGCGCTATTGGCGCCATACTGGCAGCCCTGACTGGGCACCGGCATCCAGCGCACGATTGTGCAGATCCCCGGGCGAACATTGACGTTGGAACTGTTCGTCATCAGCGAAAAAAGGCGGCGCACGAAAGCGCCGCCCCAGATGTCAGCCCGCCTGAAGGTTGACGGCCGAGGTCTTACCCTGCTGGCCACGCTCCAATTCGAAGCTGATCGTCTGACCCTCATTCAGGGTCTTCATCCCGGCGCGCTCAACGGCCGAAATGTGGACGAACACGTCCTTGGAGCCGTCTGCCGGCTGAATGAAACCAAAACCCTTC
>DAIEHR010000272.1 GCA_027353465.1 Acetobacteraceae bacterium | reverse complement strand
GACGGCGCAGGGCGAGAAGATGAGTCTGGTAGTGCACGGCGCTTCGCGCATGCAGCCTGGTGTGCCAGGCGAAGTTGGCCTGTTGAGCGAGGATTTCCACGCCGGGAATGGCGTGGTCCGGTGGCCCGGCCAGCAGCGCCTGAAGAAACGCCTCGCCCGATCCACCATGGCTGGCGCGTTGCGAGTGGCCGCCCAGCCAGGCCGTGACCGGGGTCGCTCGTATCGACCAATCGTATGGGGTGGCGAGCAGGATCCGGCCATGCGGGCTTGTGGCCTGGATCAGAGTCCCCAGCAGTTGGCGGGGGTTACTGACACAGTCGAGCAGGTTGAGCGCGAGGCACAGATCGGACCCGCCGGTAGGGACGGGCAGGCAGGTGGCGTCGCAGGCCCAGAAATCAGTTCGATCCGCGCCGTCGATCGCCACGTCGAAGCGCCGGCGGTCATAGACAAGGCCAATGCGCCGGCGCGGGTACGACACATGCCCAAGACCGGCGTTGCGCGCCAGGCGCAGCAGACCGAGGTGGATATCCGCCCCCAGCACCAGCGCCCGGGGAAACGCCCGGGCCAACGCGAAACTGGTGCGCCCGGCGGCGCATCCGACATCCAGCACGCGGCGTGGCGTTGCTTCGGACGGGCCGGCCAATGCCAGCAGGCGGGCCAGACACCGCCGAGCGGAACCCGGGACAGGGTCTTCGGCGCGGCTGGTCTCTTCGGGGTCGAGATCGGCGTAACCGTCCCAGCCGTAGGTCGATTGGACCTGACGCATCACGTCGAACCAACTGTCCGGCCCGATGGCGTCGCCCAACAGACCCTCCAGCTGCGGGTCGAGGTCTTCGCGCAACATCAGCTCGATTCCGCGTTCCGCCAGCAGCGTGGCGAGTTCCGGCACGATGACGGGGATGCCGTCGAGCACCGGGTACTCATGCTGGCAGTCCGGGCAATGCAGCGTCGCCGCGATTACATCGGTGTCGGTCCGTTCGGCGACGTGGGCGAGCACCAAGTCCCGCGGCTGGCGGCCGGCGCGCAGGCAGACCGGACAGCGCGGCGCGAACGCCTTGAAATGGCTGAGTTTCACGACGCGCTGGTCAACCGCCGATCAACACGGTGGGACAGCCGGGTGGCTCGATCTGGCCGGTTGGGGATGGGATGGGCGCCACGCAAGAGGCGTGCAAGGTTTCATCGCCCACCCGAGCCGCGGGCAGGCCGCAAATCATCACCGTGGCAGAGCCTTTGGCGATGATACCGGGGCCGGCCGGTACGCACCCTGGCAATGTGCAGACCTTGGTCATGTCGCTGACCCGGGCGGCGGGTTGGCCACCGATCAACACCGTGACCCCGCCCGGCGGCAGGATCGGCAAGGGCAGGGCTGGATGTGGCACGGGGGTCGGCACCGGTGCGGCCGGATGGATCGGCGCATGGCAATGCGGCGCGGTCTGCAGAACCATATCACCGACGCGCGCGGCTGGTGTTCCCATAGCTAATCTCCTTTAGTCTGACCTTAGCAAGAAATCGGCTGATGGCGAATTAGATCGCACAGCCATTGATATCGCCGCCGTTCTGGCTTTCGATAAGGTGCGGCAACAACGGGATCCGGCATGGTCTGCTTTTGCAAAGACACGATGAGCGAACTGGAGCGGTTGATGCCCATGCTGGATGCGCCGGCCGCTGATACCGATCCGAGAGCAGGCGCGAGCACAGGCCCGGGTTCGAACCCGAGCGCCGGCCCCGACCCCGGGAGTACAGCCAACGGACCGATTGGCCATGTGGCAGAACTGCGGGCCGTGGCCGCTTGGCTGGCCCAGTTTGGCTTGCCGGCACCGCCTTGGACACCTGACCCGGCTTGGCTGAATGAGCCGCTGCCGAAGGTTCAACTCTCGGCCAGTGCGGTTGCCACACTCCAGGCCTTCGCGCAGCTTCAGGTGCTGGCGCTGTCGTTGGGGATGAACCTGATGGTGGCAGCCCAGGCGACCGCGTTCGCGCGGTTGGTTACCACCTTAAACGCGCGACTGGCGGTTTTGCGGGAAACGGCAGCGCCGATTAATCCCGCGGCTTGGGTTCAGCTTTCGGCGGCGGCTACCACCGCAGCCCAGGTCACGGAGGCGGTTCAGCGTGGTTTGCTGGATCCCACG
Source organism: Acetobacteraceae bacterium (assembly GCA_027353465.1). GTDB lineage: Bacteria > Pseudomonadota > Alphaproteobacteria > Acetobacterales > Acetobacteraceae > Rhodopila. Next base: position 3,145 of record DAIEHR010000272.1, on the reverse strand, counting down.
CCACCACCGATGGGGCCGCCGTTATCGCCCTGGCGTCCCTTTTTATCGGAGCTTCGGGCGTTGCTGCCGGTGATCGCGATCGCCAACCAACTCCAGCTCGATCTGTCGGCGAGCTTGACCGCCCAACTCGCGCCAATCCTGCGGACTATGCTGCGCATCCCGATGCCGGCGATGACGGAGACGCTGGCCGCTGCCCTGTCGCTGACAACAAGCCTGACGGCGGCACTCGCCGCCGTGGCTCAGTTGAAGCTGGCATTGGGGGTCGATCCGCTGGCCGCCGGTTTGCCGGCGGTGCGGAAGATGGTTGCGGAACGGGTCGCTGATACGGCCAGCCGTGTGGAACAAGCCGCTGGAAAGCCGCCTGCCGCTGTGGCCGCGGCCTTGCCGCGCGTCGAATATTGCCCAACGCTGATGGCGCCGCCCGCCGTCGTTGAGGCCGCGCTATCGCTGAATCTACCGCCGATGACATGGCAGATTCCCGTGATCGCTGACGTGCCGGTGTTGAACGTGGGCCTGCCCATGGCGGCTTTCAGCGCGCAGTTAAAAGGGTCCCTTGGCCTTGGGGCGTCGGCGACACCCTGTGGCCCTGGCTGCGACGCGTCGGCATTAATGGCGGCTGCGAATGCCTGATGGGGGCTGCTGAAAAAGGGGGGCGGTTCAGAATGCACCCAGTTCAGGCACCGTCAGTCCGATCACGCCGAGTGCCACGCCAACGCCGCCCATGAGGATGGCGAACCGGACGAGCAGTTTCGAATTGGCGATCACCGATGCCGTGGCCAGAACGATGCCAAGCTGCAAGGCGGCGGACGCGTTGTCGAAGCTGTGCGACTGCTCCAGCGAACGATTGCGGACTTCCTCGAACTCCTTGGCACGTTCCATGATGGCTTCCTTGCCATCCTTGGGATCCGTGGCGAACCGATTGCTGTCGTCCCGTAGTTTTTGGGCAAGGGCCAGACGTTTCTCCGATATCGCCGGATCGCCGGCTGGATCGATCACGGCGAGCGCTTGCGACAGGTCCCCGGCGATCGTCTGGCGTGTCGATTTGGCTTGATACTGACTCCAGGCATCCGCGGCGAAAACGCCGTTGATGCTGACGCGGATTTCCGAATGACGCGCCTGTTGTTCGGTGATCGCCAGCAGGGCGGCCAAAATGGCGATCAGCAGGGCGGCGCCTTTGTTGCCGTGCGCGGCCGCATGTTCGGCGTGCTCATGATGTTCGAGTATCTCGCTCACGGGGGACTCCGATACGGATGAGTTTTGTTCCAAAAATATAAAACCGCACGACCATGCGCATTTGAGGTGTTAGACTGTATCTCTGGCTGCCTGCAAGCGAAGTTGCCACGGCAATACGATATCTAAGAAATAAGCGACGCGGCCGTTCGTGGTGGGGCGGGGCGCCCGGGCGACGCTTTGGAATAGTGTTCGCGTCCGTCTAATGAATTCCCTGCCGGCGGGAATTATCATTTGGCATGCGGCTGGTTACGGCCTCGAAAAGCGAGCGTGCTATTAATGTCCGCGCATGAGCAACGCTTTCCGCTGAGCCAGCTTTTGTAATGCTGGACAAAGTCCGGCATTTATCGTTTCATGACCAAGCGGCTGGCTGGGAATAAGGGCGGGGGTGGAACGTGCTATCAAATTACGGGCTTCCGCTTCCAAAGTCGCGTGCATGAGAACCGCGTGTATGAGCGATTTTTTGGGAATGATGAGCCCCGATCCGATTGGGTGGTTTGTCTGAAATGCCGCCTTTTGATCTTGCGAGTGGCCTGCCGGATTTAGACGCCGATGCGCCTGCCGGACCGAATCTTGAATTCGATGCGGCATTCGGCGAGCTTGAACGCGCGGCGCAAGGAAAACCGGAGCAACAATACGGCGGGACGATCATTCCGGCGGAAGACCCGGACTGGAAGGATGTGGCAGCCCAGTCGGAGCGGTTGCTGGATCGGACGTATGATCTTCGGGTGCTGGTTCTGCTGGCCACGGCCCGCCTGCATTTAAAGGGCGTGGCGGAATTTTTCTCGGTGATCGGGGCGATCCGCCAATTGCTGCAAGACCGCTGGCCGCATGTTCATCCCCAGCTTGATCCCGAGGACGACAACGATCCTACATTTCGTGCGAACGCCTTGCTGCCGCTCGCTGACCCGATTCGCGTGCTTCGACTGTTACGTACTATGCCGTTGGCCGCCTCGCGCCGCGATGGTCCGGTGTCATGGCGCACGATCGGCATTTTTAACGGTGTCATCGATACCGAGGACGCTACCGAGAAAAAGACCGAAGCGGTGATCCGCGCCGCCTTCAACGACACCGGCGCGCAGGTGGTCCAGGCGCGCCTGGAGATGTTCGATGCCGGGATCGCCGAACTGACGGGAATCGAGGGTGCATTCGATACCAACGCGGGTTACGGCGCCGGGCCTGACCTGTCTAACCTGACCAAGCTGCTGCGTGAGATCAGTTCCTATCTGCGCAATTATATGCCGGCGGGGGACGATGAACCTGGCAACGATGCGGCTGACGATCCGTCTTCCGACGGGGAGAGAGGCGGGGGTGATGAAAGTTCCGGACAACCAAGGGTGGGTTCCGCGCGCTCTGGCGGGGTGTCGATCGCATCACTGACGGCGATTAACTCGCGTGAGGACGCGATGAGATTGCTGGATCTGGTTTGCCGCTACTATGAGACCCATGAGCCGTCCAGCCCGCTGCCCCTTCTGATCGCGCGGGCGCGCAGGCTGGCCGACAAAGGTTTTATGGAAATCCTACGGGACATGGCGCCGGATGGATTAATGCAGGCCCAGACAGTTGTCGGACAGCGCGATGAATAAATATAGGATTTTGCCCGCCCTGCCGAATATCCTGTGTTCACCCGGCTTGATCACCGCATAATCGTTTTTCACCCGTTTCCTACAGCGAGTAAAACCATGGCCAAAGCCAGTAGTCAAAAATTCATCGCCCGCAACCGTGCGCCGCGGGTGCAGATCGAATACGACGTCGAGACCTATGGCGCGCAAAAATCAGTGCAGCTTCCCTTTGTTGTCGGAGTTATGTCGGATCTTTCCGGTAAGCCGACCGACCCGCTGCCCGCGGTGGCCGATCGAAAGATGATGGAGATCGACGTTGACAATTTCGATGACCGGCTGAAATCGATGAAGCC
>DAIEHR010000269.1 GCA_027353465.1 Acetobacteraceae bacterium | reverse complement strand
CGTTCGGCATTGCCCGCCACGCGATGCCGTAACGGACCACGTAGCGCAGACCATTGAAGAGCTCCCGTAGCGGATAATCTCGCTGCGCCGCCTCCTCGGTCATCAGCGTCAGGTATGGAACTACCAACGACCATTCATCGTTGGAGACATCGGATGGGAAGGACTTACGATCATGGCTCATCCGACTCCATCTAGACCATGTCTCAGAAAAGTTACATAACACGCCCTAGGCGGGTTGGTGTAAGATAGCGGGATGGATCGAGGACTACTCGAAAAGAATTGTCCGCCGAACGGCATGAGATATTCAAGCGATGCCCCTCCGCTTTTGATCTGACCCAACTGTCAGTTTGTTGTATATTCACCAAAATGTGCATCGCTGGAGTATTCTCTGGAAAGAATCTGGCGTCGCCGCTGCGGTTGCGCCCTTGGCAGGCGTATCCCCCACCAATCAACATTGTCTGGCTCGACGATCGCGGCGGACTTACCTCGCTGCAGCAGCAGAGGTTGAAACCACCTCGGGCCATCGACCCTCTCTTGGGAGGGAGACCCGCAATGCACGCCTGCGACAACGCTTGTCCATCCCGAACTCCGGTTGCGATCGGTGATCTTCTCATCGCTAAATCGCCGCCTCTTTGAAAATCCGCCGGACATCACGGTTCCATGCGCCATGATAGCGGGCCAGCCAGTGTTCTGATTGGGTTGGCCCGCCGTCGGCGATAGCCTGCAGCGGGGCCAGCAGGACGCGTTCATCATCTCCTGCCTCGTTGCGCCGATCGCGCCCTCGAAGTCCACCTGCGGCGATGGTCACGACATCGCACAGGATGTCGCGAAGCTTGCCGCCGCGCCATGGCGTTTCCAGCCCCATGCGAGGAACGGCGTTTCTTGCGGAAAGGGCGTCGTCCCAACCGGCGCCGCGCAGCAGAGCCTCGGCGGCGGTTAGGGCCGCGTCGTCGTACAACAGACCGACCCACAACGCCGATTGAGCAATCATCATATCTGCCCGGCCGGCATCAGCACCGCGCATTTCCAGAAAACGCTTCAGGCGAACGTCGGTGAACGCCGTGGTCACATGATCGGCAAAGTCGCCCAGCGTCGCCGTAACCCCCGTCAGCGCCGGGATACGTCCGGCGATGAAATCGGTGAAGGACTGCCCTGCCACGTCGATATAACCACCATCGCGATAGACGAAATACATGGGCACATTATCGATAATCCAGGCCGCATAGCGCTCGAAACCGAACCCATCCTCGAACATCACTTTCGGAATGCCGGAACGCTTGTTGTCAGTGTCCGTCCAAATATGCGCACGATAAGACATGAATCCATTTGGCCTGCCCTCGGTAAATGGGGAATTCGCGAACAGTGCCGTCGCCAACGGTTGCAACAGCAAGGAAACCCGCAGCTTACGCCGCATATCCGCTTCCGACGCGAAATCGAGGTTCACTTGTACGGTGCAGGTACGCGTCATCATGTCCAAGCCCATGCTGCCGACAAGGGGCATGTATCGCTGCATGATGGCGTAGCGGCCCTTTGGCATCCAAGGCATCGTTGCCCGTGTCGCCAGCGGATGGAAGCCTAACGGGGCGAAGCCCAGGTCAAGACTCTCACAGGCTGAGCGCACTTGGCGATAGTGCTCTTCTAATTCGGTTTTGGTTTCGTGTAGGCTTTCCAATGGCGCACCCGACAGTTCGAGTTGCCCGGCGGGTTCCAGCGATACCGAGGCAGCGCCTTGCTTCAATCCGATCGGATTTCCCCGATCTAGGATCGGCACTCCACCGAAGCGGGCGAGGCCGGCCAGAAGGTCGCGAATCCCGCCTGGCTGGCCGTCGGCCGGCAGATAAGGCGGCGGCGTCAGGTCGGCGTGGCGGAATCCGAACTTCTCATGTTCGGTACCGATGCGGAATTCCGCCCGAGATTTGCACCCTACCGACAGGTATTCGGCCATTTGTTCTATCGACGTCAGCGGCGTGTCGTCGGCGTCTCCTGGATTGGACATTGGGTTCCCAAGATATTTCGGTTGAGACGGCCCGTGGGACACTACCCGCCGGGCGGCACGACGCGCGGGCTAGCCCAAAACGGACCCGACACGCGCCTGACTGTTAAAACCAGCGTACTAGCCACACCTTGCGGCTTGCAACAAGGCCAGACCCACGATTGCCGCTGTTTCGGCCCGGAGAATGCGAGGCCCAAGGGACACCGCGCGTACGAAATGGCATCGGTCCAGTACTGCGTGATCGCGAGGCCCGAAGCCCCCCTCTGGTCCGATCAGCAAGCCGGCGGGACCTTCGGACGGCCCCAGGAGCTGCCCGTTGACTCGTGCCAGCGCGACATGCAGCGCACGGCTGGAGGGCCAATCTGGCAAAATGTCATTAAGTTGCCTAACCGGACGAATCTCCGGCACTGTCAGCCGTTCGCACTGTTCGGCTGCCTCGGTTGCGATTGCCTGCAGGCGATTCAGACTCAGGCGACCGGCATTGGTCCGCTCGGTAAATACCGGCAGAAGCACGGCAACGCCGAGTTCAGTCGCCTTCTGCACCAACAGATCAGTAGTGTCACGCTTCAGCACGGCAAACGCTAGCCAGGGGCCGGGCTCCTCCGCCTGCGGCCTTACCAGCGCCTCCACGGCGAACACCCCCTTACCTCGCGCCAAGGTCGCAATCCGGCAAGTCCATTCGCCATCGGCACCATTGAAAAGGTGCACAATGTCGCCAACCGACCGGCGCATTACCCCGCCGAGGTAATGTGCCTGTCCCTCACTCGCCTCGATGAGCGCGCCGGAGGCTAAGGTCGATCGGACGTACAGACGGATCATGACAACGATATATAGTGTAAGGATGGAGCCATGGAACCGCGAACATCCCCCCTAAAAATACATACGGACATTGTCGCCAACGGTTGGGTTGCTCGACTGCCCCGCGCTTGGCTGCCCTACCTGCTCCTCGCCCGCGTCGACAGGCTTATCGGCGCCTGGCTACTGTTTTTGCCAGGACTTTGGGGCATTTTGCTGGCTCGGCCGAACGTGGCGGAAGCCGTCCGCTTGATCGCGCTGTTTGGAATCGGCAGTGTTGCAATGCGATCCGCAGGCTGCGTCGTCAACGACCTGTGGGACCGCGACATCGACCGAATGGTCGCCCGAACAGCTGGACGGCCGCTCGCATCCGGCACGTTACCGCCTCGCCACGCGCTGATATTCCTGGCTCTGCTACTGCTGCTGGGACTGATCGTTTTGCTGCAACTGAACCGCCTAAGCTGGGTGCTGGGTGTGTCGTCGCTACTTCTGGTTGTTTTATATCCCTTGGCCAAGCGCGTCACTTGGTGGCCTCAACTGATGATGGGCTTCACGTTCGGTTTTGGTGCACCGTTGGGTTATGCCGCCGCCGCGGGACAGCTGGATGCAGCATGGGCCGCCCTATACACCGCCGCGATCCTGTGGGACCTTGGATTCGATACGATCTACGCCCACCAAGACCGCGAGGACGACGCCCTAGTCGGCGTTCATTCCACCGCTCTGCTGTTCGGTGACCGAACCCGGCCGTTCCTGGCGATTTGTTACGCAATGACCATTGTAATGCTGGGCTTGGCCGGATGGTTGGCAAAACTGGCGATATGGTTCTATCCACTTCTACTGCTTCCCGCAGCTTTGCTGGCGCGCCAGGTAATCGTGCTGAACATCGACGATCCAGCCAGCTGCCTACGATTGTTCCGCGCGAATCGCGGGGTCGGGCTAGCTGTCGCGCTCGCGATCCTGGCGGGCTGGCTTTGACCGCAACCGAACATCCAAGCGTCTCCGCCGAAGCGTTCATAAAGGCGAACACCGTCCTGGCCCTCGTACCCCACGTTCCGGAAGCGCGGCTGTACCTGGCAACCGAGATCACGCCAATCTGGCAAGCCACCGAAACTTGGCTCGCTGAACGCAATATCGAGCCGCCGTTTTGGGCCTTTGCCTGGCCGGGTGGTCAGGCGCTGGCACGCCATATCCTGAACAATCCCGCCCTAGTCGCCGGTAAGCGCGTGCTGGATTTCGCCGCAGGCGGCGGGATCGCGGCAATCGCATGTGCCATGGCCGGTGCTGCGGATGTCGAGGCCTGCGAGATTGATGACCTTGCCCTGGCCGCTATCGGACTGAATGCGGCTGTCAACGGCGTCACGATCCGCCGATCCGGCGACATCGTGGGATCGCCATGCAGTTGGGATCTAATCCTGTGCGGCGACGTCTGTTACGAGGCACCGATGACCAGCCACATCATGCCTTGGCTGATCAGCCTTACGCCGATGGCCAACGTGTGGATCGCCGATCCAGGCCGGGCCTACCTACCCAAAGACGGACTGGCGCCTATTACGACGTACCGCATCGAAACCACGCTGGAACTGGAGGACCGCACCAGCCGCGAGGTGACCCTCTACCGGATTGCGCCCACGAGTTGACCTAAATGGGTACCTTTGATCGTCTGTAGGACGCCGCCGATCGCTAAATCCCAGAGCATTCCATCGCGGCCCACGCGCCAGCGATATCTAACACCGCCACGGCCTGGCGCTTCCACGCCGCCGGATTGGCATCGGGCGCGATGGCCACCCACAGGAGTGCCATCAACTGCGCGGCTGGCAACCCCGAATAACGGAACGGGCAGTCGAATGATGGGACACTAACTCGGCCACGATGGAAGACTTCGACTCCAGTGTCGCCTCATCCGCCGCGGCGTCGCCCTTGACATTGACGCTATGACCTTCCGCTCCGCCTTTGGGGACGAACTGCATGCATCCAAGGGAGCCGGCACGGCTTTCGCCAAGGTTGGATGCAATGCCATCGACGGTCTCATGGACGCCGAAATCGGACGCAAGGCCACTGGGGGCATCCACCAGCACCTGCAGCACTTGATGCCGAGCCTGACCCGCTTGCATACCCCAACAGAAAGGTGAAACAATCGCTAGTTTAGCCGCTCTGGCCTGATCCACACTGTTCACCGGGACATGCCCGTTAAGGCCTCGCGCGAAACTGTTGGCCACCAAATCGTTTGCAGGCGCGTGCCAGTTTTCAAATAAATCGCAACCGAGCATGTCCACCGCGGCCATCTGCCGCGGGAGACCTATTTACCTTGTTAGGTGGTCAAATGTCTGTTCACTGTCACGGCTGCCCGCGCCCGATTGCGGCGCGATCGTACCAGAGTCAGCCGACGGATAGGGCGTTGTCGCTCAGGTTGAGCTCGAGGCGACCATCGATAGTGTGTGTTTGAAGCGTCTAGCTCAAGGATTGGTCAGCGCCCTGGCAGATTGCGCCCCTCCGGGGCTGAACGTCAGGGCAAGTGCCGCCCACGCGCCGGTCTAGGGCGGCGGCGCGGCAAGTTTGGCAAACGATATCTGAATGTGAAAATCCAAGCCGGTCTGGGTCATCGATGGCGACTCCGTCAGAGCTGACAGTAACTCCAAAGATCATGACGGAGATCATTTCCACCAGGCGGTTTGCAGGACTCCGATATCCTGGCTCAATCCGGCGGACGAGATATCAGCCAACGTCGGGCCGAAATGCCCTTTCATGACTGAACCACCGGCAACCAGACGCTGACCGTGGTGCCCTTGCCGACCTCACTTTCGATCAGCAATTGCCCGCGATGGCGGTTAACGATGTGTTTGACGATGGCCAGTCCCAGTCCCGTGCCGCCGACAGCGCGCGAGCGGCCCTTATCCACACGATAGAACCGTTCCGTAACGCGGGGCAGGTGCTCCTTTGGAATCCCGGCGCCCTGATCCGCAACCGAAACTACGACCCCGCGCCGACTTGGCCAGATCTTGCCCGGCGATGCCACCGCAGCTGTTAATATTAATAGGCCGCCGTCGCGGCCGTATTTCAGCCCATTATCCAGCAGGTTCTGAAGTACCTGCGCCATCTGGTCCGAATCGCCCGGCAGGATCGGCAGCTCGGCATCGATCCTTAGCGCCAATTCCACATTCCGGTCCTTCAACCGAGGCTCATATCCCGCCACCATGCGCTCTAGCAGCCGCTTAAGATCCAGCGGTTCAGACGGAACCTGATGTTCGTTCAATTCGATCCGCGACAGGCTGAGCAAGTCGTCAATCAGCCGGTTCATCCTGGCGCCCTGCTCGGCCATTATCTCCAGGAACCGTTGCCGCGCCGGAGGGTCGTCGGCTGCCGGCCCAAGCAAAGTTTCAACAAAGCCAATTAACGACGCCAGTGGGGTCCTCAGCTCGTGGCTGACATTGGCGACGAAGTCGGCACGCATATGTTCGATCACCCGCTCCCGGGTCCGATCCGACAGAACGATCAGCACCTCGCCGCCGTCCGCCAAAGGTGGGTCCATCGGCACGATCGTCGCGTAGATATCCCGTTGAACTGGCGCGGGCAGGCTGATTTCGGCTGTTTGCGAAAGCTTCGTCGCCATGGCCTTGTCGATAGCGCCGCGGATGGCCGGGTGGCGCAGCACGGCGGCCTTCTCATCCCCGAAAGCCAGACGCGCCGCCGCGTTGGTGCGTCGAATTGTGCGGTCACGGGCAAGTACCAGCACTGGGTCGGGTAATCGCTCCAAAATTAAAGTGTCGGCGCGGCGGTGCTGTTCCTGTAAGGCAGTCCTGGTTGCGAGGCGACGCGATATACGATCGACCTCCCGCCCCAGGGCTTCCATCAGAACCGGGCCATCCCCTTTGACCCCAGGACCTTGATTATCCGAGGCAACAAGCCTTATCGCGTCGGTCAACAGATCGAGGTCCCGTCCCCAGACAAGGGCAAAGGCCCCTGAGGCAGCCGAGCAGATCACGATACCGACCACCGCTGGCCAGAAGCTGGCCCACCCCACCGCTGCCAGGAACGTCAACACAACGACTGGCGGTCCCGCCAGAAAGGCTGCTATCCCGATAAACCTCATAACGACAGGCCAGAACCGATTGGCGGATCAATCGTTGGTATCGGCACGTTGATACCGTGCGCGAACCCCTCGTTCGATGGCGGCTGAGATCAACGAATCAAGCCCTAGTTCGCCGCGTACGAATTCCAGCATCTCCAGGGACTGCCTGCGGGCACCCTGCCCGCCAGCAACGACCTCGCATGCTAGGACATAGGCGGTTTCGCGCAGTTTGGCGTTCAGGGCGGCGCGCATCAATCGCGCTGCATGGGCCAATCCATCGTCGTCGTGCAGCAGCGCCGCCGCGCGGTCAGTGGCATCAGACAGCGCTCCGGAGGTGAAGTCCTGGAAGGCTGGCAATGTCTGCACAAGGCCAGACATAATCCCAATTTCCCGATCGGTCATGCCGCCATCGGCGACGGAAACCAAAACCATGGTCAGGATCAAGGCCTCAGGGGCGTTTATTATATCGCGAGAGCGCATGGGAACCTCATTGATCAATAGAACGACGCAGAAGCCTTAGGGACGCGACCCCGATGTTAGAAATGCTCTAGTCCGTAGAAAAGCGCCAGTTTCATTAACAGCCTGTGCCAAACCTAGGCGTTGCACAACCACTCCAGCCGGGAACGCCGACATCAATCGGCTGGGTGCCTGGCGGTCCAACAACACAAAAACCCCCCGGTCGGAGGAACGGCGAATCAACCTACCGAATGCCTGCCTGAGACGCAGCCGCACAATGCGGTCGTCGTATCCTTTTGGATCGCCGTCAGACAGGTGCAGGCGCCGCTCCCGATGCAGGATGTCAGGGCGAGGCCATGGCGTGCGCTCGAATACCACAAGCCGAAGTGCATTTCCGGGAACGTCCACGCCGTCGCGCATGGCATCCGTACCGAGCAGGCAGCTTTCCTCCTCCGCGCGGAATATATCGACCAACGTGGCGTTGCCCATCATGTCCACATGCTGCGCATATAGCGGGTAACCAGCCTGCTCCAGGTCTGGAGCGATGCGTTGATGCACCGCCCTCAACCGGGTGATCGCGGTGAACAAGCCAAGAGCACCGCCTTCCGACGCGATGAACAATGCCCGGTAAGCGGCGGCCAGTTGATCCAGACTGTCCGGCATAACGTCGGTAACCACAAATGCCCTCGTCTGTTGGGCATAATCAAACGGCGATGCAACAGTTGCTCGGATAGCGGGAGACGGCAGATGTGGGGCACCGACCCGCGCCTCGGCAGAGGCCCACGCGATTTCCGGGTCGCGATCACCGGAATCGCGCAACGTGGCGGATGTAACCAGCAATCCCTGGGCGGGCGAGGCCAAGGTAGTCGCAAATGGAATCGTCGGGTCTAACCAATGACGGTGCAATCCAACGTCCAGGTCGCGCAACCCGTCACGGCGGTCCAGGCGGAGGAACATTATGTGGGTCGGGCGCTCGCCAGGGGCGGTTTGCGGTTCTGCCAGACTCTTAAGCATGGTCTGCCACGCCTGCAGCGGATTCAGCGCCCGACGCATCAACGAACGGCCGATGGCTTCGAGTCGATTGCGGGTGACTTCATCGATCTCCTCCGCCTCGTCATCGAGCCGCGCGAGAAGGCGTTCGCGCAGCGTGACGAGAGGTTCGGATATGCGAACCAAGGCGCGAGCAAGATGGTCCGCGGCGGCAGCAACTTCATCGTTCAGCGGAAAGACGTCACACTCCATCGAACCGAAAGACGGACGACCATCGCCCCCGGCGGTACGGGCCAGGATCTGCCGGCGAATGAGGCGCAGGAATGCTTCTGAAGGGTTGGACCGAGCGGGTTCGGCGCCTTCCAGATCCTGCGTCTCCCCCATTTGTATGCTGGCAGCCCAGTCGGACTGTGGTAAGGCAGCGGCTGCCTGCAGGACGGCGTCCAGCGGCGCCTGCAACGCGGGGCGCCCTGCCACTAGTTCCTCAAGCCTCTTCGACAGGCCCCTGGCGCGGGAACGGCCACCCTCGGCCCCGCGCAACCAACGCCGGAGTTCAGCGGTTTCCGCTCCGGATAGCGCCGCCGAGAACGCACTGTCGGCAGCGTCAAAGACATGGTGACCTTCGTCGAACACGTATCGCGTCGGCACTGCATTGTCATCGAGCCCGCCCCAAGCCGCCTGGGTCATCACCAGCGCATGGTTGGCGACCACCAACTCGGCAGTGCGGGAACGCCGGACCGTATGTTCGATGAAGCAGCGGCGCCAGTGCGGGCAAGCGGCGTGGATGCACTCGCCGCGGCGATCGGCCAAGGATATGATCAAGCCACCGCCAAACAGTTCGGGCAGCCAGCCAGGCAGGTCGCCGCCTTGAATATCGCCATCGTCGGTCGCCATAGCCCACCGGGCAATCAGACCCAGCGGCACAATGTTCTGGTTCATGAACCCGGCGGAGGCGGTTCCGATCGCATCTTCCAGGTTCAACAGGCACAGGTAGTTCTCCCGCCCCTTGCGGACGACTATGCGGCGCCTCCGCTCGGTCGGGTCGGGGATCAGGCGTGTAAGTTCACTATCGATTTGCCGCTGCAGGTGGCGGGTAAAGGTGCTGATCCAGACAGCGCCTTTATTCTTCTCCGCCCACACGCTAGCCGGGGCTAGATAGCCAAGGGTCTTGCCAGTGCCAGTTCCCGCCTCAACCAGCACCATGTGCGGATCACCTCTGACTTCCCTCGGCGCGAAGGCAGCCGAGGCGGCGCTGGCATAGTCACCTTGTCCCGGGCGCGCCTCGGCATTTGGACCCAGCATGACAGCTAGACGTTGGCGGGCTTCCGTCTCGCTCACTGGGTGGGCAGACGGAGCCGGAGGGGGTGCGCTGTCCTCCCACTCCGGGAGTCTCTTCCAGACTTTCAGCGGGTCGTTTGACGACGGTGCGTCAGAGCGGCCGAGCGCCTGGGCGATGTAGCCGCCCCAACCCCAACCGGCCTTCTGCATCCGGGCCGCCAGTAGGGCGGCATCGCGGTTTATCAGCAAGTCGCGCCCCTGGGCGCACTGATACAATAGAGCGACGGCAAGGTCGGGCAGTGCGGTAACCTCAGCTTCCAGGCCAATCGGCGGATGGTCGTCATCGAGCGAAATGGCCAACCCGCGCGGTGTCGGGGCTGCGGTACGCGCCGGACGGACGAATGCGAACAGTTCGAGTAGATCGAACGCCGGGCCGGGCCGCATGCCAAGGCGGCGAAAAGTTGCGGGCCGATGAACCAATACAGGCGGGGGAAGCGTCCTAAGCAACGCGGCCGCTTGTTCTGTGGCCAATACCACAACCTCGCCGTCCGGCGTCAGGATGGCAGCCCGTCCGTGGCCCGCGACTACAAAAGGGGCGTCAGGCAATGCGATAAATGATGTCACCTCGGCATTGTAGCGGGATTTCCCGGAACTGTCATCGTGATAGCGGCTAGGCCGGGTTTTGAAACACCTCGTCCCAGGCATCATGAAGCGCCCGGTCGGCTTCAGGCATCGTCACGGGTATCCCAAGTTCCGCAAAGCTGGTGACGCCGAATTGCGGCAGACCGCAGGGGACGATACCGCTGAAATGGGTGAGATTGGGTTCGACATTCAGCGCAACACCATGCCAACTCACCCAGCGTGTGACACGAACGCCGATCGCAGCAATTTTCGAATCGGTTCCCTTGACAGGGTCGGAAACCCAAATACCCACGCGGCCCTCCCGCCGCTCACCCTTTATACTGAAACGATCCAGGGTGCGGATCAGCCACTCTTCCAATCCATTGACATAGCAGCGGATGTCATGCGCCGGAACGCGGCCGTGCGAGCGGTTCAGATCCAGCATCACATAGGCGGTGCGTTGTCCGGGACCATGATAGGTCCATTGGCCCCCGCGCCCGGCGCTGAAAGTCGGGAACCGCGTCGGATCCGTTAGTTCACCAGGCTTGGCAGAGGTGCCAGCAGTGTAGAGCGGCGGATGTTCGAGCAACCAGACCTGTTCCGTCGCCGTACCGGCGCGAATCCCGGCGATGCGGGCCTGCATTTCCGCCAACGCTCTGGGATAATCGGTCAGCCCGTCGTCGATACGCCATTCTGGAGGCATGGAGGTCATTGAACCGCGCTCATTCATCCGCTATACGCGCGCTTCTACCACGGTGCGGTCGTGGCGGAATGGTAGACGCGCAAGCTTGAGGTGCTTGTGGGGGTAACCTCGTGGAAGTTCGAGTCTTCTCGACCGCACCAATACGTCTCCAGCATCATGATCGCCACGGCAACCTAAATCTGTATTGACGGCCGGGTCAGGCCGCTGCCCGATTTATCCCGTGACCACCTGAATTGGCCACTGCGCATCACACACCCACCAAGGTGCAAACCCAGCCCTGTCGCCATCGGTTTGGGCAGGGATGGCGAAATTCTGCAAGAAGTCGATGCGCCGGGCGCGGATATGCCTTACCCCTGCCGCGCCTACTAGCAAGTTGAAAGGCAAGGCTGCTCCGTACATTGCGGCTGCGAAGGGGCCTACGCGATCAAACAGAATAACCGAAAAGCCCGGCTCACTAGGCACGGCGTCAGCCGCCAATCGGAATCTGCCGCCATACAGCCGACCTTTGCTAATTATTACGCTGCCCGCCTCCGTTTCAGTTTGATCGATCCTCATTCGGATAATCGGAAATTTGTACCGCGCGAGTTCGCGCACTGACTGCATCGCATAGGCACCCTTGCCAAACGACTTCTTTAAACCAGAGGAAAGATGATGCACCACATGTGCATCAAAGCCCACCCCTAGCATTTGCACGAACAGACGAACGCCGTCGGGTCCATGTGTTTGTCCGGGCCAAAGCGTGCTGGTACGTCCAAACGCAAGCGCAGCCGCAACCGTCTTAGGGGAAAAGGGCAGACCGAGTTCATGCGCAAGAACATTCGCCGTTCCCAAGGGGATAACTCCTAATTGTGTGCCGCTCCCCATAAGCCCGTTAGCAACTTCGGCTATCGTGCCGTCCCCCCCAGCAGCAACGACCATCTTCTCGCCGCGCCGCGCCGCCTCTCGGGCGAGTGCCTCCGCATGACCTGCGCGAACTGTTTCGGCCAAGTCAAGCCGGACGCCATTCGCAACGAGTACGTCCAGAACACGCCATAAGAGATGGGCTCGGCGACGTCCGGCGACGGGGTTGAAAATGATAACCATTGGAAATTGGACAAAGGACTCTACGGAGAGCAGTTTTATACAACATCTGAGTGGCTCTATCGTTACAGTATTGTGACTGTAGAAATATCTTCTATTCGAGTACGCGTTAGCTCTTCCGTCATCGAATCTTAACTTCCTTATATTCTGTACGTCGGTATCAGCTACGAGAGCGAGAGACTGGAAATGATTGACCGAAATGAACGCACTATCCCCAATCGGCTTGCCGCCAGCCTACAGAAGCATTTTCATTTCAGATACGCACCTTGGAACACGCGGTTGCCGTAGTGAATTTCTTGCCGATTTTCTCCGTCAATGCACTTGTAGCCATCTCTTTTTGGTAGGTGATATCATTGACGGATGGCGCCTCCGAAAATCCTGGTATTGGGACCAAGGGCACGACGACGTGCTGAAACAGATCGTCCACCACGCGCGGTCCGGGGCCGACGTCACCTATATCCCGGGCAACCACGATGAAATGTTTCGCCAGTGGCTCCCAATCGGCTTGGAAATCTGTGGCATACGCATGTGTCGCGAATCAGAACATATCACCGCCGACGGTAAACGACTGCTGATTATGCACGGGGACGAATTCGACAGCGTTGTCCGCTATGCCAAGTTCCTCGCCTTGCTGGGAGACTGGGCTTACACAACAGCCCTCGTCGTCAACCGTTGGTTCAATGCGGTGCGGCGCCGGTTGGGTTACCCTTACTGGTCCCTCTCGGCATGGCTAAAGCGTCAGGTCAAGGAAGCGGTAAAAGCAATAGACCGCTTTGAAGGCGCCTTAGCATCGGAAGCGCGGCGCCGTGGATTCGACGGCGTCGTGTGTGGCCACATCCATCACGCCGAGATGCGGGACGTGCAAGGAGTCCGCTATTTGAATTGCGGCGACTGGGTCGAAAGCTGCACTGCGTTAGTCGAACACCATGATGGGCGCCTAGAATTACTCGACTGGGCCGAACTCAATCGGCTATCGTTCTTTAGTCCCCGTCAAGTCCGGGTTCCTGAAACAGCGTGATGAACCTTCCTTCGTGAATTACGGGCGTTATGCTGTCTCCTTCCATCTCCCACCGCATTCTTATCATTACCGACGCCTGGAAACCCCAGGTTAACGGCGTGGTGCGCACATTGGCCACCATAGCTCAGGAACTCCAAGATATGGGGCACACCGTCGATGTGATCGGGCCTGATCGGTTCTGCACCTTCCCCTGCCCAACCTACCCCGACATATCATTGTCGGTGCTGCCTCGGCGCAGCTTGGTTAGGATGATAGAGGCCTTCAGGCCAGACGCGTTGCATATCGCAACCGAAGGACCTCTGGGGATCGCCGCCCGAAGTTGGGCAAAACGCGGCGGTTTTTCGTTCACAACAGCTTTCCACACGCGTTTTGCCGAGTATTTGAACGCACGTACGGGGTTTCCCGTACAACCAGTCTACGCCTGGATGCGTCGCTTCCATGGGGCGGGTCAGGGTATCATGGTCGCAACCCAATCGCTTCGCGAAGAACTAGCCACGCGGGGCTTTGGCAATATCCGGGCGTGGTCCAGAGGTGTCGACCTAGAGTTGTTCAAGCCGTACCCAGGATCCGAGTTTAACGGGCTTCCAAGGCCCATTTTCATCTATGTCGGCCGTGTGGCTGTGGAAAAGAATATTGGCGCATTCCTCGATCTTGATCTTCCAGGTTCGAAAGTCGTGGTCGGCGGCGGCCCCCAGCTACCTGCTCTGCAGCGCGAATTTCCTGATGTTACGTTCACCGGCCCGCGTCAGGGCAAAGCGCTTGCCCGCGCCTATTCAAGCGCGGATGTGTTTGTTTTTCCCAGCCTGACCGACACCTTCGGGCTGGTCATTCTGGAAGCGCTGGCGTGTGGCACACCGGTTGCGGCCTTCCCGGTGACCGGTCCAAGGGACGTATTGGCGAACGCCACTGGGAATATCGGGCTCGCCCATCAAGATCTTAGAACCGCCGCGCTGGAGGCGCTTAACGCGGACCGCTCCGCATGCCGGATGCATGCTGAACGATTTTCGTGGCGGGCGTGCGCTGAAACCTTCTTGTCACATCTCGTGCCGCTGATGAGTCCCCGTAACAGATCGATGCCTCCCCCGATGTCGATAGCTAATTAACTTGTCCGGTTTATGTAGCACATCGATTGTCCATTTGTTTCCCATTTGTACCGGGGCGTGCCCGGGTACAAATAGGCGGTAGATCAGGCGACCTTGTCAGCAACTTCTTTCAGCATGCCCGCACTGTCATATCGGCCGAGGCACCGCTGTCCGTAGAAAAATTAAATGGGCGCCGTCGTGATATTGGCGAACCTTCACCCGCGCGTGCACGAAGAGCGAACGCAGTGGACTCGGCGGGATTTGCAGACGCAGGCGATTGAACGCCACGGTATTATCCTTGCCCACTTGGCGATCCTCCTGTGCACACAGGATTTCATTCAGATCGACAACCGGGAATGGCAACAAACGCTGATCCCTCCTGCTCGGCCGTCACCGCGAAGCGGGCATTGTGGGCCGGAATATAGATCGTGCGGCGACAGTCGTTGGCCGCCGTGACCTCCGCGATCCCGGCCAGCGCCAGTTCCTTCACCAGCCGATCCTGCAAAGTGTGAAACAAACGCTCCGAACGGCCGCGCGCCTCAGGCGAATACGCCGCGATATGCTCCACACCCAGGTGCGCCAGCGCTCGGCCAACCTGGGTCGGGCGCGTGCGATCGACCTTGCCGCCAGCCTCAGGGGTATAGAAGTAATGGCTGCCGCGATCCGTGTAGAGGCTCAGCGGCAAGCCGTGCGAGCCGAAAACCTCCAGCAAGGCCTGGAACGTCGAGGCCGTGCCCTCCTCAGGCAGCAAAAATGCCGAGTAGATCTCATTCGTCGCATCATCCATTGTCACGATCAGGTCCACCGCGTCCAGCCCCGCCAGCCACTCATGCCGCGAGCCATCCTGGTGCGGCATCATTCCGGGGATCGGACGACGCGGCCGCTTGCGACGATGCGCGCCGCGCGTCTTGGCACGCACCAGCAGCCCCTTCGATTGCAGAAACAGCTTCGTCCAGGTGTAGCCCCGGGTGAACTGGTGATCGCTGACGAGGTGTTCGTGGAAATGCCGGGCGGGAAAGCCGCTGTAGCGGGTGCGATACAAGGCTTCCTCCTCCTCTGTACGGTCGAGCGGAACTCGTCTGCCGGATACGCCGCCAAGCCGACGGTCCAATAGCCTCGCGTCTCCAGCCTCTTCGTAGCGGTAGCACCAGCGGCGGAACGTCCGCTCGGTGACGCCAAGCAACTCCGCCGCTTCGATCTTGTTGCGCTCCCTCGATTCATAGCGGTCCAAAACACTCCGGAACTT
>DAIEHR010000258.1 GCA_027353465.1 Acetobacteraceae bacterium | reverse complement strand
TGGGTCGAAGCTGACGAAATCCATCTGATGCCGGGTTGCCGACTGGTCGGCACGCAGGCCGGTTATCCATCCCGCCGCCCCGTGCAACGCCCGAGCCAGGGGTGCGACCTTGCGGACGGCGCAGCATGCCTGGCGGGCTTGCTTGCCGCTGTAGAAACCGTCGATGCCATTGGTATCGACGAACGCCTCAACCGCTGCGGTGTCGGGGTAAAATCCTTCGATCCGGATACCGTAGTGCCGTTCGGTCGCGGCCCACAGCGCATGGGTCTCGGGAAACAGCCGGCCGGTATCCAGGGTGACGAACCTGACGTCGATCCCGGACCGAACGATCAGATGGGTCAGGACCTGATCCTCCAGACCGAGGCTGGTGGTGAAGACGAGGGAACCAGGTACGGACCGCCGGAGCAGAACCAGCCGTTCGACCGGATCGAGCGACTGGAAGGCGATGTTGAGACTGTCGGCCTGGGCGTGCCGCGGGTCGGCGGCTTCGGCGAAGGCGGGATTCGGATCGGTCAGGTTCGGCATGACGGCAGCAACTCCAGATCGTCCCCCCGCCGTTGGTCCCGGAAGAGGTGCTTCAGCCTCTGCGATCCACGGCAACGGAAATGGCCGGGTTCGCCCAGGGCAATGGGGATATAGAAATATTTTTCTCCATCAATGCAATATCCAACCTTAAAAAAGAATTTTCTGCCCTGTACTGACCGCTGGTTCGCAGGGAATTCCAATTATTCCCATGGATCGGAAACTGTGGTCCCTCGGTCAGCCGGCTGACACGCGGGTTCCGCGGGACGATCGCGGCAGGGCGCGATTCCGGAAGGCGGTTGAATGTCCGCGCCACAGCATGATCAGAGCCGGCGATGCGATATGGCGCATGGAGATATGCGCCAACCAAGACGGCCACATGCCGGTCAGCAACGCGGCCATCGGTCCGGTACCGGAAGAGTTATACGCGAAAAGCATCACGTTGATGCCCCCGCAACTCTTATGTAACACCTATATCCTACTATCGAGATGTGAAGCGACGGGGTAGTAGCGGGATGGTGAACGACTATGATCCAGAGTCGCTGGCACAACGGGCAGCCCAGTGGCGGATGGAGGCGCAAGCCGCAACTTTACGGGCCATGCGGCTGTTTTGCCTGAACGAGGCCGAGAAATGTGAGATGCGTGCCGAACGATCGCTGCACACGCCGGTGATCGCTGAACCGCCCCCGCTTCAAGGTTCCGAATGATACCCGTCAGTCAGCGTGGTAAGGAACGCGACGAGATTGTCCACGTCCGCCTCCGACAGGACGCTGTGGGGCGCAAAAGGTAGTTCACGGGTGACGTTCGCTACGAACGCGGGCGGCAAATCGTTGAACGGCCGGCCACGATACCATTTTGCGGGCACGCTATCCCGCTGCGCATAGAACGCCACCGCGTCGCGCAGCACATGGAAAACACCATTATGGTAGAAACTCTGCTTCAGCGCCACATTTCGCAGTGTGGGAGTCTTGAACATCCCGCAGTATTGGGTCTGCGCCGCCAGATCGTGTCGCACTGGCCCACATAAGCCCATGTCAAACCAGTTCGGATCGTTATTCGCCGGAATGTCCGAATTGCGCGGCAAGCCCAGCGCGGCGTAGCCGAAATCCGTGAACAAAGGCGGATTGCCGTCGGCGCTAACGGCACTTTTATGGCATTGCGCGCAGTTTCCTCGATCCGGGTCGTTAAACACCGCGAGCCCCGCGGCCTCGCTGGCGGTCAGCGTGGCCTGGCCCTTCAGATAGGCATCGTATTTGCTGCTGAACGGGCTGAAAACAGCCGAAGTCTGTTGATAATACTCCAGCGCCTTGCCGATGGCGGCCAATGCGCGGGCGGGGGTCGCCAGGACGTCCTGCCCGAACAGACGACGGAGGCCAGCGGCATTCGGCCCCCGGGAAGCGCCCGCGGCCAGGGTGGCTGGCGTTGGATTTGCCATCTCATTGGGGTCCAGCAGAGGCAGCGCGGCCTGGTCCCTGGCGCGATCGACGCGCCCATCCCAATCTCGGCCGCCGGTTGGGCCTTGGTCCACACTTTCGTCGCCCTCGTCCTCCGATTCGAAAAAATGTTCGGTAAAGGGCGGCACATCCTGTTGATACATCAGGCTGGGCACCGCGCGAATTCCGGCGTGGCGCATGTCCGCGCCGCCGATCTGGACCGCTTTTGCGTTGGGCGCGGCAAACCCATGCGCCGGATCATGACAACTGGCACAGGACATCCGGCCTGACGCTGACAGCGAAGTATCGAAGAACAATGCCTGACCCAGTTCCACCAGTTCGGCCGCGCGGGCATAGGCCGCCGCGGGCGGGGGCGTTGGGGGCCACGGCATGGCTGGCGGAGCCTGTGCGCCGGACGCCAAAGGGGCCCAGCCGACATACGCCAGGACCACCCAAGCCGCCCGCATCCACATTCCTCGATTGTCACGCAACTGGCATACTCAACTCGCCCAACTGACTTATATCGGCCTGGACGTTTGCCAAGCTGGGAGACTCGATGACACGCATGATTTCAACACTGGCAACCCTGATCGCTACGTCGGTTGCCGGCGCCTTCACCCCCGCGATCCGGAACCCGGCCTATGGGGCGGCACCGAATTACGACGACATCCATACAGTTGTGGTGATCTATGCCGAGAACCGCAGCTTCGACAACCTGTATGGCACGTTTCCCGGCGCGAACGGACTGGCGAACGCGTCGGAAGCCGCGATGCTACAACTTGATCGCGACGGTAAGCCGATGCGGGGCCTGCCGGCTGTGTGGGGCGGCCTATCCGCCCGTGTGCCCCAGGGCGCGCCGAAAGCCCCCGCCAGCGTAACCCAAGGCCAGACCGAAATCTTCCTGGGCAGTTTCAATCATCCCTATGATGTCGCGGCGTTGTACGCCTTTGCCACCGGGGCCGACACCGATCCGCGGGCTTATACCAACCGCGACCTTTATCATCGGTTTTACGAAAACCAGATGCAGATCAACCACGGCGCGAACAACATGTTCGCCGCCTGGGCGGATTCCGGCGGTCTGACCATGGGGTATTTCACCCCCGACCCGCGGCAGGAGCCGCCGTTGTGGAAATGGGCGCACCAATACGTACTGGCGGACAATTTCTTTCAGGGCGGATTTGGCGGGTCGTTCTTCAACCACTTCTATCTGATCTGCTCCTGCGCGCCCTACTACGGACATGATGGCATCAACCCGAACGGTGGTGCCAACCCCAGCGTTTCAGTTGTAGAGCCGGATGGCGTGACGCTGACGCCCGCCGCGAACAGCCCTGGATCCGCATTGCAAGGCCCGCCGGTCTTCAAGCTGAGCGGCAATCTAACCCCCGATTTCTATGCTGTGAACACCATGCAGCCGCCCTATCTGCCCAGCGAAAATGCTTTGAAAGGGGAGCCAGCCCAACGCGGCGTGGATTTGACCCGGGCCACCACGCTGGTGCCGCAGACCCAGCCGAACATCGGCGATCTGTTGAGCGCCGAGGGCATCGACTGGGCCTATTACGCCGGCGCATGGGACTTCGCGCTAACTCATCCGCCGCATGCGGCCGGCATATCCAAAGCCAATCCGAATTTTCAGTATCACCACCAGCCGTTCAACTACTTCGCTGCTTTCGATCCGGCTACGCCGGAAGGGCGAGCGAACCGGTCGGCGCATTTGCGCGATGCCGGGGTGACACTTGTTCCCGAAACTTTGGTGGATTCCCGGTTTCTGCGCGATATCCGCGACGGCACCCTGCCGCCCGTGGCATTCTACAAGCCGCAAGGGACATTTAACGAGCACGCGGGCTATGCCAGCATTCTGGATGGCGACCGTCACATCGCCGCGGTTCTGACGGCCCTGAGAGCCAGCCCGCAGTGGCCGCATATGCTGGTGGTTGTGACCTATGACGAATTCGGCGGTTGGTGGGATCACGCTACCCCCCCCAAGGGCGACAGGTTCGGCCCTGGCACGCGCATTCCCGCCCTGATCATTTCACCCTATGCCAGGACGGGCGTGGTCGATCATACGCTATATGATACGACTTCGATTATCCGATTCGTTACTCATAGATGGCACCTGCCGACTTTGCCTGGCATTACGATGCGGGATACGGCATTGGCGAAGAACCATGAACCGCCCCTGGGAGACCTGACCGAGGCGCTGGACCTGAAATAACGAAAGACCACCGCCGCGCGCCTGTGACGCGCAGCGGTGGGGGTTCGCCCCAAAGTATCTGTTATGTGGCTCCAGCGGGCGCGAGCCAGAGCCAGTACCGCTAAACGACGACTTCGATTCTTGTCGCACCAGCGGCGCGTAAGATTGCATCCGCTTGGTTCCGCTTGGCTTCGGTCGGAGTACGAACCGCCAGCAATAACTCGCCATGCTCCGCCCGGTCGTCCCGGTTAGACTGTTCGGCGGAGGCAGCGGCATCAGCCACCGCGAACACCCCGCCGCCAGCGGCCCCTCCTGCTACGGCGGCCGCTGCAATTGCCGGCAGAGCGGCACCGCCGGTTGCTACGGTCACGCCCGCCGCCGCGATTGCCGCGGCAGCCGCGGCGGTACTGGCGCCCAATGTCCGAGCCTGCCTTGCATCTGCTTGGGTGGATGCGGGCTTGGATCCGGACTCGGGTGTTTCCGACCCTTCGACGGACGCCGGAGATGGCAAACTGAGGTCCGCCCGGTCGAATCCGGACAGGGACAATTTGCTGACCGCATCCTGCATTTGGTCGGCACGGGCGAATGTCGCGCGAACCGCCATCGGAGTTTCGCTGCTGTGGGCGGAATTGTTCATCTCAAGCGTCCCTGGAGCGGTCAATGAGAAGCCTTGCCGCCCTTGCGGCCCGCCTCAGCGGCCCTGCCCCGATCATCGGCGAAATTTCCGGGCCGGTGGCCGGTCCCCGACCCTTCTGTCTCGTGCCCATGACCGCCGCCGTGGCTTGCCTGGCCACCTTTGCGGCCGGCCTCCGCCGCGCGTTCACGATCGTTCGCGAAGTTCCCGGAACTATTCTGGCCGCCGACATGGCCGGCTCGCGCCGCCTTTTCGCGGTCTTCAGCGAAGTTTCCCGGATTGCCTGTATGCCGTTCCTCTGCCATGGATGTCCTCTTTCTGGCTGTATCATAGCGCCGGGTTGTTGAACCCGGCACTGCTGGAACGAGGACACCCTTGATCGGGTTGTGTTCAAATATGCCGTGACTGGGTCGGCGGATAGGCGCGGTATTGTTTTGTTTTGCGCATAACTCGGTCTTCTCCCGCCGCCAGCCCTACCAGTATTTCAGGTCGTGCGGATTTCGATCCAGTTAGCCTATTTCAGATGTAACGGGGTGGCGGAGGACATGGGGCATAGTCATAACTTGGGACAAACGTCCTCGCGGCTGCTGTTTGCCCCGTCGTTCCGCGCGCCAAAACAGATAGGCCGCTAAAGTGAGGGATTTTTCAGCCGCCGCGGGAGGCCGCCGTCGGACGTCGCTTCGTCCGGATCACGGTTCAGCCGTCGCTCGATCGCAAGCATCAGGTCGGCACCCGTGAATGGCTTCAGCAGCACATGCTCATCGGCCAGATCGTTGCGATTCACCATCCCGGCCAGAAACACGACCGGCAGACCCGGCCGTTCGTTCCTCATGCGCTCTGCCAATAACGCACCGTCCATGCCCGGCAGAGAGACTTCGGTGACCAAAACGCTGGTCAGTTCAGTCGGAACATTCTGTACGAGTATGGCCTCGGCATGGGGGGCGTCCACCACGGTATATCCTTGATGGGATAAATACGCGACGGTGATGTCACGCACATAATCGTCCGGTTCGACCAGCATGACAGTCACATTCGCCCGCCTTTCCCGCTCCGCCACGGGAACTGCCTCAGCATCAGCCGTTTCCATTCGGCTGACCGCTGCTCGGGGCAGGATCATCGTGACTGTTGTACCGCCCCCCTGCTGGCTGTCGATGCGCAGTATTCCGCCAGAGCGCAATGCGAACGCCTGGACCATCGGCAGGCCCAAGCCAGTGCCCTTGCCTTCCGGCTTCGTCGTGAAGAATGTTTCGGTCGCGCTCGCGACGACTTCTGGCGGCATGCCGTGGCCGGTGTCCCGAATTGAAATACCGACGTAGTCCTTGAACGGCAATGTCTCCGGCCGTTCCTGGGGAGCGAGGTTCCGTGCTTCCAGAATGAGCTCGCCGCCATCCGGCATCGCATCCCTCGCGTTGATCGCAAGGTTCAACAAGGCGACCTCCAGTTGATCCCCGTCTGTCAGCACCGGCCAGACACCCTGCTGGATGTTAAGGAACCGGTTGATCCTTGGACCAACAGCATGGGCAATCATTTTATCCGCATGCCGGATCGATGCCGCTACGTCGAGAACGGCTGGCTCCAGCGAGCGGTTCCGTCCAAAATCGAGCAACTGGCGAGTCAGCGAAATCGCCCGCTTCGTTGCATCCATGCCCAACTCGACAATGCGGGCGGTCCGCGGCTCTGTCGCCCGGCGGGCAATGATCTCCAAGCTGCCTTGGATCGCCGACAGCACGTTATTGAAGTCATGCGCCACGCCAGCGGTCAGTTGCCCCAGCGTTTCAAGCTTCTGCGATTGCATCAGCGCCGCCTGAATGTCCCCTCTCCGTCGCGTTTCGGCCTGCAATTCCGCCGACGTTTCCTCCAGTGCCCGTGAGCGTTCGGCCACCTGAACCTCAAGGTCGGCAGCCGCCCTGGTTGCGGCTTCACGGGCGCGGACAATGTCAGAGATATCCGTCGCAGTGCCGAGCCAGCGGGAGATGAAACCGTCCGCTTGTGCGCGAAGGGGTGTGGCGCGGGCCAGGAACCAGCGATATTCGCCGTCGCTTCCGCGCAACCGGTGTTCCCGCTCAAACGGCTCGCCCGAACGGATAGCATGATTCCAGGCCGCAACCGACGCATCGCGGTCGTCGGGGTGCAACAACCCGATCCATCCGCTGTTCCTCGCCTCCGCCGGTGTCATACCGCTGTAGTCAAACCACCGCTGGTTCTTATATTCGGCGGTTCCATCCGCCGAAGATGTAAAGATCAGCTGCGGCAGGAGTTCCGCGAGCGCACGGAAGGTCGCCTCACTTTCCGCCAAGGCCGCTTCGGTCGCCCTGCGTTCGGTGGTGACCTGAATGGCGAGCACGATACCGCCGATCGCACCGTCCGGGCAAAACCACGGTTCCATGCTCCAGCAGACCGACTCCCTCGCGCCATCGGGCCGCACACAGGTTTCATCGTCTCCGCGACCGGCTTAACCAGCTAAAATAGACGGAGGAATGGCAATCCAGGCGCTTGGAATTTCCGGCAGCACGTCGCGGAGACGGCGTCCGACCAAATCTTCCGGCGACGCCGGCGCCAAACCGACCTCTGTCATGAAGCGGCCACTGACCGCGAGGCAGCGCATCTCGGTATCGAACATGGCCAGACCAACCGGCGCGTGTTCAATGAATTGGCGCAAGCGCGATTCCTGTTCCAACACCGCGTCCATGGACGCTTTCTGCGCGGTGATGTCATAATCCATGCCGACGAGGCGGACCGCCCGGCCAGCGTCGTCGCGGATGAGCGCCCCTCGTGATTCAGTCCAACGAATCGTGCCGTCAGCCCGCACCATGCGGAAAGTTGCGCGATACTCCGCCGCCTCGCCGGTAACGGCCTTCCGGAAGCCTGCTTCGACATGGGGGACGTCGTCCGGATAGACCAGGGCGCGGAATGCTTCCAATGTTCCAGCGAAGCCGCCCACCGGCAGACCTAGCGCTTTTTCCAGCCCATCGCCCCAGACCACAGCGTCGGTCGCCAGGTCCCACTCCCAGGGGTTGATGCCAGCCGCCTCCGACGCGATCCTCAACCGGGTTTCGTTGGCCCGCATGGCATCTTCCCGGGCGTGGCGGTCGGTAATGTCGAGATTGACCCCCAGGATGCGGGTAGCGTGCCCGTCCGAGTCGGTTTCAATGACCTTGCCAAGCGACAAAAGCCAACGGATATCGCCGTTGTCGGCTCGGCGGATCCGAAACTCATACTGGAAGGCCTCCCGCTCTCGCTCGCATCGCGCCAGGGTTTGCAGGAAAATGGCCCGATCCTCGGGCACCACAAAGGCATTCCATTCCCTGAATGTCGGCGGTGTCGAGGTCGCTGGGTCAAGCCCATACAAA
Organism: Acetobacteraceae bacterium; assembly: GCA_027353465.1. Taxonomy (GTDB): domain Bacteria; phylum Pseudomonadota; class Alphaproteobacteria; order Acetobacterales; family Acetobacteraceae; genus Rhodopila. Next base: position 7,711 of record DAIEHR010000258.1, on the reverse strand, counting down.
CGGAACTGGCGCGGCGACCACGCCTGGCGGTTGGTGCTGGCCTCCCATTCCCAGGTTCCGATCCCGGCAGCATCCTGCGCCAGGCGCAGGCGGCTATCGATTGGTACTAATGCGGCACTGGCGTCTTCTGCCTCCCGGCTGGCAAGAATTTGACCCGTCACGTCATACGCCGTGATCAGCACGATACCGGGCGCTTCAGGGTGGGCGACTATATCAAGGTTCCACCAAGTCGTTGTCCCCGCGGGCCCGGCCGCCAGCAACGCGGCCCTGGCGGTGCCTGATTGCCAGAGTGAAGGCGCAACGCCCGGAAAAAGATCCCGCAAGGTCCGTCCACCCTGCCCGACCTTGCGGTCCCACGCTGGGTTTGCAGCGCGGATTACGCCAAGCGCGTCCGCTGCTGCCACCGGGCACGGCAAAGCCGCCACGACACCAGGTAGCAAAGCCGAACTTTGGGCGGCGGTCGCGGCCAAATGCTGCAGGTCAGTCAGAGATACCCCCCCTGGCATTCGTTTTATCATCTGATGGGACCGTGAAACGCCTCAGACTCACGCGCTTATCCCCCCGCCGCACATTCCCATAATTCAATTCGGAACAACTCGCAGCAAAATTTGCTCAGATTATCGCTAACAATCCGGCAACATTCGAAATTTTCGATTACAATAAGTTATAAAACTGACATACGCAACGATATTCAGGGGATGATCACCTTAATTTGATTCGAGACCATATTGTTCGTGGATCGCCTTGATCGTAGCCAGCGGGACCGCGGGACGTCCATGGGCCAGGCCTTGATCCATCAGCCTGCCGGTTCATAGTGGCGCTTCAAAGCCCGCTGCGAGGATACCCCGATGAACGAACCACTGCCATCCGCGAAACCCGAGGAAGTCGGCTTGAGCCAGCCGGCGCTGGATCGCCTGTCCGCCACATTGACCGACCGTGTCGCCAGCGGCCATATTCCTGGGGCGGTGGCGCTGGTCGCCCGTCATGGCAAGATTGCCTATCATCAGGCATTCGGACGGCAGGACCCGGGGCTGGACAAGCCGATGGGCACCGATGCGCTGTTTCGTATCTATTCCATGACAAAATCGATCGTGTCTGTCGCGGTAATGATGCTTTGGGAGGAAGGGCGCCTGCTGCTGGGCGACCCGATCTGCCAATACATTTCGGCGTTTGCCAATACCCAAGTCGGGACCATCGCCGGCGACAGCTATACGCTGGCACCGGCCGCCAGCCCGATTACGGTTCAAGACCTGCTTCGTCACACCTCTGGCCTGACCTATGAATTTCGCGGCGCCAGTCCGATCCACAAAGCCTATGGCCAGGCGCGGATCGGCCGCCTGAACCAGACCAATGCCGACCAGGTGGCGGAACTGGCTGGCCTGCCGCTGTTGCACCAGCCAGGGACGGTTTGGGAATACAGCCGTTCCACCGACGTGCTGGGCCGGCTGGTGGAAATCGTTTCTGGGCAGACTCTGGGCGCTTTTCTAAAACAGCGTATCCTGGCGCCATTGGGTATGACCGATACTGGATTTTCGGTCCCCGAGGCCGACCAGGACCGTATTGCCGAACCGTTCGCCAAGGACCCCGAGGCGGGCACGGATATCGCGCTGCTGGACATCCGTCGTCCCGCTCTTTTTGAATCTGGCGGCGGCGGCCTTGTGGCATCAGCCCTGGATTACAGCCGATTCATGGCCATGCTGCTAGGCAACGGAAAGCTGGGCGCGACCCGCCTGCTGGGCCGCAAGACAATCGAACTGATGACGTCGGATCATTTGGGCACCATCACCGGCTCGCCGGACCTGCTGCCGCCGGGTCACGGCTTCGGACTAGGCTTCGCCGTGCGCACCCGGGCCGGGATGGCGCCGTTCCCGGGATCGGTAGGCAATTACTACTGGAGCGGCATGGCCGGAACGACGTTCTGGGTCGATCCGGCCGAACGTCTTTACGCGGTGCTGATGATCCAGGCGCCGGGGCAGCGCGAATATTACCGAGTGCTGTTCCGCGACATGGTTTACGCGGCGCTGGCGGATTGAGGCTGGCTATACGACGCTCGTCAGGCCGCCATCGACGTAAACAATCTGGCCATTCACGAAATTGGATGCCTCCGACGCCAGGAAAATCGCTGCCCCGGCCAGTTCCTCCACCCGCCCCCAACGACCGGCCGGGGTACGTTTGCACAGCCAGTCGGAAAACGCCGGATCGGCGACCAGCGCCGCGGTCAGTTCTGTTTCAAAATAACCCGGTCCGATTCCGTTGACTTGCAGGCCATGCCGGGCCCAGTCGGCGCACATCCCCTTGGTCAGCATTTTCACCGCGCCTTTGCTCGCGGCGTACGGGGCGATGCTTGGGCGGCCGAGTTCGCTCTGCACCGAGCAGATGTTGATAATCTTGCCGCGTCCGCGCCCGATCATGGCACGCGCGACGGCCTGAGCGACGTAGAACACACTGTCCAGGTTGGTGCGCATCAGTTCGTGCCACGTAGCCTCGGGGAAATCCTCCAGCGGCGCGCGGCGCTGGATGCCGGCATTGTTGACCAGTATGTCCAGCGCGCCTTGCCGCTCCAGGTCCGCGATCGCGACTCGGACGGCGTCGGGGTCGGTCACGTCGAAGGCCGCGACGGCCACCGCGATCCCCTCGTTACGCAACACCGCGGCGGAGGCGTCCAGCTTGCCGGAGTCCCGTCCGTTCAGGATTACCGCCGCCCCGGCGCTGCCCAGCGCCCGCGCCAAGGCGAATCCGATCCCCTGGCTGGAACCGGTTATCAGCGCTCGGCGCCCGGTCAGATCGAACAATGTCACGCGGTGTTTCCCCCAAGGATCGGTCTGGACCCGGCTTGGCCTCGGAGCTAATCCTAACCGCCCGCGGGTCAACCGCCAACAATGAGGACGCCGTCATGCGTGCCGCCGTTATCCATGCCCCGCACGATCTGCGCATCGACGACATCGCCGACCAGCCGATGGGGCCGAATGATGTGCGGGTCCGTATCGGGGCCGGCGGCATCTGCGGTTCGGACCTGCACTATTATCATCATGGCGGCTTCGGCACCGTCCGCATCCAGACGCCGATGGTGCTGGGGCATGAAATCGCCGGCACCGTTCTGGCGTGCGGTTCGGCGGTCGCCAGCGTACAGCCCGGCGACAAGGTTGCGGTCAATCCCAGCCTGCCGTGCGGAGCCTGCCGCTATTGCCTTGAAGGCAGATCGAACCACTGCCTGGACATGCGCTTCTACGGCAGTGCGATGCGCAATCCGCATGTGCATGGCGGCTTTCGAGAGGAACTGGTCTGCACCGAGACCCGGGCCGTCGTCCTGCCGCCCGGCGTCAGCGTGAACGAGGCCGCTTTCGCCGAACCGTTGTCGGTTTGCCTGCATGCCGCCAGCCAGGCCGGGCCGCTGTTGGGCAAAAGGGTGCTGGTGACCGGCACCGGGCCGATCGGCGCCCTGCTGATCATGGTGGCCCGTCAGGCCGGGGCCCGGGAGATCGTGGCCACCGATCTATTGGACCAACCGCTGGCCAAGGCACGTGAGGTCGGCGCCGACCGGACGGTCAACATCCGCACCGAACCCGACGGACTGACACGATACGGCAACGACAAGGGCTATTTCGACGTGGTGTTCGAGGCTTCGGGCGCCGCTCCCGCGCTGGCAGCCGCCTTGGCCGCCGCGCGCCCGGGCGCAACCCTTGTTCAGGTCGGCATCGGCGGCGATGCCACTCCGCCGGTGCCGCTGAATGTGGTTGTCGCCAAGGAAATCACCGTGCGCGGCACATTCCGCTTCCACCAGGAATTCGCCTGGGCGGTCGATTTCATCGCCAACCGGCGGATCGACGTCCGCCCGCTGCTAACAGAAATTGTACCGCTGGCGGAGGCCGTGCGTGGCTTTGATCTGGCCAGCGACCGATCCAAGGCGATGAAGGTGCTGCTGGCTTTTTGAACCATTTAGCATATCGCACCGGTCGCGACCGCGCTAGAAGATGCGCGGGTCCGGCGTCGCGGCCGCACACGAAATCCAAACCCGAACCGGAGACGGGCCGCTAAAAGCCCTTCCATCCATGACCGGAGCTTCCCGATGAAACATACGACCCTCGCCTGCCTGTTGAGTGCCGCCCTGCTGGCGGGCTGCTCCTCTTCGGACGACACGAAGAACGCCAACGGCGCCGGCGGTACCACCGTGGGATCCGGTTCGGGTTACGGCGCCGGCGGTGCCAATGCAGGGTCGGCCGCACCCGGCAGCCAGGAAGATCTGGTGCAATCGGCCGGCGACCGTATCTTTTTCGATACCGACCGCAACAGCCTGAACCCACAGGCATCCGCCACCCTGGACCGGCAGTCCGCATGGCTGAACAAATATCCGCAGGTCAACGTCTGGGTTGCTGGCAATTGCGACGAACGCGGGACCGAGGAATACAACCTTGCGCTGGGCCAGCGTCGAGCCAATGCCGACCGCGACTATCTGGTGGCCCATGGGATTAACAAGGGGCGGATCGAAACGATCAGCTACGGCAAGTCCCGCCCGATCGATGCCGCCTCCACGCCCGCGGCGTGGGCGCAGAATCGCAACGCCATCACCTCGGTCCGGTAATTTTTTGGCGCCGGCCGGGACGAATTTCATCCGACTGTTAACTATCTGATAATATTTATGGTGGATGATCCTCTCACTAACCGAGAGGATCGTCATGCCGCGCGTCGCCAAACCCTTGCTGCGGGAATACTTCCCGGGCCTGAAGGCCCTGGCGCGTATCACCCGCGGTTGGATCACGGCGGCCATCGTGTGCGGCGCGCGTTGGGTTCGGGTGCCGCTGCCGAACCAGGCCCTTGACGCAAGCCGGTTGCGCGCACTGGCGGACACCCTCTTTGATGGCCTGATCTTTGAGCGCGACGGACGCATTACGGATGTGAACCGCGCGATGTGCCGTCTGGCCGGCAGTAATGGCCCGACGCTGATCGGACTGCGCCTGCTGGATTTGATCCCAGACCTGGCGTTGCCCGCCAGACTACAGGACCAGCCCACTGAAAAGGTCGTCGTTCTGCCGGATGGACGAAACCACCCGGTCGAGGTGCTGTGGCGCGCCGACCCAGATGGCGACGGACACGTTATCGCGGTGCGCGATATTGCTCGGCAGAAGGCGGCGGACGAGATGATCGAGCGCCTGGTGCGCTTTGATCCATTGACTGGGCTGGCGAACCGAGAACAATTTCTTCAGCAACTGCAAAGAACCCTGGCAGTCTGCGAACGCGGCGGCGGAATCGTTGCGGTGCTCGTGGTCGATCTCGACCGGTTCCGGGTTTTGCATGAAATGCTTGGTCCAGCGGGCGCTGAACACATACTATTACAAACCGCCAAGCGACTGACCGGAACGGTTCGCACCAGCGACACAGTCGCGAGGCTGGAGCGGGACGCGTTCGCGATCATATTGGTGGGCGCGGCGCACGCGTCCGATACCGTGATGCTGGCGGATCGGATCATCTCCGAAATGGCCCTGCCGTTTTCGGTGGACGATCAGCCGGTGACGCTGACTGCCAGCGTCGGGATCGCGCTTTACCCATCCGATGCCGCCAAGGCGCCGGACATGCTGCGCGCCGCATCGCTGGCGCTGCGCCAGGCGAAGCAGGATGGGCGCGGGAAATGGCGGCTGTTCGAGCCGGCAATGGACCTTCAAACCCGAAACAAGCAACGGCTGGAAAGCGATCTGCGCGACGCGCTGAAGGCTGGTCAGTTCAGCCTGAACTATCAACCCTTTGTTTCGGTCGGATCCGGTGACATTGTCGGATATGAAGCTTTGTTGCGTTGGGATCATCCCCAGCGCGGCCGGATTGCGCCCGCGGATTTCATCCCACTGGCCGAGGAATGCGGCCTGATCGTGCCGATCGGCAGCTGGGTTCTGACGACTGCCTGTGCGGAAGCCGCCTCATGGAGCGACGCGGCGATCATCGCTGTCAACCTGTCGCCGGCGCAGTTCCTCCAGCCGGGGATCGTGGACACTGTCGCCGCGGTACTGCGACAGACCGGATTGGCACCGTGGCGCCTGGAGCTGGAGATCACCGAGGGCACCCTGATGGACGATACGCGGAATGCGCTGTGTATCCTGACGGCGCTGAAGGCGCTGGGGGTGAAGATCGCGATGGACGATTTCGGCACCGGCTATTCCAGCCTGAGCTATCTGCGCAAATTCCCCTTCGACAAGATCAAGATCGATCGCAGTTTCATCAGCGACGTGGAAAACGACGCCGAGGCGGAGGGCATCGTTCATGCCATCATCGCCATGAGCCGCAGCCTGCGCCTGGACGTAACGGCCGAGGGCGTGGAAACCCGACGGCAACTGGATATGCTCCAGGCCCATGGATGTACCTTCGCCCAGGGTTTTCTTCTCGGACGCCCCTGTCCGGCCGATCAGCTAAGGCCGCGCGCCATCGCCACGGCCCGTCCGACGGATCTGCGGGTCGCCCGAGCGGTTTGACCCGACGGGGCTATTCCAGGCGCCCCTTGAATAGATCGAAAATGTCAGTCCATGTTTGCTCCGCCACCAGGGGCGCATAGACCGTCCGTTCGGCGAGTAGTAATCGTCGCGTATTGGGAGAAACGTGAATGCGCAGCACTGCACCGATCGACAAGGCATTGGCCTCCGCCATTGCGGGCGACAGGATCGCCGGCCTTACCGCAGTCGCGGCTGACGAACACGGCACGATCTATGAGTCCGCCTTTGGGCGCCGCAGCCTGGACTCGGCCGCCCGGATGACCCCCGATTCGGTATTCCGGATCGCTTCGATGACCAAGGCGATCACCGGCGCCGCGGCGATGCAGATGGTGGAACAGCGGAAACTGTCGCTGGACCAGCCAGCCAAGGAAATCCTGCCGTTCCTGGCTGATACCAAGGTGCTGCTGGGCTTCGATGCCAGGAACAACCCGATCCTGCGCGCGCCGAAAACCGAGATAACGCTGCGGAACCTGCTGACGCACACCGCCGGCTTCGTTTACGACACCTGGAACGCGGACATGCACCGCTACGCCCAGATCACCGGGCTGCCCGCCGCGCGCACCGGCAAGCTGGACGCATTGTCCGCCCCACTGAACTTCGACCCTGGCGAGCGGTGGGAATATGGCATCAACATCGACATCGCGGGCCGGATGGTCGAAGCCGCCAGCGGGCTGGACCTGGAAACCTACATGCAGCGGCACCTTTTCCAGCCGTTGGGTATGGCCGATACCAGCTTCGATCCGCGGCCGGAGTGGCAGGACCGCATGACCGAGGTGCATGCCCGCCAGCCGGACGGTTCGCTGAAGCAGTTGCGCGCCGCCGCCCCTGCCCCGCGGGAGTTCTACCCGGGCGGCGGCGGATTATTCTCCACCGCCCCGGATTACCTCCGCTTTCTGCGGGCGCTGATGAATGGCGGCGAACTGGACGGCAACCGCATCTTGATGCCAGAGACGGTGGCTCTGATGAGTCAAAACCAGATGGGCGCGCTGAACGTTCAGCCGATGCAAACGCAGATGCCGAACCTTTCCAATCCGGTCGATTTGTTTCCCGGCATGGAGAAGAAGTGGGGGCTGAGTTTCCTGATCAACACCCAGCCGGGGCACGCCGGGCGCAGCGCTGGAAGCCTGGCCTGGGCCGGGCTGAACAACACCTATTACTGGCTGGACCCGGTCAAAAAGATTGCTGGCGTGCTGATGACCCAGACGCTGCCGTTCGCCGACCCCTCGGTGCTGGAAGCG
>DAIEHR010000255.1 GCA_027353465.1 Acetobacteraceae bacterium | reverse complement strand
CTGTCGCGCGACGACGCCGGCAAGTTCCTGCCGCATTATGTGGAGGCGGGTATCCTGCCGAAGGACCCGTTCGTGTCGATCGACATCGAAGGCGTGGGCGAAATGGTCCGCATCGCCGCCGAAAAAGGCCGCCGCACGAAGTCCAAGCTGAAGATGGGCATTTGCGGCGAGCATGGCGGCGACCCGGCCTCCATCGCGTTCTGCGAGCAGGTAGGGCTGGATTACGTGTCGTGCAGCCCGTTCCGGGTGCCGGTCGCAAGGCTGGCGGCGGCGCAGGCGGCACTGGGTTCGGCGTCCGACCGCACGGCTTAGCCACTGTTGTATTGCTACCGCCATGGCGGCCCGCGCCAACGGCGGTAGCAATACTGAGCGTGCGAAGTGACTCCGCTTCGGCTTTTGGACGAGCCTGACCCTCGTTCGCGACAAATATGATACTAACCCGCGTTGAGTCCGGCTCTCCCGTCCTGGCCGGGCGTAGTCCCGGCCATCTTCGCACGAACCTTCGAAGCGCGGATGGCCGGTGTGTCGATATCAACGCCGGTTGGTATTACTCAGCAGCAACTTTCTGACCAACAAGGTCGGTCGAGTACCGCAAATGCACCGGCGCGTTCGCCTCCCAGGGGTCGTTTAAGCCCAGGGTGGCGCCGTATTCCTTGATCGCCGGCATAACCTCCCCGCACAGCAACTGGATGCAGCGGCGGCGGTCATCCTTGCTCACATTCCCGTCGTTCGCCCAAATGCCCATGATGCCCGGCCTAGTTTCGCGCACCAGATACTTCAACCGTTCGATCACCTGGTCCGGCGTGCCGGCGATGATCATCGTATCATTCACCTGCTGTTCGAAGGTTGGGTTGCCACGCGGGTTTTTCGCCCGCCCGGTGGAGAATTCGACAAATGCCCGCCGCCCTGACGGGGAGAAATAGCCCGCCGGATTGGCCCAGACCGGGTTCGCCAAACCGGTGAATTCGCCCTGCATCCACATGAACTGGCGGGCGTTTTCCATCGCCTTTTCTTCGGTGTCCTGCACATGCACGCGGATCAGGTAGCCGAAGTTTTCCGGTCCGGCGACATAACCAACCTCGGCGGCGGCTTTGTCATAGGTTTCGTGAATCTGCTTGGTCGCTTCGATGGACGTATTCAGCGCGATGTAGGGATAACGCTGCTGCGCCGTCCAGATCACGGTTTCCTTCGACAGCACGCCGGGTATCCACACCCGTGGATACGGCTTCTGCATCGGGATCGCCCAGGGGTTCACCACGCGCTGTTGGTAATGCGTGCCCTCCCACCGAAACGGCCCTGGCTGGGTCCAGGTCTTTTGCACCAGATCGTGCGCTTCCATGAACCGCTCGCGGTTGAAGGCGGGGTTCACTCCGTTCGCCAACTGCTCCTGCCCGCCGCCGCGCACAAAGCCCGATACCAGCCGCCCCTTGGAGATCATGTCGATCATCGCCAGCTCTTCGGCGAGCTGGACCGGATTTTCCGTCAGCGGCAATGGGTTGCCCAGGATAACGATCTTCACCCGCTTGGTGACCGCGGCCAGGATGGAGGCGAACATATTGGTCCGAGCCTGCATGCAGAACGGCGCATTATGATGCTCGTTCAGCATGATGCCGTCGGCACCGTACTCCTCGGCCATGATATATTCTTCAAGATACTCGTTATACAGCCGGCTGCCCTCGTTCGGATCGAAGTAGCTGTTGGAAAAAGTCAGCGCGGTCGCGCCATAATCCAATCCGGCCTTGGCGTCATACGCAGACATCGGCTGTTCGGTGAAATACATCATATGCATTGGACAAGCCTCCTTTATTTCCGCGACAGAAAGTCGATCGCCAGTTTGGCGACAGTATCGGGTTTTTCCATCTCAGCGAAATGGCCGCAGTCCGGAATGGTCGTCATAGAGGCACCCGGCAGCGCTCTTGCATATGCCTGACCCGAACTCAGCGGAACGATCCTGTCGTCATCGCCCCATACGATCAATGCCGGCGCCCGCACGCCGCCCAGCAGATGGGGCAGGGTCTGCGAATACATGTAGGGCTTCCAGGCCGTGCGGAAACTCATTTCGCGGGCAATATCCCAGGCCTCCAGTTGATCTGTGCTGACGTCGCCGTAAATCCGGGCGAACGCCGCCTCGTCATGAAATCCAGACTTGGGATAGGCGATGTACGACACGATCGCCTGATCGGCGATGTATTCGCCCTCCGCCGGTTTGATACCCGCGGCGCCGACCAGGACCAGCCCGGCGTAATCGCGGGGCGCCAGGCTCGCCATCTCCGCGGCGATCCAGCCGCCGAAGCCAAGCCCGATCAGCGACACGCCGGAAGCCTCCAGATCGGCCAGCAGCCACGCATAGATCGCGGCGATGTCGCGGGGGGAGCGCAGCCACTGCGGTCGTTGCGATTTGCCCCAACCCGGATGGTGCGGTATCAGAACATCGAATTTTTCCGCCAGCGCATCATAGAACGGCAATTGGTCCACCGTGCCGATATCGTGATGCAGGACCAGCACTGTCGGCCCGGTTCCCCCGCGGGTAAGGTGAAGGTCAATGCCGGCAATCTGTTTGACCGTATCGGTCCAGACGACACTCATTCCTGGCTTCCCTTTTTTATGTATGGGGCAAAGATACTCACCAGTAGTCCGATTTGTCCAATGCATGAGGGCTGCGTCTTCATGACGATCCGAAGGCAAGATCACCAACTGGTGATGAGAACCGGTTATCCCGCGGCCCATGTGAAAAAGACCACTCGTAAGAAAGCGCCCGTTCCACGCCATGCTGGCCAGTACGATAACGTCCCTGCTGGCACTGGCCGGCCGATCCGCATTGTTTCAAGCGACGGCGATTATCGTTGGCACTTTCATTCTGGAGGACGGTGCGACGGTTGCGGCCGCGATGCAGGTAGAAAGCGGTACCCTGCCGATGTGGCTGGCGCTGATATCGCTGTACACGGGCATCGTTCTTGGCGATCTCGGCCTTTATGGCCTTGGCCGGTTATCCGCTCACATACCCTGGATTGCCCGGTTTTTGCCGCCGCACCGGCAAGAGATGATCAAGGCGTGGATTTCCGGGCGGGTAGTCCGGGTTGTGATGGTCAGCCGCTTCCTGCCGGGGCTGCGCCTTCCTACCTACACCACATGCGGTTTCGTGGGCGCCGACCTGAAGCGGTTTGCCCTGGCCGCGATCGCCGCCACCGCGGTCTGGACCAGCCTGTTGTTTGCGACCTCCCTCCGACTGGGGCAATTTCTGATGGATCATTTGGGCGTGTGGCGCTGGGCCGGCGCGGTCGGTTTTATCGTGTTCGTCATCCTTGCTGGACGCGCGGCCGCGGCCGGTCTGCAGGGGGTGCGCCGGTGAGCTCTGGAACCGCGGTTTCCGTTTCGCGCCCGAGTGATAAACGTCCGGGTAGCCCGCTATCGTTCTTTGAGTTCTGGCCAGGGTGGCTGTTTTACACGCCCGTCGTGATCCACTGGCTGCTGCTCGGCTTGCGGTATGGTGATTTCAGCCTGCCGACCGCCGCCAATCCCCGCATCAGCACCGGCGGGCTGTGCGGCGAATCCAAATTGTCGATCCTTGATCAGGTGCGGCCTGAAGGACGGGCTTTTTTCGCCCAGGCGTGCGGGTTTAAGGCGGTCGCGGATGGAGCGGAAGACGCCGAACAGGCTATGGCGCGCCGTGGCTTGCATTACCCAGTGGTTGCCAAACCCGATATTGGCTGCAACGGGACCGGCGTGCGCTTGATACAGAACCGAACCGATCTGACGCGTTATCTGTCCGAATTCCCGCCCGGCGAAATGATCGTGCTGCAGCGTTACATTGAAGCTCCAAACGAAGCCGGCATCTTTTACGTGCGCCATCCCGAGGAGGCACGTGGACGCATCACGTCCTTAACCATCAAGCAGCCGCCGGTTGTCATCGGGGATGGCCGGTCGTCGCTGCGGCAGTTAATTCTGACGGACAGGCGCGCGCGTTTGGTTCCGCATCTGTATTTGCATCGCCTGGAGGACAGGCTCGATACTGTCCCGCCGCAGGGCGAGCCGGTGCGGTTGGTCTTCGTCGGTAACCATTGCAAGGGATCGATCTTCCAGGATGGGCGGGATCTGATTACCCCGGCCTTGACCGAGGCCATCGAGTATTTGGCCAGAGCGATCCCCGAGTTCTACTTCGGCCGGATCGATGTCCGTTTCGATTCGGTTGCCGCATTGCGTCAGGGGCAGGATTTCTCGGTCATCGAGGTGAACGGTTCGGGATCGGAAGCAACGCATATTTGGGATCCCCGGACAAAACTGCTGGATGCGTGGCGAACACAGTTCTTCCATTACGGCGCGGCGTTTCGCATCGGTTCGGCGAACCGGCGGCGGGGGTTTCCGTCGTCCGGGGTGCGTGCGATGTATCGCGACTGGATGAACCAGCGGCGGCTTATGGCAATGTATCCGCTGAACGATTGAGCCAGATCGACCATGGAAGCGCCAGAGATCGAGGAACTGCGTCAGGCCGCTGCATGGCGGCTACGCAAGGTCGATGCCGATCCGACCGATTCAGCCAGCGCGGCAGCGGCGGCGCTGCTGGAACGTCTGGCGGACGATCTTCGGGATCATGACTATGTCGCTGAGTGGACGGAGTTGCGCTCGATCGGCAACTGGCTGGCCGAATCAGACGCGATATCGGATTATGCGGAGCTAGCGAAGGAATACCGTGCCCGCATCGGCGTGAGCGAACATCCGCGTGACGGGGCGGATTATCTGGCTGGTTTGCTGGCCATCGCCCGCGGCCTGGTGTAACCACCCGCGTGGCGCGGCGATGGCGGTGCGATCCTTGCCCAAAACCCTCTACACTACGCACCGAATCGGCCGGAGCCTTCCATGGACACTATCCAAGCCCTCGTGATCGCGATCCTCCAGGGTGCCACTGAATTGTTTCCCGTCAGCAGCCTCGGGCACGCGGTCGTGCTGCCGGCGCTGTTGCATTGGGGGCTTGATCAGCACTCGCCGGAGTTCCTGCCGTTCCTGGTCATGTTGCATCTTGGCACCGCGACCGCCCTGCTGGGGTATTTCTGGCAAGATTGGTGGGCGATCCTGACCGGGCTGCTGGGGATCGGCGGGGCGCATCAGGTCCAGGAGAGCCGGCGCGTCTTCGTCCTGGTGGTGATCGCGACGATCCCGGCGGTGATCCTGGGATTTCTGCTGGAAAAATTCGTCCGTGGCCTGTTTGGTTCGCCGACAGTCGCGGCGGGATTCCTGATCGTGAACGGGCTGCTTCTGGTGTTCGGCGAGAAGCTGCGCGGGCGCGGCACTGCGCAACGGCATTTGTCCACGCTGACCCGGATGGATGCGTTCAGCATCGGCTGCTGGCAATGTACCGCGCTGATCCCGGGCATTTCCCGATCGGGGGCGACGATCGTCGGCGGGCTGCTGCGGGGCATCAACCATGAGGGCGCCGCCCATTTCTCGTTCCTGATCGCAACGCCGATCATCCTGGGGGCGACGGTGCTTGAAGTGCCCAAGCTGATGCGGGAACACGTGCCGGCCGGGGTTCTGGAAATGTCCCTGCTGGCCGCGGTGGTGGCCGGCATCACCGCCCTGCTCAGCACCTGGTTCCTGATGCGCTATTTCCGCAATCATGATAGTTGGGCGTTAAATCCGTTCGCCTACTACTGCGTAGCGGCCGGAGCGATTAGTCTGGGCATATTATTGTTCATTTAGGAGACGCGCTCATGGCCAACGGCACGTATAACGCCGTCGCGAAGGTGTTGCATTGGTTGGTGGTCGTATTGCTGATTGTGCAGTTCGCGGTTGCCTGGACGATGCCGGATGTTCATCGCGACACCAAGCCGGTCGATCTGATCGCCTGGCACCTATCTGTTGGCATGACGATCCTGCTGGTGATGGCCGTGCGGTTGGCATGGCGGGCCAGATCCACCGTGCCGCCGCCCCCGGCCGATCTATCGGCGCCGCTTCGTGCCGTGTCGCGCATCACGCATTTCCTGCTCTATGGCTTGCTCTTTGTTCTACCCATACTGGGGTGGATCAATGCGAACGCTCGGGGATGGACCGTGCGGCTGTTTGGTATGATCCCGATGCCGTCTCTTGTGTCATCCGGATCGGGTTGGGGGCACGATATGGGCGACGTCCATCAGATCGTGGCGTGGATTCTACTCGCGACGGCCGGGCTTCATGTCGCCGGCGCGCTGTACCACCAGTTCATCCTGAAGGATGCGACGCTGGCCCGCATGCTGCCGGGGCGCGGCTAAGGCCCAGATAGATCGGGGCGCCCGAACCAGCCCCTAACGGCGCTTGGGTGGTTTGGCCGTCACGATCGTCGCCTTGCGGGCAGCGGTCGAAGCCGCTGCCTTAACCGGCGAAGGTGCGGCAGGCGGCAATGCGCGCCGGGATCGTTCAAAATCGGCCCACGGATCATCCTTCAGTCCCGCGAGGCGCGCGGGGACCGACTTCAGCGTGAACGCTTGCAGGTCCAGACCCGGCCCCACCTCTTTCCAGGCCAGCGGCGTTGCAACACCGGCCCCGAACCGAGCGCGTGGACAGAACGATGCCACGGCCGTGGAGCCGAGACCGTTGCGCAGCCAGTCGATCAGAATTCTGCCGTGCCGGTCGGCAATCTTCACATGGGCCAGGTATTTCCCGGGCTGCGCCGCGCTGACCGTCTCCGCGAACGTGCGGCAGAATGCGCGCACCGTGTTCCAGTCCGCACCTGGTTCCAGCGGCACGACCAGGTGAAGGCCCTTCCCACCGCTGGTACGACAGAAACTTCCTAAGCCGATCGCTTCCAGCCTGTCTCGGATATCCAGCGCCGCGGCGATGATCTCCGGAATCTTGACGCCATCGCCCGGGTCGAGGTCGAAGACCAGTTGGTCGGCGTGCAGCGGGTCGGCCTCGGTCGAGCCCCACACATGGAGTTCGATGGCGGACATTTGTGCCATCGCAACCAGCCCTTGCAGGTCATCGATGGCGAGATACGGGGCTTTATCAGCCGAACCCTCGCGAATTCCCGGCGGCATGGTGCCATGGCCGTGCTTTTGGAAAAAATGTTCACCGTCAATGCCTTCGGGGCAGCGGACGATTGCCAGCGGACGTTTGGCCAAGCCTGGCAAAGCGTGGTCCGCAACAATTCGCCAATATTCCACCAGATCACGCTTGGTGATGCCGGGCCACAGAGCACGATCCGGATGGGTCAGGGTGACGCCCTCGATCGTTTCGGTCCGCGCGCGGGGTGGCTTCGCCGTAACAATGGCAGTGCTGGTGCGGGCCGCGGCGGCGCGGGCGGGTTGATGCTTCGGGGGAACGGCAATGATGGGTCCTCGTTTCCGCGCGTTGGCGGCAAATTCCGCGGGCGTAACCGCCCGACGCGCGGCGTCGGGGTCCGCTGGCGTGCGCACAACGTCCCCAGGGGCTTTGTCCTCGCGCAGACCCAGGAAGACGGCATGGCGGACGCGCCCGGACCCCGACCATGCGGTGAACGAAACCTCGGCGATCAGGTCCGGCCGCACCCAGTGGATCGTCCGTTCCAGATCCTCGCCGGCCACCATCAGCCGGCGCGGGGGCGCCGCACCCAGGCCTGCCAGCCGATCCCGAAGCATCGTCAGCGTATCATCGGAAAAACCCGACCCTACCCCGCCCGCGTAGTGCAAGTTTCCGGCCGGATCGTGATAGCCAAGATGTAACGACCCCAGTCCGGTGCGGCTGCCCTCTGGTTCGGTCCAGCCAAGGATCAGAAGCTCTTCGCGGCCAGAACATTTCACCTTTAGCCAGTCATGACCCCGGCCAGGGCGATAGGGCGCGTTGGCCTTCTTACAGATGATACCTTCCAGCTTCATCTTGCAGGCAGCCTGTCGCATGCGAGCGGCATCGCCCGCGTGGTGGTCACTGAAGCGCAGACCGCCGTGCCATGTGTCCAGGCCTTTCAGGCGGTCCTTGCGCTCGCGCAGGGCGCATTTACGAAGGTCGTAACCATCCAGATACAGCAGGTCGAACAGGTAGAACACCAGGTCCTGGTCGCGTCCGTTCGACAGGGCCGCCTGCAAACTGGGAAAGCTGGAGATGCCGTTCTTGTCCAACGCCACCAGTTCGCCGTCCACCACAGCCGAGTCAACGTAGAGTTGGCCTATGGCTTTCGCCACGGAGGGCAGACGGTCGGTCCAGTCATTGCCGTTCCGCGTCAGCAGCCGGACTTTGCCATGGTCCAGCGAGGCGATCAGACGGTAACCATCGAACTTGATCTCGGTCACCCATTCATCGCCGTCCGGCGGCCCGTCAACGACGGATGCCAGCTGCGGCGCCAATTTGTCAGGCATCCTGCTTTTGACGGCACCTCGGATGGTCAGGGCTTTCGACCGCTTCGCCTTGCCGGGCGGCGGAACGCTGGCCTCCAGCGCTTCGGCGTCGGCGCCAGGCTTCTCGTCATCATCATGGCCCTTGATCAGCAGCCAGTTATCTTGCCGCCCGCGTTGATCGGGCTTCGGCTTCAGCCGCACCAAGGTAAATTTCCCATGCAGGCGCGTCCCAGACAGCACGAACTTGATTTCACCGTCACGCAGGCCCTCATCCGGGTCGATCAATGGCTTCCAGGTGCCTCGGTCCCAGGTCTCAACCGAACCGGCCCCGTAGTGTCCGTCAGGTATGGTGCCCTCGAAATCGGCATAATCCAGCGGATGATCCTCGACATGCACAGCAATTCGCTTGTCGGCGGGATCGAGCGAGGGCCCTTTGCGCACGGCCCAGCTCCAAAGCACATCGTTGTGCTCCAGCCGGAAATCCCAGTGCAGGCCCGCTCGGTGGGCCTGGTGCTTCTGCACCACAAATATGGGCGCGTGCTTCCTTGAACCGGTCCGGCG
>DAIEHR010000215.1 GCA_027353465.1 Acetobacteraceae bacterium | reverse complement strand
GCGGCGCACGTCCTTCAGGTCCGCGACGAACAGGCCCGGCTGGCGATGCTCATCGATCGCCACCACGATGGCGATATCGGCGATGCCGCCATCCGCCACCGGCCATTTCGACCCGGTCAGACGCCCGCCGACGACGCGGGCGTGGATCGCCGAGGGTTCCGGATTGCCGTTGCCTTCGGACAGCGCGAAGCACCCGATGAGAGAACCATCGGCCAGCTTCGGGAGATATTCGCGGCGCTGGGCATCGCTGCCGGCGGTCAGGATCGCTTCCGCCGCAAGATAGGCCGTCGATCCGAACGGCACCGGGGCAACCGCGCGGCCCATTTCCTCCGCTAGCACGCACAGGCCTTCGTAGCCCAATCCGGCGCCGCCGAATTCCTAGGGGATTGCCGCCCCGATCCACCCCATCTGGGCGATTTCCCGCCACAGGCCGGCGGCATGGGTTTCCTGTCCGTCCAACGACCGCCGCACCACGGCTGGCGTGCATTGTTCGGCCAGGAACCGCCGAGCCTGGTCGCGAAGCTGCTTAAGGTCGTCGGAAAAGTCGAAGTTCATAGCGTTTCCCCTTTTTCGGCAGGTTGCCAGTCCGCGCCCCGCATGTGAAGCGCTAACCCTGATTGTTGCCGGGCAGCCCGCGCGGGAAAAGGTTGGCGGCCAGCAAGCCGCCATCGACATCCAGCGTCGTGCCGGTGATGTAGCGCGCCATGTCGGAGGCCAGAAACAACGCCGCCCGGCCGATATCGTCTGGCGTGCCGCGATGGCGCATCGGCAGCAGGCTGGCGGCGTAAGCCTCCGCCCGTTGCGGCGTATCGAACAGGCGCGGGGTGACGATATGCCCCGGCGCAATGGCATTGACGCGAATGTCGTGCGGCGCCCATTCCACCGCCATGGTTTGCACCAGACTGATCAGCCCCCCCTTGGCCGCACCATAGGCACCGCGCATCGGCGCCGCGCGCTGGCCGTCCACCGAGGCGATGCCAACGATCGCGCCCGGCTGGCCCCGGCGGATCAGCGATTGCGCCACTTCTTTCGCGGTCAGGAAGAAATAGCGCAGGTTCAGCCGCATCTGGTCGTCCCAGATCTCCGCCGTCGTCTCCAGCAGCGATCCCCACGCCGCCGCGCCGACGATCGAGACCATCAGGTCCAGACCGCCCAGCTTCGCCTCGGCTTCGGCGACGATCAGCGGGATGTCGGCGTCGTCGAGCACGTTGCCCTCGATCGTGAACGCCTTGCGGCCGAGTTCCGCGACCTTTTGACCGACGGCGTCGGCGCGGTCCGGCACCAGATCGACCAGTGCCACGTCGCATCCCGCCCTTGCCAGGAACAGAGCCGAGCTTTCGCCCATGCCCTGTCCGCCGCCGATAATCAGGGCTTTTTTGCCGGCAAGACTGAAAAATGAGGTTTCCGATGACATGATTGTTCCTCCCTGACCGGGAGTGGATCACCATGTGGCCAGCTTGGCAAAGCGCAGCGGGGGACAGGCATGCGGAATATTCCCATCGGCATCGATGCGACGGGCACACGGACCGAAACGGACTCGATGGGCGCCGTCCAGGTCCCGGCCGACCGTTACTGGGGCGCCCAGACGCAGCGCAGCCTGCACCATTTCTCCATCGGCGACGACCGGATGCCCAAGGAGGTTTCCCGGGCTTACGGCATCGTCAAAAAAGCCGCCGCCGAGGTCAATCTGGCGGACGGACGCCTGCCGCCGGAAAAAGCCGAGGCGATGATCGCCGCCGCCGACGAGGTTATTTCCGGCGCCCTGGACGCCCATTTTCCTCTGTTCGTCTGGCAGACCGGTTCCGGTACACAGTCCAACATGAACGTGAACGAGGTAATCTCCAACCGAGCGATCCAGATGCTGGGGGGGGTGCTCGGTAGCAAGGCGCCGGTGCATCCCAACGACGACGTGAATATGTGCCAGTCAAGCAACGACACCTTCCCTTCCGCAATGCACATCGCCACCATCCAGATGCTGGATGACAAGTTGCTGCCGCAACTGGATGCGCTGGCCGGGGCGATCGAGGCAAAGGCCGCCGCATGGATGGACATTGTCAAAATCGGCCGGACCCATCTAGAGGACGCGGTGCCACTAACCGTGGGTCAGGAATGGTCCGGCTACGCCCACCAGTTGCGCGACGCCATGCGCGACATTCAGGACAGCCGGCGCGGACTGTACGAACTCGCCGCCGGTGGCACCGCTGTTGGCACCGGGATTACCGCACCGGCCGGATTCAGCGTAAAGATCGCCGAACGCATCGCGGCCTTGACCGGTAAACCGTTCATCACCGCCCCCAACAAATTCGCCGCCCAGGGGTCGCTGGACGCAATGACCCGGGCATCCGCCGCGCTTCGCGGGTTGGCGGTCGCGCTGATGAAAATCGCCAACGACATGCGCTGGCTCGGTTCCGGCCCACGCTGTGGCCTGGGGGAGTTGTTGTTGCCGGATAATGAACCTGGATCGTCGATCATGCCCGGCAAGGTCAACCCAACGCAGTGCGAGGCCGCCGTGATGATCTGCATCCAGGTCATCGGCGAGGACACCGCCGTCGCCTTCGCCGGCAGTCAGGGCAACTTCGAACTCAACACAATGCGTCCCATCATCATCAACAATGTCCTCCATTCCGCTCGGATTCTCGCCGACGGGATGGAGAAGTTCCGGCTTCACTCAGTCGAGGGAACCCGGTTGAACGAGAAACGAATCAGCCAATACGTTAGCGAATCGGTGATGCTGGTGACCGCGCTGTCCCCGGCGATCGGCTACGATAAGGCCTCCGAGATCGCCCACATCGCCATGTCGAAGGACTTGACACTCAAGGAAGCCGCCATCCAATCCGGGGATATTACCGAAACGGAGTTTGACCGACTGGTTGACCCCGGCGCGATGGTCGGCAAGGGTTTGGCGGGGAGCTAAGGAGACGCTGCGAAATAAGCGAGTCGCTTGACTGACGTCACCGGCCTTTTATCGCCATGGCGGTCTCCGCCGGTCGTGAGTCAATCGCAGCGGAGTAAAGCAAGGGGCGCCGATTAAACCCAACCGACGCCCCATTTCAGATCTAGGCGCCACCTTTGTGGATGCCCTTTTCGCGGTTTTCCTTCAAGCGGCCGTCATGGGCAGGATCCTTCACAGCCCCTTGCACCTGACCGGAGGAATGACCCTCGCCGGAATGACCCCGGTCTGAATGACGGGTCTCCTTTGCCGACCCGGAATCGCGGTTTTCCTTGAGGCGTCCATCATGAGCCGGATCCTTAACCGCGCCGCGGGTGTGGGTGTTGTCATCAGTTGCCATGGTTGGCTCCATCACAGATACGGCGGACGAAAATGCGCCCTCCGTCCTGCTTCGAACGCCGCGGGTCACCGGCCGGTTGGGCGGCTCACCCGAGGTTAAAGCGAGCCGGCGAATTCGCTATTGTGAACCCGCGATCGCAACGTCCACACCTGAACCGGACCAAGGCAGGCGGTCCCACCGCAAAGAGATGTCCTTCGCGAACGAGTGCGCTATCGGCCGGCCACCGCACAGGTATGGTCCTGAAGTTGCTCGCCCGAGGCCACGTCGCCAGCTAACAGATCGGCGCGGTCGTCCAGCAATACGAAACCAGACTGGCCGTCAGGAAGGGTTGCCCCGACCAGCACCAGGGTGTGCATGCCCATATCGCGAACGCCGCTATCAGCAAGAACCCGGAAGGGATTCACGCCCTCCAGGGTATCGTGCGCAATCCTGATGGCCTGGTAGTGGTGCCCGGCGAGTGGTTCGGGAAATGGTGCCCACACTCCAGTCACCTTGTTGAGGTTCGCCGCCAGGGTGGCGCGGACCTCCGGCTTCACGCAGTCGATATGAATATGCAATTGGTTTTGGCTTCTCCCGACTGATGAATTAATAGCCAGGGCCAACGCATCGCGCGGCAGTTCAGTCTGCAATCTTTCCTCGACAAAATAGCGAGCCTGCCACGCCTCATCCCAATAGTTCGGGGAGCCGGGAACAAGGATCGCCGGATCCTCGATACCACTGACCCGCGCCGTGGGGATCAGCAGGAACTGCGCGATCCCCCGGGTATCTTTCAGGATCGCGAAGCCTTTGTCCTGGCCATCGGTCAGATCGACCCGTGAACAGGGCGACGGATCGCGCGTATCCCGCTCATGCGGGACGCACTCGCCATTGACGATGTTCCACAGCGCCGATGGGTTCGACGCATGGCCGCTGGCCGGGGCCACCAGCAGCCCTAGCAGCAGCCATGCGACCCGCATCAACGGGCTTCCAGCTCCGACCCCGCGAGCAGTTCGCACAACCGAGCCATCTCGGTATGGTCGGCATCGGGACCAAATTTCGCCAGGGCCGAGACGATCATCTCGTTTACCAAGGCGGACACCGGGGCCGACGTGCCAGTCTCACGGCCCACTTGCATGGCGATGGAAAGGTCCTTCGCCAGCAATCCCATTGCGAAGCCCGCGTCGAACTTCCGCGACAACACGAACTGCTTGAACTTCTTCTGCGTGGAATTGTTCATCCCCGTCGCCGCGTTCAA
This sequence comes from Acetobacteraceae bacterium, assembly GCA_027353465.1. Classification (GTDB taxonomy): domain Bacteria; phylum Pseudomonadota; class Alphaproteobacteria; order Acetobacterales; family Acetobacteraceae; genus Rhodopila. The sequence goes on along the minus strand of DAIEHR010000215.1, from coordinate 5,131 downwards.
TACATCTGTCATGACAGCAGGATCCAGGCCGAAGCGCTGGCCGATCAGCAGCGCCTCGATCCCGATCAGGAACCCACCCGTGCTGACCATATTGTTCAGCGCCTTCATCGCCTGGCCGGAGCCAACGCCGCCGGTCTTCAGCACCGATGCGCCCATCGCCGACAGCACCGGCATGACCTTGTCGATGGCGGCGGTGTCACCGCCCACCATGATCGCAAGCTGCCCGGTCTTCGCCCGCGGCACACCACCGGAAACCGGCCCGTCGATCAGCGTGCCACCCAGGGAAGCGACCTGTTCGGCCAAACGCTGGGTGACCGAGGGGACACCCGAACTCATTTCGATGATGATCGTGCCCGGTTTCATGCCGGCGAACAGGTTGTCGTCGCCGCCGGACAGCACACGCTCGACGATCACGCTGGTGGGCAACATCGTGACGATCACGTCAGAGGTTTCGGCCAGTTCGCGTAGCGTGTCGGGGGCGAACCCCCCGACCTGCTGGACGAAGTTGTTCGCCGTTTCGCGGCGGGAGTCATTCACGTTGACTGTGAAGCCGGCTTTCACCAGGCAGGCCGCCATTGGCCAACCCATGTTACCGACGCCGACGAAGCCGACTGTCTTGGTCATGTGACGTTATCCTTTCGCCGAATCCACTTCCTTGAACACCTCTGTGGCGATCTTGAAGGCCTCCAGCGCGGCCGGGATGCCGCAATAGCCGCCGACCTGGATCAGCACTTCCTTGATCTCGTCGCGTGAAACCCCGTTGGTCAGCGCCGCGCGCAGATGCAGGCGCAGCTCCGCGCCGCGGTTCAACGCCGACAACATGCCCAGATTGATGATGCTGCGCGTCTTGCGATCCAGTCCCGGGCGGGTCCAGCACATGCCCCAGGCCATCTCGGTGGTCATCTGCTGGAACACGGCGTTGAAATCGTCGGCGCGCGCCAGCGAGCCATCGACATAGTCGGCTCCCAGAACCTCGCGGCGGACCTTCAGGCCCTTCTTGAACAGCTCGCTCTGGTATTCAGGGCGGTTGGGGACATCGACCATGATTTGTTCTCCTGCTTGGTAAGCTGGCCGGAACCTAGGCCGCCCCGGCAAAGCGGGCAAGGTCGCGTCGCTGGTTGCCAAGGCGAATCCCTTTCACGCACAAATGAAATCATCCGACTGGCGACGGGACAGCAGAAGGATTAAACATGTGCAACAAGACAATTTGCGGTAAGAATACGTTCCAGACTCCGTAACACCGCCATTACACGAACTGGTGTAGGTCTTTACACAATTAAGGGGTTTCTATGATTCGGCCTCTTCTCATACAGATTTTTTCGCACTTTGTTAGTTTTGCGTTTGTGGTGACTATCGCGACATGGGTGTCGCTACTTTGCGGCGCATTAATCACGTTTGTTGTCAGAACCGATCATGGCCAGCCCAAAACTTTTCGCGGTTTCCTGCGATTCTTTTTGCCGCCGGAGATCATCACCCGGAAGTCGTGCCGGATCGACGCCTTTTTCTGGGTCCTCAACCGTATAACAACACCGCTGATCATCACGCCATTACTGCTCGGCAGCGCCTTCTGCTCCGCGCTTACATACCGAGAACTATCCACCCTGTTCGGCGCCCACGCCGAGCACCCCGAATCTTGGCCACTATGGGGCTGCGTGGCGATTATCGCAGTTATCGCCTCGGATTTCGCCACCTTCTATACCCACTACCTCGACCACAAGATCGGCGTAATGTGGGAGTTTCATAAAGTCCACCACGCCGCGGACTTCCTGATCCCAATTACCAATAAGCGGTTTCACCCGGTCCAGCAGTTGTTCGACAATGCCGGCGTCGCCCTGACCACCGGCGTGGCATTGGGCGCGTGCGCCTATGCATTCTCATTGCCGATCTACGACAACACAATCATCGGCGTCGATGCCTATTTCTTCGTCAACGCGCTTAGCTTTTACCACCTGCGCCATTCCCATATACCGATGGCCTACGGACGGCTGGAAAATTGGCTGCTCAGCCCGGCGCAGCACCAACTCCATCACAGCCGTGAAGGGCGCCACTGGGATAAGAATTTCGGTCTTTTCCTGTCGATCTGGGACCGCATGTTCGGCACATTTCTCTACTCCGAACCGCCAGGCAGCTACCAGCTTGGGCTTCCGGGCAACGAAGGACGGGCGTTCCAGTCGGTATGGCAACTGTACTTCACACCATTTGCCAATATCTGGAGGTCCCGGAAGAAGCAAGCCAAGGCGGAGCCCGAGGCCAATTCAGCCGCGACACCGGTCATGCGCGCCTGACACCGGTGGTCCTCGCTGAAAGCCTGAGCTGCAAGTTAGCCGACAAAAACAATCGTGGCATTGGCGAGAGGGAATCTGTCGAGTGTCGATACTTGGCCGTTTGCGCAGGCCCGCTCTGAATAATATTGCGATCTATGGCGTTTCGACCGGGCTGGCGGCGGTTCTGACCCTGATGCAGACGCGGGTGCTATGGCGGGCACTGACCCCGGCAGATTTCGGCGTCTGGGCTCTGGCCGATCCGCTGATGCTGCCGCTGGCATGCCTGGCCCTGTTCGGCATTGACCAAGCGATCGTCAAACAGCAGCAAGCCGACGGCAAACCGCTTCCCATCGTGGTCGGCGCCCTGCTGACGGCAACGCTGCCGGCTACCTTGCTGTGCCTGCTGGCGATCGGCTTGATCAGCGAATTCGCGTTCCATCTGCCATGGACCAGCGCGCTTTTGCTGACTGTCGGCGGTGAGGCCCTGATCCTGATGATGCAGACCGCCTTCCGCTCCACCGGCGCGACCGTGCCGTTTGCCGCGCTACTGGTCGCGCGCAACCTGTTGTATCTGGCACTTCTGGCCGGAGTCCGGCTGGCCACTGAACCCGTGCCGCTGTCGCTCGGCAGCGTGTTTACCATGCGCGGCGCGTGCGTGCTCGTCCTTGGACTGGTTGCCGTCATTGCGCTCCGTCCCAAGCCGCGTGTGGATTGGGCCGCCTACCGTGATGCCATCGGCTACGGATTTCCGCTGCTGATCACGACCTTTGTCTATGGCATATCGGATATGACGGACCGGTGGTTCCTGGCGGAATTCGGCGGCGTGGTCGCGGTCGGGGTGTATTCGCTGCATCTGAAGACCGCGGCGATCATGGCCCAGGCGATTGTTATCCCATTCGGCCTCTGGTTCCCGCCTGAACGCTTCAAGCACATGACCGACCCTGACCAGGGCCATACGTTCTTTAAGAAGACCGCCATCGCCGTCGCGCTGGTATGCGCCTATCTATCTGGGTGCGTCTGGCTTGCGAGGGATATCGTCCTGCCGCTGATCGCCCCGGGTATTGTCGCCTCACCTCTGGTGCTGGCCTGTTGTCTTGGCGGCGTCACCTGCCTGGCCTTGAGTCACGCCTTCAATATCGGACTCCTGCAGCCCGGGCATACGCGCAAGAACGCCTGGTGTACTTTGTACGCGGTAGCCGCGACCGTGCTCGCCGCCGGCGTCATGGTCCCCATCTTCGGCATGCCCGGCGCGGCGGTCAGCCGGTTGGCGGGAGGGGTGGTTCTGGTGGCCGTTACAGCGATCTATTCATATCGCGTCACGCCGATCGCGTTCCCGTTCAGCCGGATCGCAGCCTGCTTCGCCGTGGCCTTTGCCGCCGCCTGGGTCATCGACCGCACCATGCCGGGACGGGATTTCTGGCATGTATGCGCTGCGCTGGTGGAATGGTCCGCTGCCATGGGGCTAATCTCGCCACTGATGTGGTTGCGGATACCAAGCCGGGGCTACCTTGTGAATCACGGGCCTTCGTCAACGTCTCACACGCGCTAGATGCGGCCCCCGTTTGCACCCACGCCAGATCGCCCATAACCTACCTGCCAGTAGCCAACCTAAAATGAATTCGGGCAGGAAACGCATGGCCGACGACAACGTAACAGTACCCGTAGCCGCTCCGGTGCAGCCCTCCGCTGTCGGCTGGGAACCGGAACTTGCGGAGCTGCGCCAGCGCCAGGCCATGGCGCGCGAACTCGGCGGTAAGGATCGTGTGGCGCGCCAACATGCGGGCGGCCGGCTGACGGTGCGGGAACGCATCGATCGCCTGCTGGATCCCGGCACCTTCAAGGAAGTGGGCAGCATCGCCGGCAAGGGCACCTACGACCAGAACAGCGAGCTTGTCGGCTTCATGCCCAGCAACTGCGTGTTCGGCCGTGGCACCGTGGATGGCCGCCCGGTGGTTGTCGCCGGGGACGATTTCACCCTGCGCGGCGGATCCGCCGACGCCGCCATCAAGGGCAAGCCGAAGATGTCGGAGGAAATGGCAACCAACTTCCGGATGCCGATCATTCGGCTGATCGAAGGTTCCGGCGGCGGCGGTTCTGTCAAGACGATTGAAACCACAGGCCGAGCGAATTTGCCGGGCGGGCTGACCGAGACGACGTCGTTTGATTTGGTCGCCAACCAGATGAGTCAGGTTCCTATCGTCGGCCTGGGCCTGGGATCGGTCGCAGGACTGGGTGCCGCTCGGTTGGTGGCCTCGCACTACGCGGTGATGGTGAAGGAAATCGCTGCCGTTTTCGTCGCCGGGCCGCCGGTCGTCGAACGCCTAGGCGAGCCTCGTACCAAGCAGGAACTCGGCGGCTGGCAGATTCAGTTACGCTGCGGCGCGGTTGACCACGCCGTTGATACCGAGGAACAGGCCTTCGCCGCCGCCCGCACATTCTTGTCCTATATGCCCAGCTCGATTTACGATCTGCCGCCCCGCGTGCGCGGCTGGGACGACCCGGATCGCCGTGAGGAGTCGCTGATCTCCGCGATCCCCAAGGTCAAGCTGCAAGCCTACCACATGCGCCGGATCATTTCGTCCGTGTTCGACAAGGACAGTTTCTTCGAGATGGGCGCCCTGTTTGGCCGCTCCATTGTCACCGGCCTCGCGCGTCTGGACGGCTGGCCAGTCGCCGTGCTGGCCGGCGACCCCTTGTTCGACGGGGGCGCCTGGACGGCGGACGCCTGCAGCAAGATCATCCGCTTCGTCGATATGGCGCAGACCTTCCACCTGCCGATCGTGCATCTGGTCGATTGCCCCGGCTTCCAGGTCGGCCTGCGCGCCGAGAGCAGCGCGGTGATCCGCTGGGGCGTGCGCGCGCTGTCG
>DAIEHR010000205.1 GCA_027353465.1 Acetobacteraceae bacterium | reverse complement strand
GGTGCCCCCATAGTCGGTCGTGGCGATGGTTTCGTTCGGAGCGCCATGCACCAGGGCGTAGCTGTGCACGAAATAGACATGGTCGTCGGGTTGCAAACCATCCAGCAACGGATGCGATCCGGGGACAAAATCCAACCCGTTCCAGCCCATTTGCGGCAGGCGCAAACCGGGCGCCGCCATTTCCGCCACGTCGCCCTTGATCCAGCCGAAGCCCGGCGTGACGGTGTGTTCCAGCCCGCGTTCGGCCATCAGTTGCATGCCGACGCAGATGCCCAGGAACGGGGCGCCCTTGCCGGTGGCGGATTCGATGGCCGCGCGCATGCCCGGGACAGCCGCCAGCCCGGCGGCGCAATCGGCGAATGCGCCCTGCCCCGGCAGCACGATCCGGTCGGCGGCTTCCACCACGGCGGGATCGGCCGTCACCGTCACACTTGCCTCGATACCCGCGCGTTCCGCCGCCAGTTCCAGCGCGCGTGAGGCGGAGGCCAGGTTGCCGCTACCGTAATCGACCACCGCGATCCGCATCATGCCGGCCTCGGACGGAAAGCCGCGGCTTGGTCGGGGCGGTGAGTCAGCAAGCGAAGGAACGCATCGTCCATGGAAGCCGCCACGATGACGTGGAGTAAGAGATAGCCGCGCTGTTCAAGCGCCCAGCGGCGCAGGTCATGACCGGTGAAACCCAGTATGAACGCCAAGCCACAAACCGCCACCGCGTCCGCCGGTTCCGGAAGCAGCACAGCGATCAGCACGTAAGCGGCCACGGAGATCCCGGCCGCGATCCACGCGCGATGCGCCGCCAGCCAGAACGGCCCGAAAAACAACGCCCCCCACGCAAAGCCTTCGCGTACCAGAACCGGTTCGGCATCAGGTTTTATCAGAGCGGTATAAAGCTTCACAGCGCCCCCTTTGTGGAGGGAATGGCATCGCCGATGCGCGGATCCGCCTCGGCTGCCATCCTCAACGCGCGCGCGGTGGCCTTGAAGCAGGCCTCGGCGACGTGATGCGCGTTATGACCGGCGCGTCTGGTAATATGGAGCGTCACCATCGCGTTGAATGCCAGTGCCCGAAAGAATTCCTCGAACAGTTCGGTGTCCATCTCGCCAATCTTAGGACGTTGGAAATCGACATTCCAGGCCAGGAAGGGGCGGCCGGAGATATCCACCGCTGCTTCGGCCAGGGTTTCGTCCATCGGGATCAGCGCGTTGCCGAAGCGGCGGATGCCGCGCTTGTCGCCCAGCGCCTTGGCGAAGGCGGCGCCCAACACGATGCCGACATCCTCCGTGGTGTGATGGAAGTCGATATGCAGGTCACCCTCGGCCCGCACCGTCAGGTCGAATAAGCCATGTCTGGCAAGTGCGGTCAGCATATGGTCGAGAAAGCCGATTCCGGTAGCGATGTCCGCCATGCCCGTCCCATCCAGGTTCAGGGTCAGGGAGATATCGGTTTCCGAGGTCTTTCTATGGATCGTCGCGGTGCGGGGCATGATGGTGGTCCCACTACAGCGACTAGGGGTTCGGGTCCAGGGGAAGTGGCGGAGCCGGGTGGGTTCGGCAAGAAGCCTCTTTCGCTGAAACCGCACACATGCAATATAGTGCATGAAACTGGATCGCAGCATCCGGATCACAGGGAGCGACTGAAGCAGATGGCGCATGGCAACGCGGTCGATTGGTTTGTTGACCGCCATCCACGGGATGGCGGCGGCGATCGCGTAGCGTTTCAAGACCCGTGGCGTACGCTGACTTATGCCGGTTTGGAATCCACCACCCGCCGGTTCGCCGGGGCGCTCACGGCCGCGGGCATCGGGCGCGAACGCAGGATCGTGCTGCTGCTGCAAGACACCATCGACTTTCCCATTGCTTTCTGGGGCGCCCTGCGCGCCGGCATCATCCCAGTCCCGATCAATACGCTGCTGACGCACGAGACGGTCGAGTACATCCTGGCGGACAGCAGAGCGGAGGCGGTCGTTATCTCCGCCGGCCTTATGGCCACGCTTGGCGAGTCGCTGCGGGACCTGAGGCACATCATTGTATCTAAACCCGACGGGTCGGATCCGGACGCGCGGTGGACCGGCTTTCCGGCATTCCTGGCGGGTGGCAATCCGGCGACCGCGACGGTGCCGGCGTCCCCGGATGAGGTGGCGTTCTGGCTGTATTCATCCGGCTCGACCGGGGCGCCGAAAGGCGTGCGGCACGTGCATTCCAGCCTGCGATTCACCGCCGATACGTATGGCGCGCAGGTGCTGGGCGTGCGGCCCGACGACGTGATGTTTTCAGCGGCGAAGGCGTTTCATGCCTATGGGCTGGGCAACAGCCTGACCTTCCCGATGTCGGTCGGGGCGACGACGGTGTTCCTGCCGGACCGCCCGACGCCCGACGCGGTGCTGGACATGATGCGCACGCACAACCCCACGTTGTTCGGCGGTGTGCCGACCTTATACGCCGGGCTGCTGGCCAATCCGTTTATCGGCCCGGGCGCCGGATCTTCCCGGCTGCGGCGCTGTATCTCCGCCGGCGAGGCGCTGCCCGCCGAAATCGGCAATCGCTGGAAGTCGGTGGTTGGGGTCGATATCCTGGACGGCATCGGCTCGACCGAAATGTTGCACATCTTCATCAGCAACCGCCCGGACGACATCCGCTACGGCTCCAGCGGCAAGCCCGTCCCAGGCTATGACGCTCGGGTCGTCGATGAGCACGACCGGCCGGTGCCGCATGGCGAAACCGGCGAACTGGTGGTGCGAGGCGACAGTGCGGCGGATGGCTACTGGAACCAGCGGGTGAAGAGCCGGCGCACCTTTCAGGGCGAATGGACCTATACCGGCGACACCTACACGCGCGACGCGGACGGGTATTTCCGCTTCCAGGGCCGCAGTGACGAGATGCTGAAGGTCAGCGGGGTCTGGGTGTCGCCGTTCGAGGTCGAGGAAGCACTGATCTCCCACGCCGCCGTGCTGGAAGCAGCCGTCATCGGGCGGCAGGACCGCGACGGGCTGGTGAAGCCAAAGGCCTTCGTGATCCTGAAAGAAGGCGACCGCGACAGCGAGGCGCTGATCGTCGAGTTGCAGGCGCATGTCAAAGAGCGCATCGGGGTGTGGAAATACCCACGCTGGATCGAGTTCGTGGAGAGCCTGCCGAAAACCGCCACTGGCAAGATCCAACGCTTCCGGCTGCGGGAGGAATGATGCGCCCCGGCACGATCCAGGTTGACGGTGGAACATTGGAAACCGGCTGGTGGGGACCCGGCCCGGCCGACGCGCCGACCATCGTGCTGCTGCACGAGGGCCTGGGCAGCGTCGCCCTGTGGCGCGATGTCCCCGAACGTCTGGCCGCGGCGACCGGCTGGGGCGTGTTCGCCTACTCGCGGTTTGGGTATGGGCAGTCGGACCCGGTAAAGCTCCCCCGACCCATGAGCTACATGCACGATGAGGCGCGGATCGTGCTGCCGCAGGTGCTTCGCGCGGCCGGGATTCGGCGCACCGTCCTGGTCGGCCACTCCGACGGTGGGTCGATCGCGGCGATTTATGCCGGGACGGTTTCGCCAGGGGCGTACCCGCGCGGCATCGTCGGCGAAGGGGTGCCAGGGGCGCATAATCCCATCGTCATGGCGGGCGAAGGCCCGCCATCCACGCCTCACGGCGGTGACTTCAGCACAGGCGTGGATGGTGGGCCTTCGCCCACCATGACGGATAGGGCGACATCGCGCGAAACGGATAGGGCCACGTCGTGCGAGACGACTAGAGTGACATCGTCACGACAGGTCAGTGATCTAACCCCCCACTCCCCTTCCCCCGCCATGACCGATGGCGCCCCCCAACTGCTCGGCATCATCACCATCGCCGCCCATTTCTTCGTCGAA
>DAIEHR010000196.1 GCA_027353465.1 Acetobacteraceae bacterium | reverse complement strand
CAACGGCGTGGAAACTGAGGTGGTGTATCCGAAATGCTGCGGCATGCCGCTGCTGGAACAGGGCCGCATCGCCGACGTCGCCGCCAACGCTAAGGACGTCGCGCTGGCGATGAAGGAATGGATCGCCAAGGGCTACGATATCATCGCCCTGGTTCCGTCCTGCGCCTTGATGCTGAAGTTCGAGTGGCCACTCATCCTGCCCGACGACGCGGATGTGAAGGCGCTGGCGAAATCCACCTTCGACATCAGCGAGTACATCGTCGATATCGCCAGGAAGGAAGGCATCGCCCCGGGCCTGACTCCGACGCCGGCCACGATGACCGTCCACATGGCCTGCCACGCCCGTGCGCAGAACATGGGCCAGAAGGCCGCCGAAATGCTGCGCCTAGTGCCCGAAGCAAGCGTTAAGGTGATCGAGCGTTGCTCCGGTCACGGCGGCTCCTGGGGTTTCAAGAAGGAGTTCTTTGAGGTCGGCATGAAAGTCGGCCGCCCGGTCGCCCGCCAGGCGGCGCAGAACGGTGCCGGCTTCGTGATGTCGGAATGCCCGTTGGCGGGTGTTCATATCCAACAGGGCATCGAGCGCCTTGGCGGCGACGGTCCGAAGCCCACATTGGTGACACACCCCATTCAAATTCTGGCGCGCGCCTATGAAGGCGCCGTCTAATCCCACCGAGGTTGCCATGGCCAAGCGCTTTCTGACCGAAGCCGATATCATCCCCACCGGCGAGTATGCCAAGGATCGCAAGGAGTTGCGGAAGAGGGTCTCGGCGAAGAAGCAGAACCGCCGGGTTGCCATCGGCCCGCACATCACCTTCTACTTCGAGTGCTACGAGACCATGTGGCTTCAGGTGCAGGAGATGGTGTACATCGAAAAGGGCGGCGCCGAACAAGTCCCCGGTGAGCTTGAGGCCTATAACCCGCTGATTCCCAACGGGTCCGAACTGACCGCCACCTTTATGGTGGAGATCGACGATCCGATCCGCCGCAAGCGTGTGCTCGACGGCCTGGGTGGCATCGAGGAAACCGCTTTCCTCCGCGTTGGCGGCGAAACGATCATCGGGCAGCCCGAAGCCGATGCGGACCGCACCTCCGCCGAGGGCAAGGCATCGTCCGTCCAGTTCGTCCACTTCCCGTTCACCGTCGATCAGATCGCCGCGTTCTCCTCGCCGAACGCCGAGGTCGTGCTGGGCTTCAACCATCAAAACTACCGGCACATGGCTGTCATGAGCGAAGCCGTCCGCGCCGAATTGACGACCGACTTCGGGTAGCGGAACCTGGGGCGGTCCAAGAGAAGGGGAGCCGCCTCATGTCAATGTACGAAGCCGGCGCCATTACCGGCGTCGGTGAAACCAAATACCTGCGCGGCACTGACCGTTCGGCGCTGTCATTCCAGCTAGAGGCCTCGCTCAACGCGATTCGCGATGCGGGCCTCATGCCATCCGACATCGATGGCTTGATTCCCTATGGGCACGGCGCCGTCGCCGAGGACTTCATCACCAATTTCGGAATCAAGGACCTGCGGTTTTCCGCCACGACCCCGATGGGTGGGGCGTCGGCCGTCGCGGCCATCCAATGCGCGCTCGCCGTTATCCAGGCCGGCATCTGCAAGCATGTGCTGATCTCGCTGGGTCGCACCGGCTATTCCGGCGGCCGCATCGGCACCCGCGTTCAGCAAATGCCCCAGTTCAAAGTCATCGGCGAGTTCGAAATGCCGCTGGGTGCCATCGCCCCGGCCCAGCTTTACGCCCCAATGGCCCGCCGGCACATGGAACTGTATGGCACCACCTCCCGCCAACTGGCGGAAATCGCGGTGACCACGCGCTACCATGCGTCTCTGCAATCGAACGCCACGATGAAAAACCCGATCACGATCGAGGATCACCAATCCTCCCGCATGATCTCCGATCCGCTGCGCCTGCTGGACTGCTCGCTGGAAAGCGACGGCGGGGCGGCGGTCGTCATCAGCGCACCCGACCGAGCGCGCGATCTGGCGAAACGGCCGATCATGGTGATGGGGGTGGCCGAGGGCCACCCCGACTCTCCTTCGGCCATCACGCAGCGCCCGGACCTCACCACGCTGGGTCTGGCCAAGGCCGCCCCGAAAGCCTTCGCGATGGCCGGCCTGACTCCCGCCGATATCGATGTCGCCGAGGTCTATGACTGCTTCACCTACATCGTGATGTGCCAGCTTGAAGACCTTGGGTTCTGCAAGAAGGGTGAGGGCGGCGGCTTCGTTCAGGACGGTGCCCTGGGGCTGAACGGGCGCCTGCCCGTCAATACCCATGGCGGGTTGCTGTCCCAGGCCCACATGGCAGGCATGAACCACATCGTCGAACTCGCCCGCCAACTGCGGGGCGAAGCGGAGGCGCAAGTGCCGGACGCCGAAATCGGCCTTGTCACCGGCTATGGCGACATGGGCGACGGCGCCCTGGCCATCATGCGGAGGGGCTGAAACATGGACGGTTACGACAAGCTGGTTCCGACCCCGACGGCGGAAACCCAACCGTATTGGGACGGGTTGCGCGACGGGCGCCTGCGGCTGCAACGCTGCGCCGATTGCGGCAAGGTTCGGCATTACCCGCGCCCGGTCTGCGATTCCTGCTGGTCGATGAACGTCGAATGGATGGATGCGGCGGGCCACGGGACCGTTCATAGCTGGACGGTCACCCATTATGCGTTTCATCCCGGCTTCAAGGGCGAGCTTCCCTACATCCTGCTGACCGTCGACCTGCCGGAAGGCGTGCGCATGAACGCCCGGGCCCGCGGGATCGACGCTTCCGCACTGCGAATCGGCCTGCCGGTGAAAATCGCCTTCGATCGGGTGAAGGACGACCTGACGTTGCCGGTGTTCGAGGCCACATGACCCAGATCAAAGCCGCGTTACCGCGTTCGTGCTTTTAGCGGCGGGGCCAATCGAGTAGAGGACAGAAGTGGACACACGCCAGACAATCGCGCCGCCTCGGCCGGTGAAGCTATTCCACCGGTTTGCCAACCCGGGCCAGTTCCTACGGCTGTCCGGCAAGGTGTTGCCCTGGCTGTATAGCGCTGGGGTGTTGTTGACCGCCATCGGTGTGATCTGGGGCCTGTTCTTCGCGCCAAATGACTGGCAGCAGGGCGACACGGTCAAGATCATGTATGTCCATGTCCCGTTCGCCTGGCTTGCGTCCGCCGGGTACGTCTCGTTGGCCATTTGTAGCGTGCTGTCGCTGGTATGGCGTCATCCCCTCGCCGATCTCGCGGCGGCGGAGCTGGGGCCGGTGGGCGCCGCCTTCACCGCCGTATGCCTTGCGACCGGCAGCCTGTGGGGTAAGCCGACATGGGGCGCCTGGTGGGTTTGGGATGCCCGCCTGACGTCGGTGTTCGTGTTGTTTCTGCTGTATCTCGGCCACATCGCGCTGGTTCGGGCGTTCGATGACCCCACGCGCGGCTATCGGGCCGGCGCGATCCTGGCGCTGGTCGGGGTAATCAACCTGCCGATCATCAAGTTCAGCGTGAACTGGTGGAATACCTTGCATCAGCCAGCCTCTATCGGACTTACCGGGGCGCCGACCATCGCGGCCTCGCTGCTATGGCCGCTGTTGTTCACCACCTTGGGGTTCACCCTTCTGTTCGCCGCCATCACCGTCGCCCGCACCCGTGCCGGTGTGATGGAACGGCGTATTCGCATGCTACTGATGGCAAAGACATCGGAGTCCGGCCAGTCATGACCCATCTGCCCTATATCGCCGCGTCCTATGTGCTGGCCCTTGGTGTGCCGCTGTTCTTTGCGATCAGCACAACCTTCCGGCTTCGCGTGGCCAAGCGGCGCCTCGCGGTTATCGACCCCCGTGGAAAACGATGAAGCGCAAGACCAAGCGTCTGCTGATCCTGCTGGCCTGCGGGGCGGGTCTGGCCTCCGCCGCGGGCCTGACCTTGTCGGCGTTCAGCGACAACCTGGTGTTCTTCGTCTCGCCGTCCGATCTGGCAAAGAACACGCCCAACGGGCGTCAGATGCGTCTGGGCGGAATGGTCGAGCAAGGCACTGTCGAGAGAACCTCCGGCGGCCATGCTGGCGCTCGGTTCAAGGTGACCGACGGCAAGGCCGACGTACTGGTGACCTATAAAGGTCTGCTGCCCGATCTGTTCCGCGAGGGTCAGGGGGTCGTGGTGCTGGGCGTCGAGCAACCAGACGGCGTATTCAAGGCGTCCGAGGTGCTGGCAAAGCACGACGAGAACTATATGCCGAAGGAAGTCGTGGACGCACTGAAGAAGTCCGGCGAATGGAACCCGTCCAGCGGGTCGCCGCCACCGAACGCGGTATGGAACGCACCCGCGAAGCCGGCCGGGTCGTAGCGGCTTCCACCGGCTACCCCGCCCAATCCAACCCCACGTCCAGCACGGCGGCCGAGTGGGTCAGCCAACCCACCGACAGCAAATCTACGCCGCTGGCCGCGATCGCTGGGGCTGTCTCTGGCCTGATGCGCCCGGACGCCTCGGTAATCGCGCGCCCGCCTACCATTCCGACCGCCTCCCGCAGCATGTCAGGACCCATATTGTCCAGCAGCACGGCATCGACGCCCAAGCTCAATGCCTCTTCCAGCTGGGCCAGCGTATCGACTTCGAGCTCGATTTTGACCAGATGGCCGACACCGGCCCTGGCGCGTTCGACCGCCGGACGCACCCCGCCTGCCATCGCGACATGGTTGTCCTTGATCAGCACGGCGTCATCCAGGCCGAACCGGTGGTTCGATCCGCCGCCCACCCGCACGGCATATTTCTGCGCAAACCGCAGCCCCGGCATCGTTTTGCGGGTGCAACACACAACCGCCCTGTAGCCCTCGATCGCGTCGGCGATGCCGCGCGTCGCGGAGGCCACGCCGCTGAGATGGCACAGAAAGTTCAGCGCCGTCCGTTCGGCCGTCAGTATGCCCCTCGCCGGCCCGGTTACCGTTGCGATCGTATCCCCCGGCCGCAGCCGGCTGCCGTCCGGCAGCGCCACCGTCATCTCGATTCGCGGATCAATCAGCCGGAATGCCGCGGCGGCGAAATCCAGCCCCGCGACAACCCCGGCCTGCCGGGCGGACAGGATCGTCCGGGTCGTCAGGTCAGGCGGAACGATCGAATCCGTCGTCAGGTCGCCGGCCCGCCCCAAATCTTCCAGCAGCGCAGCGCGCACCGCCGGTTCGATCATGATCGTCGGCAGCGGGGACATTAGCGGACTTCCAGCATGCGTTCGACCGACCGGCGGGCGCGTTCGGCCAGTGCCGGATCGATCGTTACCTGCTCCGTCATCGTTTCCAGCGCATGGCGGATCTTCGGCAGGGTGATCCGCTTCATGTGCGGGCATAGATTGCAGGGCCGCACGAATTCGATATCCGGATATCCGACCGACACATTGTCCGCCATCGAACATTCGGTCAGCAGCACCACCCGGCGCGGCCGTTCGCGCCCGACAAACGCGGACATATCGGCGGTAGACCCGGTATAATCTGCTTCGGCGGTCACTTCCGGGGGACATTCCGGATGCGCCAGGATCGTCACCCCGGGATAGTCCACGCGCAATGCCCGCACCTCGGCGGCGGTGAACCGCTCATGCACTTCGCAATGCCCGGCCCAGGTCAGCACCTTGACCTTGGTTTGCGCGGCGATGTTCCGGGCCAGATACTCGTCCGGCAGCATGATGACTATATCGACACCCAGCGATTCGACCACCTTGAGGGCATTGCCGGATGTGCAGCAAATATCCGACTCCGCCTTTACCGCGGCGGAGGAGTTCACATAGGTCACCACGGGCACGCCGGGATGCCGTTCCCGCATCAGCCGCACGTCGGCGGGCGTTATGGATTCCGCCAGGGAGCAACCGGCCCGGCTGTCCGGGATCAGCACGGTCTTCGACGGGTTCAGCATCTTTGCCGTTTCCGCCATGAAGTGTACCCCGGCCAGGACGATGACCTTCGCATCGACCTTCATCGCCTCGCGCGCCAACGCCAAGCTGTCGCCGACTATATCGGCCACGCAATGGAAAATTTCCGGCGTCATGTAGTTGTGCGCCAGGATCACGGCATCCCGCTGCCGCTTCAGGTGCAAAATGGCCTCGATGTCGTCCGCGAAGACCGGCCATTCGATTGGCGGAATCAGCGTCTTGACCCGGTCATATAGCGACGCCTGGCGCGCTGACAGCGTGGAAACGGACATTGGACAACCTCGTCGAATGCTCATTGAGAGCTTTGAAAGGGTATGCTGGCTATGGGCAGCATCATGTCAAGCTCAACGCCCCTACATAGTTGACCACTTGGGCTATCGAGGTTGCGGGACACGCGCGAGTGGGTCCGATCTGGTGCCTGAAACGCTGAATGTCTGGCCAATCGTTAGGAACGAAATGAACTCGCGATCGGTGGTTACGGTAGCGGCGCCGATAGATGCACCACGTGCTGCCCGGTGTCGGATGCGATCATTTCCGCCACAAACCGACGGTGGCATGTGGTGTGGTCACGCTCGAAACATAGCAGGCAAGCTGGTCGTTCCCGAACCAGCGCCTTCGCGTCTGCCAGGGTTGCCTGCGCCGGGTCCGATGTCATGTGGTCGCGAAAGATGACCTCCATGCGTTCCGGATGGCCGGCGCGGACGGCGTCGCGCCCAGGTTTCGGCGTGCCGAGGGCCTGTAGATGCACGTATCCGATCCCAGCCTCATCCAGGCTCGCCGCCAGTTGGCGTTTGGAGAAGCCAGGCTTTCTCGACCTTGGGACCGCGCGGACATCGATCAGCAGCCCGATATTCGCGCCGCGCAATGTCGCCACCACCGCGTCGGCTGTGCAGCCTTCGTATCCGATGGTGGCGAGGTCTGGCATCAGCCGTGCGCCAGCCAATCTTCGATCAGACGACGGGCGATACTGTCCGCGCGCGGCAAATCGAAGCCGTGTTGCTTGTGATCGCGCATTTCTTGCCGGCTGAACCAGCGGGCATCCTTCAGTTCTTCGGGGTCGATGGTGATCTCTTCGGACAGGCCCTCGGCGTAGAACCCCAGCATGATGTTGCCGGGGAACGGCCAGGGTTGGCTGGAGTGATAATGCACATCGCCGACAACGATGCCGGATTCTTCCAGAACCTCGCGGCGCACCGCTTCTTCCAGGGTTTCGCCGGGCTCCACGAACCCTGCCAGCGTGGAATACATGGTCGCGCGGGGAAAGCGGGTCGAATGTCCCAGTAGCGCCTTGTCCCCGCGATGCACCAGCATGATCACGGCCGGATCTGTGCGCGGAAAATGCTGTGTGTTGCACACGGTGCATTGCATCATGTGACCTGAACTTTTCACTTCGCACGGGTTGCCGCAGACGCAGCAGAACTTAGTGCGCTGACGCCAACTCATCAGACCACGGGCATGCGCGAGGACTGACGCTTCCGGCCGGGGCACACCCCAACCAACCGAGCGCAGATCCACGAAGCTGCCCAGGGCTTCCGGCAGTAGCGGCACGGGGTCCTCAGTGGCGCTTATGTCGATGGCGAACACCGCCCGATCATCCAAAATACCGAGAAACGCCCAGGCGCCGTCTTCCTGCATCCGCAGCGTGTGAGCCATGTCACCCGAGACATAGACCGCTTCGGGACTGCCCTCCCCGGTGCCGCGGACAAGATTTTTGGTGCGCCACACGGGAACGAAGAGTGTTTCTGGGTCCTTCAGCTTCTCCGCGATCCAGGTTGGGTCCTCCCGCCGCGTGGCGATACGGTCGAGGTTTGAAGAGGAATAGACGTTAGGACGGCTGGCCAGGATCAGGGTCACGTAAGGGGTTCCGCATTGGTGATTTCTTGGCTGGGAAAGTGCCACGGGCACACCGATGGAGCAATCTTCGGCGCCCACGGGCCCGACAGCCGCGAGGATGCTATGCTTGGCGGTAGACTGTCTTGGCGTTGTCCAGGAAGACCGCTCGCTTTTGTGCTTCCGTCAACCTTAACGGAATGGCATGGGCTG
This sequence comes from Acetobacteraceae bacterium, assembly GCA_027353465.1. Classification (GTDB taxonomy): domain Bacteria; phylum Pseudomonadota; class Alphaproteobacteria; order Acetobacterales; family Acetobacteraceae; genus Rhodopila. Next base: position 1,754 of record DAIEHR010000196.1, on the reverse strand, counting down.
GATCGTCGAAGTCCCAATGTGGGTAGTCGGTCGCAAACAGAATGCGGTCCCAGCCGATCCATTCGATCGCTTCCGCTAGATGCGTGCGTGGTTCGGGTTCCTCGATGGGTTGCGTGGTGAACCACACGTTGGACTTGATGTATTCCGACGGCGCGCGCTTCAGGTGTGGAAGTTCCCGCTTCAGCTTTGCCCATTGCCGGTCCATGCGCCAGCCCAGCGCGGCGGCCCATGCAAGCCCACCCTCGACCAACACCACCCGCAGGTTCGGCACCGCTTCGAAAACACCTTCCAAAATCATGCTGGTCAACAGCGCCTGCTGCGATTGAGAATGGCCGACCATCTCCTCAATGTAGTAGCTGCCCCAACCGCCAGCCGTGTTCGGCCAGCCGCCGTTGCCGAATGCGTGGATGCCAACGGCCAAATTAGCGGCGGCCGCCGCTTCATAAATCGGCCAGTAACGGCGTTGGCCGAGCGGTTCATTGGTGCGGGACAAGAGCAGAACCTGGGCGAAATTGGGATCACCGGCGCGTAGTTCGATCTCTTTCACCGACGCCGCCGCGTCCTCGTATGGCACCACGACGGACGCGCGGAGGCGGCGGTCCTGCGATGTCCATTCGGCCTTCTGCCACTCGTTCGTGGCATGCGTGATCGCATCCGACAGCAGCGGGTTGGTGGCGCCCTGGCCGCTGGTCAGCGGGTTCAGGATACCCAGTGCGATATTGTTCGGGTCCAAATGCTGTTCGGCCATGAAGCGCAGATCGCTGCCGGGCGCGCGGCCATCGGGCAGGAACGCATCGCGGCGGCAGGCTTGCGGCTGGCCTTTGGGATAAGCGGAGCCTTTTTCCCACGGCTGCCGGTAGGTGATGCCGAATTCCTCGACATGATCGATCCAGCGCTGCGACAGATACGGATACAGCGACTTGCTGACGCCGCCGATACCGACGCCAGCCGGCCGCGGATGAATGTCGCAATCGGCGATGGCCAGCTTCGACATCGATGCGGCTTGCAGGCCGGTTCGGTTGAGGATGTCCACATTCATGGCACGATCTCCCGTTCGTTAAGCCGAGCATAAGTCCGGAGCGGATTTTCCGCCATGATCTTCTGCGCGAGCGCTTTGTCCAGCCCTTCGGGGATCGGACTGTCTCCGTCGAACTGGTAGTGAGGGTAGTCGGTCGAGAACAAAAGCATGTCGTCCGAACCGATATGGTCGATCAGCCGCATCACGGACGATGCATCGGGCGGCGCATCGAACGGTTGCAGGGTCAGCCTGACGCGGTCTCGGACGATGGACGTTGGCGGGTCGGACACCCAAGGGATTTCGCTGCGCAGTCCTTTCCAGAACTTGGTCAGACGCCAGAGATAGGCCGGCAGCCAGGTGACACCGGACTCCATCAGCACCACGGTCAGATCGGGGAATTTGGCGAACACGCCTTCGGCGATCAGGCTGGTGAGCTGGGATTGAAAGGCCGTCGCCTGATTGACGTATTCCTCGGTGAAGGTGGTCGGCCAGCCAACCGGAGTCATCGGGTGGCGGTACATGCTGCCAGCGTGGATGCCGATCGGCAGTCCATGGCGTTGGGCGGCCGCGTAGATTGGCCAGTTTTGCCGGCGCCCCAGGGTCACGTCGCTGCCCACCAGCAGCATGACCTGAACGAACCGGCGGTCGGCGGCGCAGCGGTTGATTTCGTCCACCGCCATTTCGGTGTTCTGCATCGGCACGACGATCGAGGCGCGCAGCCGAACATCCTTATCCA
>DAIEHR010000187.1 GCA_027353465.1 Acetobacteraceae bacterium | reverse complement strand
CGTCAGGGTGATGGTGTCGTCCAGGGCATAATCGTCGTCCACCAGCAGCGCCTGGCCCGCCTCCACGATCGGCAGGCAGTTGTCGCGGAACACCGTGCCCGGCGGGTTGTTGCCCTTGGCATGCTCAGCCTCCCACACCGCATATTCGCGCTTGTGGAAGACATATTTGGCGTTCGGGAAGGTCGGCACCCAGCGCCCGTTTCGCAGCGTCGTGTTCCAGCCGGTATGGTCGATGTGCAGATGGGTGCAAAATACATAGTCGATGGACTCGTATGTGACGCCCAGCGCAAACAGTTCGTTGCGCCAGCGCTCCTTGCCTGGAAAGTCGAACGGCGGCGGATGGCCCTTGTCCTCGCCGGTGCAGGTATCCACCAGGATGGTGTGGTGCGGGGATCGGACGACGAAGGTCTGGTAGGTGGTTACCATCAGGCCCAGCGCCGGATCGAACACCTCTGGTTCCATCGAAGGCAGGTGGTGGTTCCAGACCGCCGCATCGTACATCGGAAAAAATTGCTCCGGGCGGCGCCATGGGCCTTCCCGTTCGATCACCGCATCGATTGTGATGTCGCCGATTCTGATCTGTCGCATAGTTATTTCCCCCGCTCGCCAGAACAGGGTAGCGCGATCCGTCGGCGAAAGGAAATTTGGCGCGGACAGCCCGGACCGGCTGCTGTAGAAACGCGGTTCGACTGAATCAGGAAACAGATAATGATCAAGTTCTATTACAATCTGGCACCTAACCCGACAAAAGTCGCGCTGTGCCTGGAGGAAATGGGCCTGGCCTACGAACCCGTGCCGATCGACACCCGCAAGGGCGAACAACACCAGCCGGCGTTCCTGGCGATCAACCCCAACGCGAAGTTGCCGGCGATCGTCGATGGCGACGCAACCGTGTTCGACAGTAATGCTATCCTGCTGTACCTGGCTGAAAAGACCGGCCAGTTCCTGCCCGGTCATACCCCGGCGGAACGGGGCGCGTTGCTGTCATGGATGATGTTCGTTGCTTCCGGCATTGGGCCGTATTCGGGGCAGGCGGTTCACTTCAAGACTGTCGCGCCGGAGCCTAAGGAATACGCTGTCAACCGCTATGTGTTCGAAGCACAGCGTCATTGGGGTATTCTCGATGACCGCCTGTCCAGGAATCGCTTCATGCTGGGCGATACCTACACGATCGTCGATATGGCGGTCTGGGGCTGGTCGCGGCTGGTCGGATTCGTTCTTGGACCGGATGGCGTCACGATGTTCCCGCATGTGCAGCGGCATCTGGCCGAAATCAGCGCCCGCCCGGCCGCCGCCAAGGCGCTGGCGCTGAAGGAAAAGCACATTTTCAAGGCCGAAATGGACGATGCGGCCAGAATTGCGATGTTCCCGCATCTCGCCAAGAAGGTTGCCTGATCAGGGAAGTCTCGCGGGCGATCGGGTCCGCCGTGTGCGGACTTGATTCGCCCGCCTAAAGGCGCATCGTTGCCGGCAATGAAAACCGGAGGAGGGACGAAGCGATGCCGATAATCGATGCGCAGGTTCATGCCTATGAGCGGAATCGCCCGGAACGCCCGTGGGCCGGTGTGCTGCATGGCCCCGCCGAGGTGACCGGCGATGACATGGTGGCCGCGATGAATGCGGTCGGTGTCGATGGCGCGCTTCTGGTATCGCCGTTCACGATGTATCGTTACGATGCCAGCTATGCGTTGCAGGTGTATGCGAAACATCCTGGCCGTTTCGCGCTGATCAAACCGGTCGATCCGGCCGACCCGGGCGTGGTTGAAACGATCGAGGACTGGGCCGCCACAAAGGGAACGGTGGCGATCCGAATTATGATGACCCGTGGCGTGTCGGAGGATGCCGACGACCCTGGAATCAACCGGGTTCTGGCTACCGCCGCCAGGCTTGGGATTCCGGTCAACCTTCTGTGCTGGGGACGGGTGGAGCAGGCGCGCAGGCTGGCTGCCCGCAACCCCAATACGCAGTTAGTGATCGATCACCTGGGCCTGCAACAACCCTTTGAGCCCCCGGTCCCCGCCAATCCATTCGCTGACCTCTCCAGCGTACTCGGTCTTGCCGCACACGCCAACGTGGCGATCAAGATCACCGGGGCCTGCACGCTTTCCCACGAACCGTTCCCGTATAAAGACATTTGGGATCCCATCCGTCGCATCATCGATGCGTTCGGTATCGGCCGCTGCATGTGGGGAACGGACTGGACGCGGGCCGTCGAACTGCTGACCTATGCGCAGGGGGTGGACGCATTCCGGACCACCGATCGGCTGTCTGCCGGCGATAAAGAAGCGTTGATGGGCGGAACGCTGACGAAAATCTATAAGTGGTCGCCGCATCGGTAACGCGGTCTTTTTACTCCGGCTGGATGCCCAACCGTTCGATCAGGGCGGACCATTTCGCGATATCCGCCTTGATCGCCGCGCCGAACTGTTCCGGCGTATCGCCGATGACCTGGACCCCCATGGCGGCAAGTTCTCGTTGCGTGTCCGGAGTTTGCAGGATGCCGACGATCAGGTGGTTCAATCGCTCGATCACATCGTCCGGCGTCCCGCGCGGCGCCAATACCCCGTTCCAACCTCTGGCCGTATAGCCGGGGATCACCTCCCCGATTGTGGGAACGTCCGGCATTGTCGCCAACCGCCTTTCAGAGGTGACACCCAGCGCTCGGACATTGCCTGCGTGCATCAGCGGAAGGGCGGTGACCGGCGTGTCGAAAAACATATCCACATCACCGGACTGCAGCGCCGCGGCCGCCTGGGGCACATCCTTGTAAGGCACTTGCACCAACGGGACATGGGCTTCCTGGGCAAACAATGCCGCTGAGAGGAAGGCCAGGCTGCCGTTGCCCAGACTGGCATAGTTCAGCGGATAGGAGGTGGATTTCGCCAGTTCAATCACCCCGCGCAGAGTCTCGGCCGGGAATTTCGGCGTCACCTCCAGCACCGCCGGAAAGCTGCTGACCATCGTCACCGGAGCGAAACTACCGACCGTGTCATAAGGCAATTTCGTGAACAGTGCGGCGTTGATCGTATGAGACGGGAACGCAAACAAAAGCGTGTATCCGTCCGGTGCCGATCGAGCGACGTAGTCCGAACCAGCGATGCCGCCGGTACTGCTGCGATTATCGATTACGACAGTCTGTCCAGTTGCCTGAGACAACTTCGTGCCAACGAACCGAGCAAGCACGTCTGTGATGCCCCCGGCGCCCGTGGGGACAACGATGCGAATTGACCGATTTGGAAAATCCTCAGCTAGGATAGGGCTCGATGCCGAAAGCCAAGCCAACAAGCCTAATACAAGGTATCTCATGAAACTGATTATCGACAGGACGCCGGACCTTGCAATCGTACTTTTCGGCCGCCGATCCCCCTTCGATCAATGATGGCAGCGACCCGGGGGCATCAAGCCCCCGGGTAGGAACCTACCGCCGCCACCAGCCGCGCTTCTTCTCCGCCGCGGGGGGCTCATCTGCGCCGATAAGGATCGGCTTGATCAGCGGTTCGGGCGCGTGTGGCTCCGCTGGGGCGGTCTCCGCGGCCACCGCGATTGCCGTCTCGACGTCCGGTTCCGCCGCGATGATCTCGTTCACCGGTTCGGCCGCCGTGGTGATCACGACGTCGTGTTGCGCCTCCGCGACCATTTCGGGCGCTGGCGTTTCGATGGGTGAGGGCACAACGGCGGCCGGTTCAGCGATTGCCGATTCGGCTTCAACAAGTACCAGTTCATGCGCTTCAGGTTCTGGCGCGCTCGTGTTGACGATCTCGCTCGCCACCGCCGCGCGGGGCGCAGGTTGCGCTTCCGCCGCGCGTTCTGCCTGATCCATCACGTCGAAGATGTCGAATGCGCGGCCGCCAAACGGATCGGCCGGAGTCGGGCCTGCATAAACCGGCAGCAGCTCGGGCTGTTCCGCCCCTGGCATCGCGAAGGGTGACAGTTCCGCGTCCCCGTCACGCCGGCGCCGTCGGCCGCCCCGTCGGCCACGGCGCCGATTCTTAGGATCGTCGTCGTTGGCAGACTGTGCTTCGCCGCCTTCGGCCGGTTCGGCAGCCTCGACCGAGGTCTCGGCTGGCTCCACGGCAGTAACGGGTATAGTTGCTTCCCCGTCTCCCGCCGGCTCCGGCTCCGGTGCCGTGCCTTCGGGCAGGGGCTGCTGGCCGTCCTCGGAGGGCGTGGCCTGCACCTCATCCCGGCGACCGCCACGCCGACGCCGGCGGCGCCGCTTGCGACGACGCTCTGCTTCATCCGCGCCGTCGCCGCCTGCCGCATCCGCGGCCTTCTCTTCAGCGGTATCTTCCTCGCCATCCTCATCATCATCGTTGGCGGCGGCGGTCTCGACTTCTTCTTCCTCTTCGTCCTCGATATCCGGCACCGACGGCATCGGGCGTTCGATCGTTACGACCGGAATCATCTCTTCGGCCGACCGGGTCCGTATTTTCTCGATCCGGAACGAGGGCGCGATCTGCCCGTCATCAGCCGCAATGATGACCCGCATGGTGTAACGGGTCTCGATCTCGAGCAGCCGCTCCCGCTTATGATTCAGCAAGTATAGCGCGACCGGTGTGGCGACATACACCACGATCTCGGCCGAGCGGCGCTTGCTGCCTTCGTCCTCGATGCCGCGCAGAACATGGATTGCCGCGTTTTCGGTGCTGCGGATATGGCCGGTGCCGCCGCAATGCGGGCAGGGGATGAAACTGGTTTCCGCCAGCGATGGCCGCAGGCGCTGCCTGCTCATTTCCAGCAGGCCGAAATGGCTGATGTGCCCGACCTGGATACGCGCCCGATCGTTCTTCAGCGCCTCTTTGATCCGGCGTTCGACCATCGCGTTGTGGCGCTTGGACTCCATGTCGATGAAGTCGATGACGACGAGGCCGGCCAGATCGCGCAGCCGCAACTGGCGGGCAACCTCATCGGCAGCCTCCAGGTTTGTCCGTAGCGCGGTTTCCTCGATGTTGCGTTCGCGGGTGGAGCGGCCGGAGTTGACGTCGATCGCGACCAGCGCCTCCGCCTGGTTGATGACCAGATAGCCGCCGGAGCGAAGCTGCACGGTGGGCTGCAACATGGCGTCGAGTTGCGCTTCGACCTGGTTGCGGGCGAACAGCGGCTGCCCGCCGTCGCGCCACAACTGCACCTTCTTGGCGTGCGACGGCATCAGCATGCGCATGAAATCGTGCGCGGCGCGCCAGCCATCTTCGCCATCCACCAGAATTTCCTCGATATCACGCGAATACACGTCGCGGATCGAGCGTTTGATCAGGCTGGCCTCTTCGTAGATCAACGCGGGCGCCACTGATTTCATGGTGTGCTCGCGGATATCGTCCCACAACCGCAGCAGGTATTCGCAGTCGCGCTTGATTTCCGGCTTCGGGCGGTTGGCACCGGCGGTGCGGACGATCATGCCCATGCCGCGCGGGATATCGAGTTCGGCCATCACCTCTTTCAGCCGGCGGCGATCGGTGGCGGAGGTGATCTTGCGGGAAATCCCGCCGCCGCGCGGGGAGTTCGGCATCAGCACGCCGAAGCGGCCGGCCAGTGACAGGTATGTGGTCAGTGCGGCGCCCTTGGTGCCGCGTTCTTCCTTGACGACCTGGACCAGCAGGATCTGCCGGCGGCGGATGACCTCCTGGATCTTGTAGTTGCGCATGAACCGCGACGGCATGCGCCGTTCGTTGCGGTCGTCGCTGGTTTCCTGGTCGCCACCACCCACCGTTTCCGGCGGCGGCAGCACTTCGACATGGTCGCCGTCGTTGTCGTACGATTCGTCGCTGTCGGATTCGTCTTCGACCACTCGATCGGAAACGATATCAAGTGGTTGTGCCGCCTCGGCCACGGGTTCCGCGATTAGGCGCGGGACATCCGGCATAGCCCAGGCTTCCGCTTGCGGTGCTTCGGACACCGTTTCGGCGGCCAACAGACGCGGCGTGGATGGGAAGGCCCATGCCTCGGCGGCTGGTTCCGGAGCAACCGGCGCCGCCACGGGGACGGGGATGGGTTCGACCATGCCTTGGCTCAGGGCCATCTCCAGGTCTTCTTCCTCTTCCTCGCGCCTGGCTTCCTCGGCCTGCATTTCCAGCAGACGTTGGCGGTCGGCGACCGGGATTTGGTAGTAGTCGGGATGGATTTCGCTGAACGCCAGGAAGCCGTGGCGATTGCCGCCGTATTCCACGAACGCCGCCTGAAGGCTTGGTTCGACCCGAACTACCTTGGCGAGGTAGATGTTCCCCTTGAGTTGCCGCTTCGTCGAGGTCTCGACGTCGAAATCTTCAAGTCGGGTACCGTCCAGCACCACAACGCGGGTTTCTTCCGCGTGTGTGGCGTCGATCAGCATGCGCTTCGTCATTTAGTCCTGAACTCCGGTGTGCCGCCGGGATGCTGACGCCGGACGTTCTTTGGGTCGCGGTCAGCGGACGGCTTGCAAGGCTTGCGGGAAGGGGCCCGCCCGACGGTTCAGGAAGAGAAAGGCGATCGGAACACGCGATAGCCATACCACCCAGATAGCGGGGTGAAAGTCCAAAGTCGGACGAGTATGGGACGGCGTGGTTCATCAGTTCCTGGCGTTCGGATGGCGCGTCCCCGTGACGGAACGCTGCCCCGTGTGAAAAGTCGGTGCTGGCGCCGCCCGCGTGGCGAGATGCCAAGCTACGAGCAGGACCCCGGCGCGCCACAAATCCAAATGGCGGGCACGACGCGGTCGACGATGTAGCCACGGCAAGGCGGATCCTTCCCCACACTTGCAAGCCTGGCTCCGACCAGGCCAACCAAGGGATCACGCGCCACCGATCCAGGCCACAGGGCAGCGAGTTTTCGCCACCCCGATGACATCGCCGAAGCAAGCAGACCATGACGTAAACCGGCGCAGACCGCAAGCGGCACGTGACAGGATGCCATTAACCCGCCGCAATCAATATACAAGCTGCCAATCCGTATCCAATCTGTTAAGAGCCAATCATGCTTTCGGTCCCCCCGGTCACGCGTCGCCTGCTGTTGCGTCGTTTTGCGGCTGGTTCGTCCGTGTTCGGCACGTTCCTGTTGCCGCCCGGTCTGCATCGGGCGATGGCGGCGAACGTAAAGCACCCCGCGCCGAAGCCTCGCGGACCAATTCCGCCGCTGGTAATGCTTGACCCCGGACATGGCGGCAAGGATCCCGGCGCGATCGGAGTGTCCGGGACTTATGAAAAGCAGGTCGCGCTCTCCACGGCATTGGAACTCAAACACCAGCTAGAGGCGGGGGGCCGCTACCGGGTCGAACTCACCCGCGCCCGCGATGTGTTCATTCCGCTGGATGAGCGGGTGGATCGGGCACAGCATCGTGGTGCCGCGTTGTTCGTGTCGATGCACGCCGATGCGCTATCGGACCATAGCGTGCGTGGTGCGTCGGTTTACACGCTGGCACGCACTGCCTCCGACGCGCAGACCGCCGCGCTGGCGCAACGCGAAAACAGCGCCGACCGGTTCGCGGGGCGTCAATTTCAGAACACCTCGCCCGAGGTTTCTCATATCCTGGCGAGCCTGGTGCGGCAGGAGACTCGCGCCGGCTCCGCACAGATTGCCCGCAATCTTGTCGGCAGCCTCGATCGCGACCTGCCGATGCTGCCGAATCCCGATCGGCATGCGGGATTTGTGGTGCTGAAGGCGGCCGATATCCCCAGCGTGCTGGTGGAGATGGGTTTCATGTCCAACCCCAGGGATGAGGCTGAGTTACGCCGAGCGGATCACCGCAAGATGGTGGCACAGGCTATGCATAGGGCGGTGGATGCCTACTTCACCGGCGTCATGCATTTGGCGAGCGGGTAAAGCCGAACCTACAGGATCAACTACCCATGGATCATGATGCACCCCGCCGCTGCGCCGTTTTTCGCATTCCCACCGCCCATCCGGCCGACACCAGTGGCGTTCTGGCGCTGATCGAATCGGGTGCTCTCGCCGCCACGGATATCAGGGCGATCTTCGGCAAGACCGAGGGCAACGGCTGCGTCAATGATTTCACCCGCGCCTATGCCGTAGCGGCGCTGCAAGCCACGCTTGCCGAACATTTGCGTTGCGCTCCGGCCGAGGTCGGACGCCGCGTCGCCATGGTCATGTCCGGCGGCACCGAGGGCGGATTGTCGCCGCATCTTCTGGTGTTCGCGGTCTCCACCGCGCCGCCCGAATCGGCTGGCGAGCCGACCCTTGCCATCGGGACCGCCTTCACCCGCCCCTTCCTGCCCGAGGAAATTGGCCGAACCTCGCAGATCGAGGCGACAGCGGAGGCGGTAGCGGCGGCCATGACCCAGGCTGGAATCAGTGACTCGCGTGATGTTCACTACGTTCAGGTCAAATGCCCGCTGCTGACCGGCGATCGCATCGCCGATGCCGCTGTCCGCGGCCAGACCGTGGTGACGGAGGATACCTATAAGTCCATGAGCTACTCTCGCGGAGCCTCCGCCCTTGGCGTCGGGCTCGCCTTGGGCGAGATCGCTCGGGAGGCACTGTCCGACGCGGTAGTCTGTCACGACCTGACGCTGTGGTCGGGCCGGGCCAGCACTTCGGCTGGCATCGAATTGATGCACAACGAGGTGATTGTGCTTGGCAACAGTTCGGCCTGGGCCAGTGACTCGGTGATCGCGCATCGCGTGATGCAGGACGGCATTGATCTGCCGGCGGTGTTGGGCGCGCTCGCCGATGCCGGGCTGCGGCCCTCGGGGCAGTTGGATGCGGTGGGGCGGGATAGCTTGCTGGCGGTGCTGGCGAAGGCCGGCCCCTCGACGACTGGGCGTATCCGGGGCGCGCGGCACATCATGCTGGATGACAGCGACATCAATGCCACCCGCCACGCCAGGGCGCTGGTCGGCGGCGTCCTGGCCGGAATCACCGGGCGGACGGATCTATTCGTGTCCGGCGGAGCCGAACATCAGGGGCCGGACGGCGGCGGCCCGGTCGCGGTCATCGTCCGTCGTTAAATAGCAATCTCGTTGCTGGCGGATTCGGACGAAAGCGGGCATATCGCCGCCCATGACAGGACCTCTGACCGCCGGCGAACCGCTGGCGCCTTCCACCCGCGGCAAGACCGGGGCACCTGGCCCCGAGGGCGGAGGGAATAAGCCTCCCCGGCTACCAAAGCGGCGCGGGAACATCCTGGTACGCGCCGTGCGCGGTCTATTTGGCGCGATTCTAGGCGTGGTGCTGCTGGGCGGCATCGTCGGTGCCGTCGCTGGCTATGCCGCGTACGAACATTTCAGCGCCGACCTGCCGGACGTGGACGGGCTGCGGAATTATCAGCCCCCAGTCATGAGCCGGGTGTTTGCCGGCGATTCCCGCCTGTTGGCCGAACTCGCGACGGAACGACGGATTTTCGTCCCGGTTTCGGCGATCCCCGACATCGTCAAGCGCGCGTTCATCTCAGCTGAGGATCAAAACTTCTACACTCATCGGGGCATCGACCCGTTCGCCATCGCCCGCGCGGCGGTTTTCGACCTGACTCATGCCGGGCAGGGGCGGCGGCCGATCGGCGCATCCACCATCACCCAGCAGGTGGCCAAGAACATGCTGCTGGACAGCGAGGTCTCGTTCTCCCGCAAGGCCAAGGAAGCGATCCTGGCGACGCGGATTGAACAGAGTTTGACCAAGGACCGCATTCTTGAGCTGTATCTGAACGAAATCTACCTGGGGCAGGGCGCGTATGGCGTGGCCGCCGCGGCCCAGACCTACTTCAACAAGCCGCTCGACCAGCTTACCTTGGCCGAAGCGGCCTTCCTGGCGGCCTTGCCAAAAGCGCCCAATAATCTGAATCCGTTCAAGTTTCCCGAGGCTGCCCGATCCCGCCGTGACTATGTGCTGGATCGGCTCGCAGAGGATCATGTGATCACCCAGGCGCAGGCAGCCGAAGCCAAGGCCGGTCCGGTGATCCCGTCCGAATTCCGCCGTCCACCCCCGATTCCCGGCGCGGACTGGTTCACCGAGGAGGTCCGTCGCCAGCTTATCGCGCGGTTCGGCCAGGATTCGACGACCCAAGGCGGGCTGATGGTGCGCACAAGTCTGAACCCCTCCTTGCAGGTCGCCGCCGAGAAATCCCTGCGTGACGGCCTGATGGCCTATGACCGCAAGATGGGCGGGTGGCGCGGCGCCGTGGGGCATCTGAGCGTCTCGCAACCGGATTTTGAAGCGAAATGGCCGGCGGCATTGAACCAGCAGCCGCGCCCGCCGGGTATGTTGCCGGGTTGGATGGTCGCGGTCGTCGCCAGCGAGACCGACACCGAGGCAAAGGTTGAATGGCTGAACAAAGACGGTGGCCGCGAGTCCGCTATGCTTGTTCTCGCGGACCTTAACTGGGCTCGGGCTTTGCGCGACGGCAAACCGGGACCGGCGCCCAGGCGACTTTCCGATGTCGTGCAACCGGGCGACATCGTGATGATTGAGCCCCCAGCCGTGCAACTGCCCAAGCCGTCGGGCCCCCCGATGCCAGCCAAGGGAAAGGGGTCGGCCGCCGCGCCGCCGCCGCCGGCCAACCGCGCGAAGCTGATGCAGATTCCAGCCGTACAAGGCGCACTGGTTTCGCTCGACCCACAGACCGGCCGGGTGCTGGCGATGGTTGGCGGGTGGAGTTATGACCAGAGCCAGTTCAACAGAGCAACCCAGGCCAACCGCCAGCCGGGTTCCAGCTTCAAGCCGATCGTCTATCTGACAGCGTTGGAGAAGGGCATTTCGCCGAGCCAGAAGTTCCTGGATGCACCGGTCGTGATCGACACGCCTGAGGGCAGGTGGCGGCCGGGTAACTTCGAAGGCACGTTCGGCGGCCCGACGTCGCTGCGGGTGGCGTTGGAAGAGTCGCTGAACCTGGTCACACTGCGTGTCGCCCAGCAGGTGGGTATTCAAGCTGTGGTGGATAACGCGATTGCATTCCATATGGTCGATTCGATGCCGCGGGTGCTTCCGGCGGCGCTGGGCGCGGTGGACACGACGGTGCTGCGGGAGGCCGGTGCCTATGCATCATTCGCCACCGGCGGGCGCGAGGTAATGCCAACACTGATCGACAGCGTACAGGACCCGGACGGGCATGTTGTGTTCCGCGCACCCGGGTTGGATTGCGGCGATTGTGCGGATGCGTCGAAGCCACCGGAAATCGCTGATGGTCGGCGGCAAATCGCCGACCCCGACAGTGTGTTTCAGTTGATCACCATGATGGAAGGGGTCGTGCAGCGGGGCACAGGTGTCCCCGCCGGCAAGGGTCTGAACCGGCCAATCGCTGGTAAGACTGGCACCAGCCAGGAGTTCGCGGATGCCTGGTTCTCGGGCTTCACGCCTGATTTGGTGACCGTGGTCTGGGTCGGTTTCGACACCCCCGCGACACTGGGCAACAACGAAACCGGCGCCGCGGTCGCGGCCCCCATTTGGCACGACTACATGGCTCGGGCTCTTGCCGGACGCCCGGTCCTGTCCTTCCCGATGCCGGCGGGCGTGACGATGGCCCAATGGGATAGCGGGAATGGTATGGTGACGGACGCATTCAAGGATGGGCAGATTCCCGGGGCCTCCGCCCCGATCAGCGGCGGACTTGGCGTGGCCAGCGCCCCGCCCGCTGACGGAGCCCCAGCGCCGGCGCCGATCGTGCATGGCGGGGTTGATAACAGCATGGGTGGGTTGTATTGACGCGGCCCTTCGAAAGAGCATTTGTTTAGACATGTCCGCTGAATCCGACGCCCTTAACGACCAGATCAAGCAGTCCGTCGCGCTGCTGAGGAGGCATCTTTGACTGGGATGTCGCCGAAGGCCGGCTGGCCGAACTGAACAACCGCGCCGAAGACCCGACGCTGTGGAACGACGCCGCCGCCGCGCAGAAGCTGATGCGCGAGCGGAACCAGATCGCCTCGGCGATGGAAGGCGTGCTGAAGCTGGAGGCTGATGTTTCCGACGCGCTGGAACTGATCGAGATGGCGGAAGCCGAGGGCGACACCGCCATGGTCACCGAGGCGATGAAGTCGCTGCGGGCTGCCGCGGATGAGGCCAAGCGGCGGGAGATCGAAAGCCTGCTGTCCGGTGAGGCCGATGCCAACGACTGCTATATCGAACTGAACTCCGGCGCTGGCGGCACCGAGGCGCAGGACTGGGCACAGATGCTGATGCGTATGTACATGCGCTGGGCGGAACAGCACGGTTACAAGGTGCAGTTGCTGGAAGAAAGCGAAGGCGAGCAGGCGGGGATCAAGTCGGCGACGCTGCAGGTCAGCGGCCCGAACGCTTATGGGTGGCTGAAGACCGAAGGCGGGGTGCATCGGCTGGTGCGGATCAGCCCATTCGATTCGAACGCCCGTCGGCAGACCAGCTTCGCGTCGGTCTGGGTCTATCCGGTGGTGGATGATTCGATCGAGATCGAAATCAATGAGAGCGATTTGAAGGTCGATACCTACCGGGCGTCGGGCGCGGGCGGGCAGCACGTCAACAAGACGGAAAGCGCCATCCGCATCACTCATATTCCCAGCGGGATCATCGTCGCGTGTCAGACCGACCGGTCACAGCACCGCAACCGCGCGATGGCGATGGATATGCTGAAAGCCCGTATGTACGAGGCGGAGTTGCAGCGGCGCGAGGCTGTGACGGCAGCGCAGGAGAACGCCAAGACCGATATCGGCTGGGGGCATCAGATTCGGAACTATGTGTTGGCGCCCTACCAGTTGGTGAAGGACCTGCGGACGGGGCTGGAAAAGGGCAACCCGGACGCGGTGCTGGACGGTGACCTGGACGACTTCATGGCGGCGGCGCTGGCGGCGCGATCCGGGGCCACGCGGTCGGAGGCGAGCGCCAGCGCGCGGTAGCCGTCGGCTCCCGCTGAGGTCGCTGGGCAATCCGATCGTCATTGCGCCCCATGTTGGGTGGTTTTGCCGCTGATATGCGCGGATCGGTTCACCGAGGTGGCAGCTGAAAATCCTGCCCGGTTAGTCCGTCTCCAACGCTCGCCTGGTCAGCGCCTCGAAGGCAAGAGCCATGGCTGAGATCAACGCCGGTCTGGACCCCGGCGCCCGGTTGTGCGCAGACTTCGATCGAGGAGGTCCACGACCCCGATAAGACGGCAGCCTAAAGTCAAATCCAAGCGTGCAAAGACACGCATCAGGGAGGATTGCCATGGCTTCGACGTTAATCGCCACCCCCGCGGCAGAGATCACTGCCCGACTCGATCGCCTTCCGATGACGCGCCACATGTGGATGCTGGTGCTGCTAATCTCGCTAGGTGGATGGTTCGACACTTACGCCATCTTCCTGACCGGTTCGATCGCGCCGGGCATGTTTGCCGACAAGATATTCACCCCTACCACCGTCTCGTTGTTCGGCTTTACCGGGCTGGCGTCGTTTATCGCGGCGCTGTTCACGGGACTGTTCATCGGCACGATGTTCTTCACCCGGGCGGCTGACCGTTTCGGCAGAAGGACGGTTTTCACGTATTCTCTGGTTTGGTACTGCGTCGCGACCTTGGTCATGGCGTTTCAATACACGCCGGGGGGCGTTAATTTGTGGCGCATGATCGCCGGCATTGGGATTGGTGTGGAACTCGTCACGGTCGATACGTTTATTTCTGAACTTGTACCGAAACGAGCGCGCGGACGGATTTTTGCTGTGCAGCAGTCGATCGGGTTTATTCCGGTTCCGCTGGTCGCCTTGCTGGCGTGGCTGCTGAACCCGACCGCTCCGCTGGGTCTGTCGGGATGGCGCTGGGTGGTGATCATTGGGTCGGTCGGCGCCTTGATCGTCTGGTTTGTTCGCCTGAAACTGCCGGAATCGCCGCGCTGGCTCGCGCAACAGGGCCGGGTGGCGGAGGCTGACAAGGTAATGAGCGCGATAGAGGCGCAGGTCTCCAAGGAGTGCGGTGGCACGCTGCCAATGCCGGATGCGCCGGTGGCGGAGGATCCGCGTAAGGGTACTTTGGCCGAAATTTTCAACCCGACTTACCGCAGCCGGACAATCATGTTGTCTATTGCCAACTTCTGCCAGACGATCGGCTTTTACGGCTTCGCGAACTGGGTGCCGACGCTGCTGATCGCCAAGGGCATCCATGTCTCGCAGACCCTGGAATATTCGTTCATTATCGCGTTCGCTTATCCGTTGTTTCCGCTGGTCAGCACGCTGTTCGCCGACCGGATCGAGCGTAAGTGGCAGGTGTGCCTGTCGTGCATCGGCATCGCCGTGTTCGGCATCGCGTTCTCCTTCCAGACCGAGGCGGTGCCACTGATCATTATTGGTACGTTCCAGACGATGATGAACGCGTGGCTTTCGTTTTCGGCGCATAACTATCAGGCGGAGCTGTTTCCGACGCGGATCCGCGCCACGGCGGTCGGGTTCGTGTACTCGTGGAGCCGGTTCAGTACGATCTTTACCGGCTTCTTCATCGCCGCGATCCTGCAACACTTCGGGGTGCCGGGCGTGTTCATGTTTGTGGCCAGCGCGATGGCAGTGGTGGTGCTGTCGATCGCGGTGTGGGGGCCGCGGACCAATCATCGTTCACTGGAGGAGATCGCCCTGGTATTGCCGATGGAAGGCGAAGCCATTCCGGTCCGAGTACAGTCGCGCTGAGCGGACAGCTCGATCGTTGGAGTCAACGCGGTCTATTGGCCAAAACCGGTGAATCGGATCGGCGGCAGTAGCGGCCGATCTGATTCAGCCGGTCCGGCGGATGACGGCTGTTCGGTAAGTCTTTATCCTGCATCGCGTTGATACCAGGGAGCGATGTCCGATGCGGGAGATGAAAACCAGGGTTCTGATCGTCGGTGGTGGCCCGGTGGGCCTGACGGTCGCGATGGATCTGGCGTGGCGCGGCATCCAGGTCGTGGTGCTGGAAATCCGGGCGGCGGGGGTGCCACCTAGTGTCAAATGCAACCATGTCTCTGCCAGGACGATGGAGATTTTCCGTCGCCTGGGCGTGGTGCGGGCGGTTCGCAATACAGGCCTGCCTGCCGATTATCCCAACGACTGCGCGTTTCGCATCACCACAACGGGCATCGAACTGTCGCGTATCCGGATCCCCTGCCGAAACGATCGCTATACCGCGACCGATGGGCCGGATACATGGTGGCCGACCCCGGAACCGCCGCACCGTATCAACCAGATTTATCTGGAACCCGTGTTGTTCGCGCACGCCAAATCGCTGCCGGGCGTGACGATACTGAATCGCACACAGATCACCGGCTTCCAACAGAACGAGTCTGGCGTAACCGCGACCGCCGCGGACCTGGATGGCGGAGAGGACCTGAGGATCAGTGCCGACTACCTGATCGGGGCCGATGGCGCGCACTCCATGGTGCGGCGCTCCATCGGTGCCAGCCTGTCGGGCGATGCGGTATTGGAACACCGGCAATCCACTTATTTCCGAGCGCCGGACCTGCTGAAGGCCACACCGACCAAACCGGCCTGGGCGAACACATCGCTGAACCCGAGACGCAGCGCCAACATGTTCGCGGTGGACGGCAAGGAAACATGGCTGATGCACAACTATATGCGGCCGGGGGAGACGTTCGACAGCGTTGACCGCGACTGGTGTATTCGCGCGGTGCTGGGTGTCGGTCCGTCCTTTCCCATCGAAGTCATAACGAAAGAGGACTGGACCGCGAGAAGAATGATCGCCGACAAATTCCGAGAGCGGCGGGTGTTCCTGTGCGGTGATGCTGCCCATATCTGGGTGCCGAACGCGGGCTATGGCATGAATGCCGGCATCGCGGATGCCATGAACCTGTCCTGGATGCTGGCCGGTGTGCTGAAAGGCTGGGCGTCCCCCGCGATCTTGGACTGTTATCAAGACGAACGGATGCCGATCACTGAACAGGTATCGCATTACGCCATGAACACCAGCAGTGCCCTGGCCCGGCAACGCGGTGTCGTGCCCGACACCATCGAGGATCCCGGACCGGAAGGCGATGCCATCCGCGGGAAGGTTGGCCAGGATGCCTATGACATCAATGTTGGCCAATTCTGCTGCGGCGGTCTGAACTTCGGCTCGTTCTACGAGGGTTCGCCAATTATTGCTTACGATGGGGAGGCCGCACCTCGTTATGATATCTACAATTTTACCCCATCGATCGTCCCCGGATGCCGAACGCCGCACATTTGGCTGGGGCAGGGTATGTCGCTCTACGACGCGATGGGCCCGGACTACACACTGCTGCGGTTCGATCGGTCGGTGGACGTCAGTGACATGCTGGCCGCCGCGGAAATCCGCGGCGTGCCAATGCAACTTCTGGACATCCCCGAACAGCCGCTACCGTACGACCGGAAGTTGGTTCTGTCTCGCCCCGACCAGCACGTCGCCTGGCGGGGTGACGCCGCGCCGAAGGATCCGTATGGCTTAATTGACCGGATCCGCGGCGCGGGCTCCCGAAAAGCCTAGGCGGCTTGGCGGCCTTCACCGACTCCAAAGAGTTTAACCATCTCCCGGCAGAAGTCCGGCAAATCGCCGGGCTTGCGCGACGTGATCAGTTTGCCGTCCACGACGACAGGCTTGTCCTGCCACATCGCGCCGGCATTTGTCAGGTCCGTGCGCAAGGACGGCCAGGAGGTCATCGTATGGCCTTTGACGCCACCGGCTTCGATCAGCGTCCACGGTCCGTGGCAGATCGCGGCAATGGGTTTCCCCGCTTGGACAAAATGTTTCACGAAATCAACCGCTTTGGGATCGACCCGCAGATAGTCTGGATTGGCCACGCCCCCCGGCAGCACCAGTGCGTCAAAGGCTTCGGCCGAGACGCTACCAAGAGCATGATCCACCGCCAGCATATCGCCTTTTTGGTCGTGGTTCATGCCCTGTATCTGGCCATTCTTCAGCGAAATAACCGATACCTTTGCCGAGGCTGCCCTTAATGCCTTGACGGGTTCGGTCAGCTCCACTTGTTCGACACCGTCTGTTGCGAGAACAGCAACTTTTACCATCAAATATCTCCTGTAATTGCCTCACCCCGCAACGGGGCAACCGTCGCCGGGTTGCGTGACAATCAGGCCATCATGACGCCTTCCGCCGGGTTCGCTTCTTGGCGACCCCGGCCTTTTCACGCTCGGGGCGGGGTTTCTTATCCTGGTCCAGGCTGGCTTTCAGGGCGGCCATCAGGTCAATGACGTTACCCCGATCTGACGTTGGCGGTTCCTCTTGGGTGATGCCCTCACCTTTCAGCTTGGCGTCGATAACCGCCCGTAGCTTGGACTCATAGCGATCCTCGGTGTCTTCAGCTTGGAAGGTGCCGTTCTGGCGTTCGATCAATTGGGTCGCGAGCGCGATCATGTCGGCTTCGGGTTTCACCTCCTCGATATCCGCGAACAGTGGCGTGGCGTCCCACAGATCCGCCGGTTCGAACAGCGTATGACAAACCAGGCCCTTCCCGAAGGGAATGATCGCCAAAGGGCGCTCCCGCCCGGCGATGACGACTCTTGACAGGGCGGCCGTTCGAGTTTTGTGGATAGCGTCGCGCAATACCACGAACACGTCCAGGCCCGCGTCGCCGTCCGGGGCAACATAGTACGAGGTATCGAAGAAAATCGGATCGATCGTAGAAAGATCCACGAATTTCCCGATGGTCAGCGTGCTGGAACTTTCGATTTTGACCTGGGCAAAATCATCATCGTCCAGAAGTACATATCGATCTTTTTCGAACTCATAGCCCTTGACCAAATCGGAACGCGGCACTTCTTCATCCGTCTCCGCATCTTGCGAGACCATCCGGACGCGATGTCCGGTTTTAGGATTGATCAGGTGAAAATGCAGGCCGTTGCTGCCGCGCACGACGCTGTGAAGGGCGATAGGGCAGGACACCAGCGCCAGGCGAAGATGTCCGCGCCAGATGGGGCGGGATGCCATGATAGGTAGCAACGCTTGCTAAGCACCGTGGTTTTTGACCTCCGCTCAACTCGCTCTAAAGTGCGGTGTTAACAAGAAAATGCTCGCCTGAGCGGATCGCACCGTCCGCGCCTGCGTTAGGCTCCTCCGGAGGGTACGAATGGACGACATTGGACTGTATGTGGAACCATCCCGCGCGGACGATCTGTCCCTGCGATTCCAGGCTATCCGCGCCGCCACGGACGCGCTCGTTTCCGATCTGTCGGACGAGGATCAGTGCGTTCAATCGATGCCTGACGCCAGCCCTGCAAAGTGGCACCGAGCGCATGTGACGTGGTTCTTCGAGCAGTTTGTCCTGGTGCCGAATGTCGCCGGCTACGAGGTCTTCGACCCGGCCTTCGGCTTCCTGTTCAACTCCTATTATGAGGCTGTGGGTCCGCGCCACCCGCGGCCCTCGCGCGGCTTGCTCACCAGGCCGGGGTCCAATGCGATTACCCGATATCGGTGCCATGTGGATGCGGCGATGAGGGATGCGATCCCCGGCCTGAGGCGCGAAATCCGCGATATCGTCGAATTGGGCCTGCATCATGAGCAGCAACACCAGGAACTGCTGGTAACGGACATGCTGCATGCCTTCGCGGCTCATCCCTTCTGCCCGGCGATGTTTGCCGGGTGGCGGGAGTCAGCCGAACCGGCGTCGGGCAGCTTCATCTTTTTCGACGGCGGACTGAGGGCCATCGGGCGGGGCGACACGGCGTTCTGTTTTGATAATGAAACCCCGCGCCATCAGGTGCATTTGCAGCCCTTCGGGATAGCGTCCCGCCTGGTCCGCAATCGCGACTGGTTGAATTTCATCCAAGACAAGGGTTACCAGACAGCTTCGCTTTGGATGTCCGACGGCTGGGCCACCGTGCAACAGGACGGCTGGACCAACCCGCTGCACTGGCGCCCGGTTGACGGGGGCTGGGTCCAGGCTGGCCCGGGCGGGCTGGCGCCATTGAGCCTGGACGCGCCGGTGCGACATATCAGCTGGTATGAAGCCGACGCCTTCGCGCGATGGAGCGGCCACCGCCTGCCCACGGAATTTGAGTGGGAAGCCGCCAGCACAAGCCCGGCGATGGATGAAATGACCGGCCATGTCTGGCAATGGACCGATAGCGCCTACCGCCCCTATCCGGGCTATCGCGCGGCGCCGGGCGCGATCGGCGAATACAACGGTAAGTTTATGATCAACCAGATGGTGCTGCGCGGCGGGTCGTTCGCCACACCAACTGGTCACACACGGCCGACCTACCGGAACTTCTTCCATCCCGATAAGCGGTGGCAGTTCAGCGGGCTGCGTCTGGCAAAAGACCTGTAACAGGAGAGCGTCGTGCCGAACGATACCGGGTTGTTCCCGCCCCCGCCGCGGGCGGATATTGTTGCGGCTGCATTGCCGGGCCTGACCGGTTTGCCAAAAACGCTGCCGGCGATGCTATTTTACGATAAGGAAGGGTGCCGGCTTTTCTACGAAATCACAAAGCTTCCAGAATATTACCTTACCAGAACAGAAATGGCGCTGCTTCCGTCTATTCTGTCCAACATCGTGCCGCCGGGTCTGACGGATGGTATGCTGGTGGAATTCGGCGGTAGCGATGAGACCAAGGCTCGTCTTCTGTTGGACCGGCCTGATCGACCGTTCTCGACCTACGTGCCAATTGATGTGGCCGCCGAATCGCTGGATGCGATGCAGGCGCGGATGTCCCGCAGCCACTCGTGGCTGAATGTGCTGCCGGTCGTCGGAGATTTCATGCAGCCTTTGCGGCTGCCGAAAATATCAGGACAACCAATGGGATTTTTCCCCGGGTCAACGATCGGAAACCTTGATCCGTCGGCGGCGATCCGTTTTCTTCGTACTGCCCGTCGGTCGCTGGGGCAGGGCGCGCGATTCCTGCTGGGCGCTGACCTGCGGAAAAGCCCGGATCTGCTGCTGCCTGCCTACAACGATGCCGCGGGCGTGACGGCGGCCTTCAACCTGAATCTGCTGCGGCGGTTGAACACAGAAGCCGGGGCGGATTTCGATCTACGGGGCTTTCGCCACGAAGCCAGATGGAACGACGCCGAGAGCCGGATAGAGATGCACTTGATCTCCATCCGCGCTCAGGTCGTACGGTTGGCGGGAAAAATCATAAATTTCAGCGAGGGAGAATCGATCCACACTGAGAACAGTTACAAACACCGCGCGGAAACCCTGGTCCGAATCGCCGGGGAGGCCGGGTGGGACACGCTGGAGATATTCCAAGATCACGCGGGCTTGTTCGGAGAGTTCCTGTTTCAGACGTGAACGCCGACAGCGAACAGGCTCAGGCCGCCATTTTCGGCTGGTCCCCCACGAGAAATGCGCGCAGTTGCAGACGAGCGCGATGCACTCGGCTTTTCAGGGTTCCG
Organism: Acetobacteraceae bacterium; assembly: GCA_027353465.1. Taxonomy (GTDB): domain Bacteria; phylum Pseudomonadota; class Alphaproteobacteria; order Acetobacterales; family Acetobacteraceae; genus Rhodopila. Next base: position 11,869 of record DAIEHR010000187.1, on the reverse strand, counting down.
ATCGCGCACCCGGTTTGTTCGGCTGCATCTTCGTAAGACTTTTCCTGAAGTACGATCATCAGCAAGGCCTCGCGCTGATCCGGCGGCAGACGATCCAGCGCCCAGCCGAGCTCGCGCAGGGCCGTGCGGTCTTCATGGGATGCGGCAACCGCGATTTCCGGCATATTTTCCATGTCGGTAAATTCTCGTTTGCTGCGCACACTGCTGATAAAGTGGTTGATCATGATACGATGTACCCAGGCTGAAAAATTTGTCCCTGGTACAAAGCAATCCTTCGCGACCAAGGCCTTCGTCGCTACGTCCTGGGTCAGATCGTCCGCTGCTGCTCGGTTTCTCGTCAGAGCCAAGGCCCAAACTCGCATTTTCGGCATAAACGAAATAAGCTGATCGTGAAATTCCTGTGGCATCGGATAAATCCTCCTGCATCATTCAATCGCGCCTTAGCAAATGACACCTGTGGCGCGTGCGACGCGTGTGCAAGTCATCTGACATGACGGTGATGAATAGGTTGCGTTATACTTTACGTTAATCGAAACAATACCGAAGTGGTCACGGAAGCTGTAGTCGCACACGTGGTCGTTGATTGTCGTGATAAGATCGGCGTCGCATATCGGTTGAGTAAGACCTAAGATTTGTGGGAAAGTAGCCGCGTCATGTGTCGCACCACTGCTGAATCCGGGGATGGCGGACGAGGTGACGCGCGCCGCGATTTGGTCATGTCCTATCTGGCCTGTTGCGAGTGTTGAACGTGCGCTTTGCCGTCTCGGCCGTGGTAGCGTTATCCGGCCTGCTTCTTCTTGGCCTGGCGTTTTACGGGGAACCTGCCGTGTATCTTCGGCAGGCTCGGGAGCAGTGGGATGCCCTGATGGACCGGCCAACGGGGGATCATATCGCGGAGCCAGACCCCCAAGCGGAGCAAGCCGCCCAACTTCGGCAAGAGGTGGCGCGCCTTCGTCAGGCTTTGGCGGCCAGGGAGCAGATAGCCGAGCCGTCGCCTACCGCGCAGGAAGCTCCGCCCGCTGCGGCGGCACCCGTGCCGCCACAGCCGCCCGAGCCAGCACAGCCGCCCGCACCGCGGCATCCGCCCGCCGCGGAAGCCGGGCCCGCGTCGCCCCCAGTCGTGGTCACCCTGCCGGCACCCGCCGTGCCACCGTCCCCACCGCCCGCCGTGGCGCCAGCTATTCCAACCCTCGCGATACCCGACCAACCAAAACCGTCACCGCACGCCGTTGAGGTTCCGGAACGCCACGTAGCGGCCGCCGAACCGTTGAAACTGCCGGCGCCAGCCAAACCGATTGCCGCCCCGCGCCAGGTGCCCGCGCCCCAACCGCTCCCGCAGCCATCGCCACGGCAAGAGGCTGATGACACCCAATCGGTTCTCGCTCGGTTACGCCAAGGCACGGCGCCGCCGGACCCGCAACTGGAAGCACCGCTATCCGCGCCGTCGCCAGCCCCATCGCCGGCTCTACCCCGTCTGCTCGCGGCGCGAGCCGCACTTGCGAGGGGCACCATCGAGGGTGCCCGGCGCCTTCTGCAAGAGGCACAGTTGCAGCTTGTGTTCAGGCCCATCACTCCGGATGGAGATCCCGTTCCTGCCGCCGCGCGGGGGGCTGCGAATGTTGCGCATGCACTTGACGCGCTCAGCGGCAATGACATTCCGCTTGCGCAGCGATACGTCGCGGTTGCGCTGGACGACCTGTCCGGTAAGCAAACAAATCCGCCGATCCAGCAATCGAGCCGGATCGGCTCCGGTTATGCGCCCGCATATCCGCCGCGATGATCTGCCCCACGGCTCGACCGGGGTGAAACACGAGACACTTGACGGCACTGTTACGTAACCGCGGGAGGGATTTCCGCGACGTTCCGCCGCTGAGCGGTTGGCACGGGGATTGCCTAGTAAATCCTGTGAACACTTCACGAGGATTCCGCGAAGGCTTTGACCTGATCATCCGCTCACACGTCCCGGGCGAATTCAACGCGAACTCCCACCATTCCGATAAGGGTTCAAGAACCATGAGCGTCACTGAAATCAATAAACGAAATGAAATCCGACGCGGCCGGTTGTCCGGGTCCGTGGCGCTCGCCGCAATGGCCGCCGTGGCGGCGTGTTCTCCGGTACCAACCTTGCCGCCCGCGCCGTTGGAACCTGCCCCGACTACAGTATCTACGGCCAAGCTTCCGGCCTATCGCATCCAGATCGGCGATGTGTTGGATATCCGCCTGCTGCTCAATCCTGAACTGAATGAGGAAGTCACCGTTCGGCCGGATGGACATATCTCGACAACCGCCGCCCCCGACGCGCTGGCATATGGTCGGACTCCGGCGGAATTGGCCGAGACGTTACGCGGCGTCTATGCCCATGACCTGCAGAACCCCCGCCTGACGGTCGAAGTCAAATCCTTCGCGCCAACCCGCGTGTATGTCGGCGGCGAAGTGACGACACCGGGTGAATTCATCACCGTCGGACCCACCTTGACACTATCGCAGGCGATCGCGCGGGCGGGCGGAACCAAGCTCAGCAGCGACGATACGGCGGTCTTCGTCATCCGGCGCGGGGCGGACGACAAGCCCCAGTTCCTGGCCACCAAATGGAAAGAGCTTCGCCAGGGACGGGATCCGAAGGCGGACATCAGGCTGGCGCCGTATGACGTGGTTTACGTACCCAAGCTCGGGATCGCCGAAGTTTACCAGTTCTACAACCAGTATATTGGTCAGTTCGCCAACCCCAACTTTGGCTTCTCTTATTTGGTGAACAATCCGTTTGGGACCGGTGGAGCGGCGGTTACCACTCCGGGGGTGGTTAGCGCTCCAGTGCCGGCGGCGGCGGTTCGCTAACCGGCGTCGTTTCATGATGAAGCCAGAGGCGTAGTGGCATGACCGCGTTGGCGCATGAATTTGTTCGGTCCCGTCCGGGGTTTGATGGCCTCTGCTTTGCAGAACAGGCAGTTCTGGACGACTGGTTGTCCAGAACCCGCCATGTCGATGCGGTTGTCGATTTTTCGGATCGATCATGGAACATAGGCGTCGTTTGCCTGATCCTGGGCATTTTCCGCGAAGGCTGCGATCAGGCGTCCTGGTTGATTGTCCGAAATGGGACGGATTGGGGCTTGGCGGATTGCGAATACCGCTCGGTCTCTCCCGCCCCGATGTCCCTAAGTGATGTCCTGGCTTGCATTGAAGTCGCCAAATGAAAAACGGTCGTGCCATCCGGCTCAGGCCATTGAGAACGCAAACGACCATTCCGTTAAGGGCTCGAAACATGAACGTCACCATAGTTAAGAAAGACAATGAAAACCGTCGTGGCCGACTGGCCGGGTCAGTGGCGCTTACCGCCATTGTCGCGTTGGCGGCCTGCTCGCCAGTGCCCACCTTGCCGTATGCGCCGGAGGAACCGGAACCGCTGGCGCAGTCAACCACCCCGCTGCCGCCGTATCGCATCCAAATCGGCGATGTGCTGGACGTCCGATTGCTTTTGAACCCCGAGCTGAACGAGGAGGTTACCGTACGCCCGGACGGCCATATTTCCACCACAGCGGTTGCCGATGCCGTGGCGTATGGACGCACACCCGCGGAACTCGCTGCCACGTTGCGGTCGGGATACGAACATGACCTGCAAAATCCCCGCCTGTCGGTCGAGGTCAAATCGTTCGCGCCAACCCGCGTTTATGTCGCGGGCGAAGTGGTGAATCCGGGCGAGTTCATCACCGTAGGGCCGACGTTAACTCTGTCACAGGCCATCTCGCGGGCGGGTGGCACCAAACTTAGCAGCGACGATACCTCGGTGTTCGTGATCCGCCGCGGGCCGGACGAGAAGGCTGAGTTCCTGTCCACCAGTTGGAAAGCGCTGCGCCAGGGACAGGATCCTAATGCCGATATCAGGCTGGCGCCGTATGACGTGGTTTATGTGCCCAAGATGGGCATCGCCGAAGTTTACCAGTTCTACGACCAGTATATCGGCCAGTTCGCCAGTCCCAGCTTCGGCTTCGCGTATCTGATAAACCAGTAGATCGTGATGCGCGCGGGTGGACCTCCGACCCGGAGGGCCACCCGGTCGCACATAGGGCCAGAGCGATTTCCACAAGCCAAACGCGCGAGTGGAAATCGCTTGTCGCGATCGACCCTATCCTATCGTCTGGTCTAAACGCTTAATGCGCGTGCTGCGGTCGCTTGGCGACAGGGGCTTCGGCGAGGCCACGCTTTAATACGATGTCGTGACGGCGCAGCATCCGGTACAGCGTGACGCGGGAAACGCGCAGCGCATCGGCGGTAGAGGTGATGTTTTCCCCCGTCCGCTCTAAAGTCTCCAGTAACAACGTGCGTTCTTCGGCAGTGCCGGGCTTCGGTACGCCCGGGACGGGATTTCCGTCGGCCCGATCGTCCAGCCCGATCAAGCTTGTCGCCTCGATCAGCCTGCCGTCGCCCACCACCACCGCTCGGCGAACCACCGACATGAGTTCCCGTACGTTGCCCGGCCAGCGATACCGCTGCAACGCGCTGGCCGCTTCGGGCGCGAAACCCTCTACCTCGCGGTTGAAGTCACGACGGGCGATGCCCAGGAAATGGCATGCAAGCGGAATGATGTCATCGGGCCGATCACGTAGCGGTGGTAGCGGCAGTGTAAGGACGTTCAGCCGATAAAACAGATCCTCCCGAAAGCGCCCCTCGGCGATGGCCTGCGAAAGCCGCACATTCGTCGCGGAGACGATACGGACATTCAGCGCGATCGTTTCGCGGCCGCCGACGCGGCGGATCTGCCCTTCTTGCAGGAAGCGCAACAAATGCCCTTGCAGGCCGATCGGCATGTCGCCGATCTCATCAAGGAACAATGTGCCGCCGTTGGCGAACTCGATCTGACCCAGGCTGCGGGCAGCTGCGCCGGTAAACGCCCCTTTTTCGTAACCAAACAATTCGGATGCCACCAGGCTGGGCGGAATCGCCGCGCAGTTCAGCGCCACGAACGGCCCCCGGGACCGTCGGGAGCCATCATGAATCGCCCGAGCCAGAAGCTCCTTGCCGGTCCCACTTTCGCCGGTGATCAAAATGGGTTCTTCGGTTTGTTCGAACCGGCGGACCAGGGACGTCACGTGTTGCATTGCCCGGCTTGGGCCGATGATCATGGGCGGCGCGCTACGCGGCGGGTCTTTGCGGGGAGCGACCGTTTCATACAACCGGCCTAGCAAAGTCGGATCCTCGGCAGCGCGCTCCAGCAGCAGGCGGGCCAGCCGCTGCGCCGGAACGCGAGCCAGATCGTCAACGCTGACGCCGCCCGCGAAATCCTGGGCGTCGGGCGGGCGGTGCGTGTCCGGTGTAAGGGGCCGGCTTTCAGACATTCTGGATCGTTTCCATGTGCGAGGTGAACGACGCCTGTTTCGTCGCTTGACGTGTTATCGCAAACCTCGCGCGGACGGGATCACGACCGCGTGCCACGCCATCATCAGAAAGGGAGCGTGACAATCTCGCGACCGGGGTTGGCCGGGGCGGCGGTGCAACACGCGGGAATAATCAAAACGGACGCTATGGGGTGGCCGAAACCGTTATGTAATCAACATTATGGCATCGGACCGTGAATCAATTATTCTGGTATCGGATAGTCTTTCGCGTGTAGAGGTCCGCGGTATGCGTTGGTTGATGCTTGTTCCTATTTTGTTTCCGTGGTCGGCCCTGGCGGTCCAGCCGGTTGCGGCCGACCCGGCGACACTTTGTGAGACCGCGGCGACAACCGCCGAGTATGTGGGTCGGCTTCCGCCGCGTCTGCTTGCCGCTATCAGCGTTACCGAAACCGGTCGGGTCGATCCCGTCTCGGGGCGGGTGCGGCCCTGGCCCTGGACTATCAATGCCGAGGGTTCGGGGCAGTTCTTCGAGACCCGTCAACAGGCGATTGCCGCGGTGAAGGCGCTGCAGGCGCGTGGGGTGCAATCGATCGATGTCGGCTGCATGCAGGTGAATCTGATGTACCATCCGGATGCTTTCGCCTCGTTGGAGGAAGCGTTCGATCCGCGAGCGAATGCGATCTATGCCGCGAAGTTTCTGAACACGCTGTATGCCGAGGCGAAAGACTGGCCGCGCGCCATCGCCGGCTACCATTCGGAGACCCCCGCCCTGGGCGATGCCTATCGCGTGCTGGTGATGGCGCGCTGGCAGGCCGGGGACTTGCACGCGGCGGCGCCCGATCGCGGGCAGTATCAGGATTTCGCACCGCACGCGCAGGCTTATGGGGCATTTGCGCCCGTTACCTCGGTTTACCGATCGTTTGGCACAGCATACGGACAGTAGCCCCGCATCAGGCCATGGCCAGTATCACCACTCCGGCGGAGATCAGCGCCAACGCCGCGATATGCATGGCCCCGAGTGGTTCGGCGAAGGCGAAATGGCCGATCAGCGCGGCCGCGACGTAGGAGATCGCGGTGCACGGCAATGCCACCGACATCGGGATCCGCCGCAGCGCCACGATGTAGAGCATCGCGGCCCCGCCATACAGGCACAGGCCGACCATGGTCCGCATGTCGAATAGCTGCGCCACGAACGACGACGCCCCGGCGCCGGCTTTCAGCAATGTTTGGCCCGCCATGCTGGTGACGATGGCCGCTGCCAGCACGGCCCAGTAGGCGTTCACAGCCGATCCGAACTGCGCAGGATTTCCCGCACGGTGCCTTGGGGCTTGCCGTTCGCCGACAGGAAGGTGCGCCCGACATACTCGCCCAGCACGCCCAGAATCATTGACTGGACCCCCCCGACCAGCAGCAACACGGTCATCGTGGAGGCCCACCCGGACGGTGTGTTGTGCATGAACAGCGCCTCCCCGATCGTGGCGACCGCGCCGATCGCGCCCAGGACCGACATCGCCAACCCGGCGAAGATCGCCAGCCGCAGCGGGGCCAGCGAGAAACTGGTAGCCAGATTCAGCCACAGCCGCACCAGCCGGACCAGGGTGTAATTGGACCTTCCCTCCAGGCGCGGAAGGTGGCGGACCTCGATCGAATCGATGCGTTGGGTGACCTGCATGATCAGCCCGTCCACATATGGGTACGGGCCGCTGTAGCGGGTCACCGCCGCCACTACCATGGCCGACATGCAGCGGAACGAGGACAGGTAAAGCCCCTTGGGCTTGTCCAGCAACTGGTCGGCGACGTGGTTGGCGAACCGGCTGCCCAGGTTGCGCCAGCCCTCGTGCTGTTTCACCGCGTATCGGGTGTACACCACGTCCCAGTTTCCCTTCCGAGCGTGGTCGTATAGCTTAACGACTTCTTCGGGCGGGTTTTGCAGGTCGTCGTCCATGGTGATGATGTAATCGCCGCTGACATGGCGCAGGCCGGTCATGACCGCGTTGTGCTCGCCGTAGTTGCGGGCATGTTCGATATAGAGCACCGGAATACGGGCGGTGGCCAGCAGGTCGCGGCATACCTCGGCCGAGTTGTCGGGGCTGCCATCGTTGACCAGCACGACCTCCAACCCGCCTTCGGGGTCCAGGTCGGACAGCGCATCGACCAGCCGCCCGACAGTAGCGGCGCCGCGATAGACCGGCACGACGATGGACAGGCCGGGACGCGTGGTCCGGGGCAGGGCGGTATCGATCAGGGTGACGGTGTCGTTCATGGTCTCTCTGCTATTGCCAGCACTGACCCGCCGAAGGGAAGTGGGACGGGCAGGCGCCTTTCGATTTTTGTGATGGCGTACAAGGTTGCATCCAGCCATGGCGGAAACGGGGCGACGTCGGACACGGAATCGCCACGAGCGAGAACCTTGCGCTGGACGATCATCAGCGGCAGCAGCAATCCGTTCCAGTAGCCGGCCTGGATCCGAACAAACCCGGCGTCCCGCAGCATGGCAGCGGCGGCGCGGGCAGTGAACCGGCGGGCGTTATGCACCTGCCTGTCGTGGTCGGACATCAGCCATTGGTAGGCGGGCAGGTTCAGCACCAGCCGGCCGCCGGGTTTCAGCACCCGACGCAACTCCTTCAGCGTCGCGCTGGGGTCCACGGCGGCGTGGCACAGGACGTCGGCGCTGACCACCGCATCGAAGGCGGCGGCGGCAAACGGCAGGGCGTTGACGCTACCCCGAGCGACCAGGGCGTCCGATTTGGCCTCCGCTCGGGAGGCGGCGGCCGGGTCCCATTCCACACCGAAGCGGATTACATCGGGGCGCTGGCGGTTCAGGACGGCGAGGAACCCGCCGGTGCCGCAGCCGGCGTCCAGTATCTGGCCGTGGGCTGGCGCCAGCGCGTCGAGCAATCGCGTATGGAGGGCGCGATACCACCACATCTGGCCCTCGGCCTCGTCCATCAGCGTGTATTCGGCTGGTTCCATGCGCGGTGATTGCCTTGTGGCGGGTTTGGCCGCAAGTGATTGGTAACAACCAGTGGGGATCGTCTTGTCCAGAACCGTCGCCGCCGAACGGGTGCTAACCGACAATGCCGCCGATACCATCCGCGGGATCGGGCTGGTGGCGCTGTCCTATGCGGTGCTGGCGCTGGGGGACGCATCGGCGAAGTGGGCCATTCTGTCCACCGGAGTCGCCTGGGCACTGATGTGGCGCGGCGCGTTCGGCGCTGCCTCGGTCCTGGCGGTGACGGTGTACCGATCCGATTCCGGCGGATGGCGGCGGATTGTCCCGGTGCGGTGGCGGATGGTCCTGCTGCGGGGCGCCTTGTCGTCGTTCACCACGGCGGCGTGGTACTTGTCGTGGCGTTACATGCAACTGGCCGACACCTATGCCCTTGGCTTCACCGCGCCGCTGATCATGACGGTGCTGGCGATCCCGATGCTGGGGGAGCGGATCCGCTGGCGGCGGATGCTGTCCACGCTGTTGGGGTTTGGCGGCGTGCTGGTGATGCTGCGGCCGGGCGGATCGCTGTGGAATCCCGCACTGCCGTTGCTGATGGCCGGCATCGTCAGCATGGCCATCACCCGCATCATGGCTCGGCAGTTGTCTCGCACGGAAACAGCAGAGTGTCAGGCGTTCTGGTTGATGGCCTGTCACGGGTTGACGGGTTTCTGCCTGCTTGCGCTGTATCCGCCGGGGCTGACCGGGTCGCCTTGGATCTGGCTGGTGCTGGCCGGGCTGGGCATATCCAGCGGGTTGGCGCACTGCGTGTTCACGGTTGCCTATGGCCTGGCGCCGGTCTCGGCGCTGGCACCTTACGAATACACCATGCTGATCTGGGGCGGCGCTGCCGGGTATGCTGTGTTCGGGGAGGTGCCGTCCCCCAGCACGGTGTTCGGCGCGGCGATCGTCGCCGCGGCTGGGCTGTACAATCTGCATCGGGAGCGTCTTAGGCGGGGGCAAAACTAAGAATACCGGTTTCTATCGCCAGGACAGGGCATCCCTCGGCAGCCTTCCCTGATCGTCGATCGCCCGCACCCGATGAGGCGGATCGGCGGCCCAGTGCCAGAACACGACGTTGATGTCTTCCGAGCCGGCACCGCTGGCGAAGCTGGGCACGATGACCCCGGCGGTTCCGGTCCCCGCAAGACGCTGCGCCATCGTCCAACTCGGCGGCACGATACCGCGCGTGGCGAGGTCCTTCCATGCGCATCCAAGATCGGCGGGGCCAATCCCGTGATCGGCCAGAACCGCCGGGTCCGTCAGGTCCAGAACGTCCTGGCAATCGACTTCATAGGCACACAGCGTCATCGGCTGCGCCTTGAACGGAAACGCCTGCTGCGCCTCCAGCCACGCGGTTTCGAACCGCGGGGACGTATAGAGCGCGGGCATGCCGACCGGGTTGAAACGCCCGCCCGTGCGGGCCGCACCGTCGCCGGAGTCCGCCGCGAACGCCCATCTTGGGTTATGCGCCCGATAGACGAACCCCGTCAGCGTCACGCGTATCCGCCGACGGCGAGTCCGGCGAGGTAGCTCTTCAGATGTTCCGATCGCCCGGCCCGCACCAGATCCTCGGCGGTCTGATCCCCGAACGCCGGGATCGGTTGCGACCGGTACCACGCGAAAGCCTGGGGCACCGAACCGCACCAGGGCAGGATCCGGTTGACGATTTCGGCGACCTCTCGCAATCGAGCCTGTGTTGCGGGAGCTTGTAGGCGGCGCGTCTTGGATACGGCGTCCCGCGACAGTCCGGACGCCGCCGCTAACTCGCCCTTGGTTGTGCGAAGTGCGTCGCTGAGGCGATCCGGTTCTACCACGCCCCGATCGTCGATAACCCGATCTAGAAATGTGCGTTCCAAGGCTGCCGACATGCGCCTCACCGTTTGACCCGATTTAGGTGCGATACATGCGCCTGCCCGGGGCGGCTTTCAAGTTGGACCTGAGACGTTCTTATGCCTACGCCGCGCACCCCTCATCCCGCAGCAGGTCCATCACCGCGTCCGGCGGCACGTCCGAACTGGTGAACGCCTGCCCGATCCCGCGCGCCAGCACGAAATGCAGGGCCCCGTCGCGCATCTTCTTGTCCCGCCGCATGTGCCCGATCAACGTCGCGGCAGAGAACCGGCGGTTTAGCATCGATAAATCGGCCGGCAGCCCCACCGCCGAGACATGCGCGATCACCCGTTCGGCGTCCGCCTTTGGGCACAATCCCAGCTTCACCGACAGTTTGAACGCCAGGCCCAGGCCGACCGCCACCCCCTCGCCATGCAGCAACCCGCCATCGTAGCCGAATTCCGCCTCCAGCGCGTGGCCGAAGGTGTGGCCCAGGTTCAGCAGCGCCCGTCCGTCGTTGGGCTTTTCCTCGCGTTCGTCGTCGCCGACCACGGCGGCTTTGAAGGCGCAGGCGCGCTTGATCGCCTCGGCCTGGGCGTCGCGGTCGCCGGAGATCACACCCTTTCCATGCCGTTCGCACCACGCGAAGAATGCCGCATCGCCGATCAGGCCGGCCTTGGCGATTTCCGCGTAGCCCGCCATCAACTCGCGCGGCGGCAGCGTTCCCAGCGTTCCGGTGTCGGCCAGCACCATTTTGGGTTGGTAGAACGCGCCGACCAGGTTCTTGCCGCGGCGCGTGTTCACCCCGGTCTTGCCGCCAACCGACGAATCGACCTGCGACAGCAACGTTGTTGGAATCTGGATAAACGGCAGGCCGCGCAACGTGGTGGCCGCCGCGAAACCCGCCAGGTCACCAACCACCCCGCCGCCCAAAGCGATCACCGCCGTCCGCCGCTCGACCCGGGATTCCAGCAACTGGTCCACGACGTCCAGGTAGGTTTCCATGGTCTTGCAGCCCTCGCCGCCCTTGACGACGATGGAACTGGCCTGGATCGCGGTTTGCGCCAGCCCGTCCATCAGGGTCTGCAAATGCAGCCCGGCGACGGTCTGATCGGTCACCACAACCGCGCGTTTCTGCTGAAGACGGGGCGCCAGCAGGGCGCCGGCCCGGGCCAGGAGGTTGTCGCCGATGACGACATCGTAGCTGGTGCTTGGCAGCACCACGTGCAGGCGGCGGGCGGGTTTCCACTCGGCCAGGGCGTTCATCACCCCGGCAGTGGTCACGTCGGGCGGTTCGTCGCCGCAATCGACGATCACGTCCGCCTCGGCATACACCGGGTAGCGGATCTCCATCAGCTCGCGCAGGGTTTCCTCGCGGTCCTTGCCAGCCAGGAGGGGGCGGTTGTCGCGGCTGGCGACGCGGCGCACCAGGGTGGGCAGGGTGCAGCGCAGCCAGACGCTGACCGCCTCCGCCCGGGTGGATTCGCGGGTCGCGGCGTCCATGAAGGCGCCGCCGCCGTAGGCCAGCACCATCGGGTCGCCAGCCAGCAGGCGGCGGATGACGCGGCGTTCGCCATCGCGGAACGCAGGCTCTCCATATCGTGCGAACAGTTCGGGGATGGTGCAGCCGGCGGCGAGTTCGATCTCTTGATCGGCGTCGCGGAACGGCAAACCCAGGCGCGCGGCCAGCCGCCGGCCGATGGAGGTCTTGCCGGCC
>DAIEHR010000185.1 GCA_027353465.1 Acetobacteraceae bacterium | reverse complement strand
CCACGAAGACGTTCAGGTGGCGACGGATCGCAGGTGTGGAGTCGCACAGGCGATCGCGCATGCCGGGCCAGCGGCGATCCAGCGCGTCGATGACCTCGGCGACGTTGGATGCCGACACGGTGGGTTCGGGGTCGCTTCCGGGGAACAGGCGCAGCAGGGCAGGTGGAAGCCGCACGGTCAGCTCGGGCATATGAGCGTCAGGCCCGCAGGACCAACGTCTCTACCGATAGGATCGGCGGCAGATGGTGGGCGATGTCGGTCCAGGTTTCACCCTCATCGGCGCTGGCGAACAGAGTTCCAGTGTTGGTGCCGGCATACACCCCGGCCGGTTCCAACGTGTCGGCCGCCATCGCCTGACGCAGTACGCCGAAGAAGGCGTTCTGCTGCGGCAAACCCTGGCGCATCGGCTGCCACTGAGAGCCGCCATCGCGGGTGCGCCAGACAGCGGCCTTGGCATCGGGCATGTAACGCCCGGCAATGTCGCCATTCAATGGCATCAGGAACACCGTCGAGGGATCACGCGGATGGGCGACGGCCGGGAAGCCAAAGCTGGACGGCAGGCCTTGTTCGATACTCTCCCAGTGCTGGCCGCCGTCATCCGAACGATACATGCCGCAATGGTTCTGTTGATACAGGCGGTTGGATTGGCCAGGGGCCATGACGATGCAATGCACGCACTGGCCGAACTCGGGGTAGCGTTCGGCTTCGGGGAGGTAGTCGCAGCGGGTGCCGGTGTTGCGGGGTGCCCAGGTCTTGCCGCCGTCCGCGGTGTGGAAGACCCCAGCGGCGGAGATGCCGACCCAGACCTGATTGGGGTCTTCCGGATGAGTCACGATCGAATGCAGGATCAGACCGGCGCCGCCGGGTTGCCATTTCGCCGCTGTGGGATGCGCGCGCAGCCCCTCGACCTGGCTCCAGGTTTCGCCATCGTCATCGCTGGCGAACAGGCCGGCGGGTTGCACGCCGGCATAGATGCGTCCGTTGTTGGCGGCGAGGCTCCAGGTCGATTTGATCGCTTCCTCGCCGGCTTGGTAGGCAATGCCTTCGCTGGAATGGGTCCAGGTTTCGCCGAGGTCGGATGATTTCCAGACCGCGGGGCCGAACCATTCGTTGCCGCCGGCGCCGTAGATCGTTCCTGTCGCGGGGTCGGCGATCACATGGTTGATCGGCCAGGTTTCGCAGAAAGGACCTTTCTGCGACCAGCCTTGGCGGGTTGCGTCGCTTTCCAGGATGAAAGCGCCCTTCTTGGTGCCCAGCAGGACGAAGACGCGCGTGGCCATGGATTGGGTCCCTCCTTTGGTTGGCGAGAGGTTCCTGGACAAATAGGTTGAAGTCAACTTAATTTGGGACATGAACCCGCCGGCCGACGTTCCGTTCACCACCACGTTATTCGTGCGCGACTCCTGCCTGTGCCTGCATGTCCAGCGCGCGGCGCGATCCTTGGCGCGCCGGTTCGATGTCGCTTTGCGTCCGGCCGGGCTGACCAGCGGACAATTTTCACTGCTGATGTCTTTGAACCGGCCTCAGCCCCCGACGATGGGGCAGGTGGCGCGCTTGCTGGCGATGGATCGTACCACCCTGGCGGCCAATTTGAAGCCGCTGGAGCGGCAGGGGTTTGTCGAGGTTCGGGCGGGGGAGAGCGATAAACGGCAGCGGGTATTGGCGCTGACCCAGTCGGGGCGGGATGTGCTGGCGGCGGCGGTGCCGATCTGGCTGGCGACCCACCAGACGATCGAGGGCTTGCTGGGGGAAGCAAGCCCCGACCGATTGCGGGCGGATCTGGTAGCGTTGAGCTAGGCGAGGGTGAAAGGCCCGCGGGGCAGGCCCGCGACCGCCATTACAGTCGTGGTTATGCTGCCACCATCTCCTGATAGCCACGCGCCGCGACCTCGTTGCATTTTGCACGCCAGTCGGGGGCGCTGCCGCTGTAGCGGTTGACGATACGGACCTGCTTGCCCTCCACATTGCTGTTGTAGCCGGTCATCCAGGAATTGACCTCGAACACCATACTTCCGTCGGCTAGCGCCTTAACGTGGTCCGTCCATGCCTGGACGTCCGCCGGGGTGGGTTCCACGCGGGCCAAGCCGTGCGTTTTCGCGTAGTGGACCAGGTTGCTGACCCATTCGACGTTGAACTCGATGGTGCGGGGGATGTTGCCGAGGGCCATGTGTGGGCCGACCAGCATGAGCATGTTGGGAAAGCCATCGACGGTCATGCCCAGATAGGTTTCCGGCCCATGCTTCCAGCGGTCCTTCAGCCGCACGCCATCCACGCCGCGAATGTCGATGCGGTCGAACGCACCGGTAATGGCGTCGAAGCCGGTCGCGAAGATGATCATATCGAATTCAAACTCTTCGGCCGAGGTCTTCAGGCCGGTGGGCGTGATCCGTTCGATCGGGGTTTCCAATATATCGACCAGTCGGACGTTCGGCTGATTGTAAACCTCGTAGTATTTGGTTTCCATCGGCACGCGCCTTGTGCCGAAGCCGTGATTCTTCGGGATCAGCTTTTCGGCGACCGACTGGTCTTTCACCCGCTGGCGGATTTTGTTGGCGACGAAGTTGCTGATTTCCGCATTGGCCTCACGGTTGGTCAGCATATCCTTGAAGTTACCGACCCAGATACCGAAGCCGGGGGAGGCGTACAGCTCTTCATAGAAAGCGAGCCGTTCTTCCTTGGTCGTATCGAACGTATTGCGCGGATCGGGGGTGTGCAGGAAGCAGGAGAACGTCTCCATGCACGTCTTGAACATCGCATCATAATTCGCTCGGATTTTCTCCATCTCCGGCTTGTCGATTTTACTGTTGTGCAGGGGCGTGCACCAGTTGGGCGTGCGCTGGAAGACAGTCAGTGTCTTGGCGGTCTTGGCGACCTCTTGAATGGTCTGCACGCCGGTGGCGCCCGTGCCGATGACGGCGATGCGCTTGCCCTCGAACGAGACGGGTTCGTGCGGCCAACGGGCGGTGTGGCAGGATTCGCCCTGGAAGGTCTCGACACCGGGAATGTTCGGCATGGTGAAGGCGGATAGCGGGCCAACGGCGGTAATCAGGAAGCGGGAGGTGTAGGTCTCGCCGTTTTCGGTGGTGGTCAGCCAGGTTTTCGATGCTTCCTGGTAATGGGCGGACTTCACCCGGCTGTTGAACTGGATGTCCTTGCGCAGGTCGAATCTGTCGGCGACGTGGTTGAGGTAGCGGAGAGTTTCCGGCTGGCCGGCGAAGTGTTCGGACCAATCCCACTCGCTCAACAGGTCCTTCGAGAACGAGAACTGATAGGAATAACTTTCGGAATCGAAACGGGCGCCGGGGTAGCGGTTCCAATACCAGGTGCCACCGACGCCGGTGCCGGCTTCCAGGACGCGCACGGACAGGCCGAGCTCGCGCAGGCGGTAGAGCTGATACATGCCGGACATGCCGGCGCCTATGACGATTGCATCGAAATCCTGGGCCATGGTCTTCCCTCGCTCATTCATTCTTGTCGATTTCGTGGAATTCTAAAAATCCTCATAATGCGAGAATTGGCGATGGTCAAGCGGGTGGCTGGCAGCCATGAGAGCCGCGGTGCGTCGCCGCGCGTTTTGGCCGGGGTTGCGCGGATTTTTCAATTTTCTCATAATGCGGGAATGCCTCGCATCAAATGCCCCAACCATGGATAGCATGACCCAAGTCAGCCGGTCGGTGGCCGGCGACAGCAGTATTACCCGGGTTTTGGGCATTCTTGATCTGTTTACGCCGGAAACCTCGGTTTGGACAGTTGACATGCTGGTGGGTCGGTTGGGGGTCGGCCGAGCGACGGTGTACCGGTATGTGCGGGCGCTGTGCGATGCGGGGTTTTTGGTGCCGGTGGCGGGTGCCGGATATGTGCTGGGGCCGCGCTTCATTGAGTTCGACCGCAGTATCCGACTGGCGGACCCCTTGCTGCACATTGTCCCGCCGGTGATGGCGGAGTTGCGGGATGTGGTGAACGGCGGGCAGTTGCTGTGCGCGTTCTATGGGCTGCGGGTGCTGACCGTGCTGCAGGACAAGACCGACCCCAATATCACCATGAGCATGGAGCGGGGGCGGCCGTTTCCGCTGTTCCAGGGGTCTCCGTCGCGGGTGATATTGGCGCATCTGCCGACTTACCAGCTACGGAACCTGGCGTTGAACCATCAGGCGGAGATCGCCGCGGCCGGGCTGGGCGAGAACTGGGCCGAATTCCGCGACGGGCTGCGGGCAATCAGGCGGGCGGGGTATCTGGCGGCGAGCGATATCGACAAGACGCTGGTTGGGGTATCGGCGCCAATCTTCCATGCGCCGGGGGCGGTGACGGCGAGTTTGTGCCTGGTGCGGACGCGGGATGGGCTGACAGCGGAGCATCAGGCGTTCTTGGGCGGCGTGGCGGTTGAGGCGTGTCAGCGGATATCAGCCGCGTTGCAGGCGTTTCGTCCGGGGGAAGCGGCGGCGTTTCCGATTTCCCGGGTGCGGCAGGCGGCGGGAATTGCCTGATGTTACTGGAAGTCAAGCTGCCCTGCACCCGCGAGCATCGCCGATCGGCTTGACCCCTGCCGCCGTCATGGTCAACGTCCCGGTAGGGAGGAGGCAGTCAATGAGAAACACCCAAATAGAGGTTCTGCCAATCGCCGGCGCCCTGGGGGCCGAGATTGCCGGCGTGGATGTGGCGCGGGATTTGGATGATGCTGTGATCGCCGATATCCGTCGGGCGCTGTTGGATTATGGGGTGATCTTCTTTCGCGGCCAAAAGCTGGACGTTGATCGGCACAAGGCTTTTACCAGGCGGTTTGGCGAGATCTTTATCCATCCCAATTACAACGGCGTCAGTGCCGATCCGGAGATCTTGGATATCAGGCGCGAACCCGGCGACAAGAAGATCGTTGGCGAGGACTGGCATACCGACACCACGATGGTGGCGGAACCGCCGATGGGCGCCTTGCTGTATGCCATCGAGGTGCCGCCGTATGGCGGGGATACTTTGTTCGCCAATCAGTATCTGGCCTATGACAGCCTGTCCGAGGGGTTGAAGCGAACGGTCGAGAGCCTGCGGGCGGTGCATTCTGACCGCATGGTCGCTGGGCCTGTGGCTGGCATGAACGCGCATCGTTCAACCAAGGTGCGCGAGGATGCTAACTGGCGCGAAACGATCAGCATCCATCCAGTGGTGCGCACGCATCCGGAAACCGGCCGGAAGCTGCTGTTTGTCAATCGATCCTATACCGTGGGTTTCGAGGGCTGGACGGAGGCGGAGAGCAAGCCATTACTGGATTATTTGCTGGAGCAGGGGAATCGGCCGGAGTTCACTTGCCGGTTTCGGTGGCAGAATGGCTCGATCGCGTTTTGGGACAACCGTTGCACGAAACATCTGGCCATCCATGACGCCGGCCCGTTTCGCCGGATCATGCGGCGTACGCAGATTTGTGGGGACGCGGTTTACTGAGCGGCGATTGCTGGTGGCGGCTGTGGAGATCTGCACTCCGAGAGGGACGGTTGGGCAGGCTTGGCGGTTGAGGCGTGTCAGCGGATAGCAGCGGCGTCCGCCCCAAGGCTGGCAGCGCGCATCTTGACCAGTCAGGCGCGCGGGATAAGGCTCGGGCTATGGACAACGATGGCATAGACGGCAATTCCGACGACGCGATCCGCGATATCCTGACGACCACAAGGCGCATCGCGCTGGTTGGCGCATCCGCGAAGCCGTGGCGCGCCTCGCATGAAGTGATGGGCTTCCTGCTATCGCGCGGTTACGACGTGACGCCGGTAAATCCCGGTCTTGCCGGGCAAACCATTCACGGGCGGACCGTTGTGGCCTCACTGGCGGAGGCCGCGCCGCTGGACATGGTAGATGTCTTCCGGGCGTCGGTGCATGTCAGTGGC
>DAIEHR010000178.1 GCA_027353465.1 Acetobacteraceae bacterium | reverse complement strand
TTGAAGTCATCCACGTAAGCAATGATCTCGGCCTGCCGCACCACTTCCTGGTTCAATACCGCCGCCCCGTGCACCGAATCCAGGTTCCAGAACCGCTTGATCGCCGCGGACTGCAAAGCCCTGTTGAACGGACCGACCTCTCCCGCGATAAGCGCGTGGTTAACCTGCGTGTTCATCTCCAGCAACGCACCCGTCACCGAAATGCCGATCGCGCTGCCAAGGTTGCGCATCAAGCTATACACGCCAGCCGCCTCGATCCGCATCGCCGCCGGCAGCGTCGCGAAGGTGATGATGTTGATTGGAATAGTAAGAAAACCGATGCTCAGGCCCTGAAGAAAGCCGACGCCGATCATCGTCCGCTCCGAAACGTCTGGGGTCCACGCCGTCATCCGGTGCAGCGCATACGCCCCAGTGGTAAAGCCAATGCCAACCAGCAGCCGCGCGCTGATCCGCCCAATCAGCCGTCCGCAAACCAGGGCGGCAAACATCAACCCCGCCCCGCGCGGCGCCAGCACGATACCGGCTGTCACCACCGGATAGTCCATCAACGTCTGAAGATACGGCGCCAACAGCGCCAGCGTCGCATACATGATCAACCCCATGGTAAAATACAGGGTGATCCCAACAACGAAATTGCGATCCGCGAACAACTTGGGCGGCAGAAACGGCTTCGGCGCCAGCGAAAGCTGGACAAGAAAAACGTAGAATCCAACCCCCGCCAGGCACGCTTCCAGAATGATTTCATTCGATCCAAACCAATCGAGCGTCTCGCCGCGGTCCAACATCGTCTGGAATGCGCCGATCGACAGGCTCAGCGCGGCAAAGCCGATCCAGTCCAGCTTGGCGGCGTTGCCAAACGACGTCTCCTTCAGAAACGTCAGCAGCCCAAACGCCGTCACGATGCCGAACGGGACGTTGATGTAAAACACCCAGCGCCAACTGTAATACTCGGTCAGCCAGCCGCCCAGGATTGGGCCGAAAATCGGGCCGATCATCACCCCCATCGTCCACAGGGCCATCGCCTTGCCGCGCTGCTCTACCGGATAGATGTCGAACATCACTGACTGCGATAATGGCACCAGCGCCGCCCCGCACATGCCCTGCAGCACGCGGAACAGCACAATCTCATCCAGCGACCCCGCCAACCCGCACAAAACCGAGGCCCCGGTAAACCCCGTCACCGCCGTCACGAACAGCCGCGTCCGGCCGAATCGCGCGGCCAGGAATCCGGTGGGCGCCGTCATGATCGCCGCCGCGACGATATAGCTGGTCAGGACCCAGTTGATCTCCTCCTGACTCGCCGACATCGTGCCCTTCATATACGGCAGCGCCACATTGGCGATTGTGCTGTCCAGCGACTGCATCAGGGTCGCCATGATGGTGCAGATCGTGACCATCAGACGTGTCGTCGGGTTCATCGCCCCAGGTGTTGGCGTTACCGGCGCTTTCGTTTCGGCGCCGGTGCCGCTCATTCTTCGCGGTCCTGCTCTTTCGCGAGGTTCCGACACACCAAATCCAAAACCCGTGTCGCGCTCTCGATGTCCTCGGCCGAAAGCCCGACCAGGGTGGCGTTCCGCACCTCCCGAGACGCTGCCTCAACCTGATCGATGATCGCCAATCCCCGCTCGGTGACGGTGATAGTCTTGGCGCGGCGGTCCCCGCTTTCCTCACGCCGCTCGATCAACCCCGCTGTTTCCAGCGCATCCAGCAAACGCACCACCGACGATCCATCCAGCACCAGGGAGGCCGCGAGATCCTTCTGACGCATCGCCACCGGTGCGCGCGCGAGGTGGATCAGCGGCAGCCACATCGCCTCGGTAAGGCCGAAGGGCTGCAACCGCCGGTCCACCGCCCGCCGCCACTGCCGCGCGACACGGGCAATCAGGCTGGCGAAACCGTCGCGAATCTGCTGCTGGCTGTTCGTCATTGATAGCCCCAATAGCTGGGGTATCAATATATGGTACGTCATCTATATGGGCAATAGCAGCCCATCGGGCACCCCTCAGTAATACCCCGCCGGAAGCCACTCCCGATGCGCCTCCAGCATCGCATCCACCAACGCCCAGATTTCATCTAGATCCAGCACCGAAGCGGTATGAGGGTCCATCATCGCCGCATGGTAAACATGCTCCCGCCGTCCGGTCAGCGCCGCCTCCACCGTCAGCGCCTGCACGTTGATATTCGTCTGCATCAGCGCCGCCAGTTGCACCGGCAGATCCCCGATCCGCACCGGCTGCACGCCATTGGCATCGACCAGACAGGGCACCTCCACGCAGCACCCCTCCGGCAGGTTCGAGATCACGCCCGCATTCGGCACATTCCCGTAAACCATTGCCGGGCGCCCGGTATGCATCGCATTGATGATCACCGATCCGTATTCCAGGCTGGGTTGCACATCCAACCGCCCCGCCGACCCGGTTAGAGCCGCCGACAGTTGGCCCCACTCCGCGATCTGCAGCCTGCACCGCCTTAGATATTCATCCAGCGGGATCCTCAGCCGCTCAATCGCCTCGCCCGAACCGCGTTTGATGTACCAAGGCACGTATTCGGCGAAATGCTCGCTTGATTCCGTAACGAAATACCCCAGCCGGCGCAGCATGTCGTAGCGCACCTGGTTATCCGCCGGCACTCGCTCGTCATCGATTACCCGCCGCAGCTTTGGATACAAATCCTCCCCTCCGGCGGTGAACCGCAGAAAGAACGCCATGTGGTTGATGCCAGCTACCAAGTATCGCACGCTCTCCACCGGGACCCCGATATCCCGGGCCATCTCCGCCGCGGTCAGCGGCACGCTGTGGCACAGCCCGACAGTCCGAATGCGGCTCGACCGCGACAGCGCCCAGCAATTCATCGCCATCGGGTTCGCATAATTCAGGTGCAGCACGTCGGGGCATCGACGCTCCATCTCCTGAACAATCTCCAGTAGCACCGGTATCGTTCGCAGCCCGCGCATGATGCCACCGATCCCAAGCGTATCGCCGATCGTCTGGCGCAGACCGAACCGCTTGGGGATTTCGAAATCAATAACCGTCGCCGGCTCATACCCACCGACCTGGATCATGGTGATGGCATAATCGGCGCCATCCAGCGCACGCCCCAAATCCAGCGTCGCCTCGATTGTCGCCGAACACCCCAGCGTGTCCCGGATGCGCCCGGCCACGATCTCCGACACGCGCAGCCGCTCCGGATCGATGTCATACAGGCGGATTTGACTGCCCCGCAGAGCGGGATGCAGCAGGATGTCGCCGATCAGATTTCTCGCGAACACCGTGCTGCCCGCGCCGATCAGCGCGATTTTCGGTCCAACGGCCGCAGCCGTATTCCCCGCCAGCGCCAGTCCCCGACCCACGCGCAGAACCTCCGCCGGCTCCCCCGCCATCGTTGCATTGGCGGCCAGCGCGTCCAGCACCCTGACCGCCGTGTCGGGATCGGCATCACGCACCGCCTGCGGCAGAGCCTCCTGCCGCATCGCCGCCCGCGTCGGCGCCCAGATCGGAATCGCGGCCGACATGTCCAGCGCATCGACCGCCCGCAACGTCACCACGCCGTCCAACAAGTCGGCGATCGTGGCCTTCCCATCGCATACCAGACAGAAAGCCGCCGGCACGTCCCCATTGCCAGGCACATCCGGGCGCGGCCCAAATGGCGCCGACGACGCGATCACAACCCCCTCGCGCACCGCCTCAACCCGCAGGTCGCCAACCAGAACGCCATCCCGCCGGTTGACCGCCCAGCCCCACAGCGTGCAGGGGGGGCTGAAACCGGTCAACCGAACCGCGAATACCGTCCGGGAAGGCCGTCATCAAAGGAATGGGCGGTTCACCCGCCCACCCGTTTCGAACGTTAAACCGGGTCCCACCCAAACACCTCGCCAGAGCGATCAAGCGGCATGAACGCCGCCTTCATCGCCGGAATGCAATGTTCGGCGATGGTTTCCGGCGTCCAGCCCTCGGCACGATGGATAATCCGCGTCGGACGGGGCGAACTGAACAGGATCATCTCATTCATCCGGCAGCCGAATACCTGCCCGGTCACGCCCTTGGACGCATCGGACGACAGATACACCGCCATCGGCGCGTTCTTCTCCGGCGTCATCTGCTGGATCTTCGCCACCCGAGCCTGCTGCTCCGGCGTGGAGGCCGGAATCGAGGAGGTCATGCGGCTCCATGCGAACGGCGCGATGCAGTTTGAACGGACGTTGTAACGCTGCATATCCAGCGCGATCGACTTCGACAGCGCCGTCATGCCCAGCTTCGCCGCGGCATAGTTCGCCTGGCCGAAATTGCCGATCAGGCCGGACGTGCTGCTCATGTGCACGAACGTGCCGCTTTCCTGCTTGCGGTAGTGTTCCGCCGCCGCGCGTGACACGAAGAACGATCCGTTCAGATGGACGTTGATCACCGACAGCCAATCGTCTTCCGTCATCTTGTGGAAGATCACGTCGCGCAGGATGCCGGCGTTGTTCACCACGGCGTCGATCCGGCCGAAATGGTCCATCGCGGCCTGCACGATCTTCTGTGCCGAACCCCAGGTCGCCACCGACTCAAGGCAGATTTCGGCGGCGCCGCCCTTCTGCTCGATCAGTTGCTTGGTCTGCTGCGCGGGGCTGGAGGAACCGCCCTCGCCGGTCAGCGACGCACCGATATCGGCGACGATCACCTTGGCGCCCGCGGCTGCCATCATCAATGCGATCTCACGCCCGATCCCGCCACCGGCCCCGGTTACCACCGCGACTTTACCGTCCATCATTCCTGACATCGTTTTCCTCCTGGATGCGAATGGCATCGAACCTAAGCGGGTCGGCGCGGCTTGTGAACCCGCTATGGTAGGTTAACGATTCCACACTGGACGTTTGCCACTTTCATAAGCCACAAACACGACTACGTAGTTTGCTCGCATTATCCCGATCCGTGTGTTGTATTCGGGGCTGGTCATGCGCCCCGGGTCAGTCCGCGGCGTCGAAGGGAACATAAAGTATGAATCTCCGCGCTCGGCATTGGCGCTCCGGTCTGCTCATTGGCACCGCCTTCGTGGCCGGCGCGACCCTCGGCCCGGTCCTCGGGACCGCGTTGGCTCAGGACAGCACCCACTCCGATATGTACCGCATGCTGAACATCTTCGGCGATGTGATGCAGCGTGTCCGCGCGGAGTATGTCGATCCCGTTGACGACAAGGAATTGATCGAAAACGCCATCAACGGCGCACTCACCGGCCTCGATCCGCACAGCTCGTACATGAACGCGAAGGCGTTCAAAGACATGCAAATCCAGACCAAGGGCGAATTCGGCGGCTTGGGCATTGAGGTCAGCGAGGATAAGGGCCTGATCAAGGTCGTATCCCCGATCGACGACACACCGGCCGCCAAAGCCGGCATCAAGCCGGGCGACATCATCACCGCGCTGGACGGAAAGACCCTGATCGGCCTGTCGCTTAACGACGCCGTGGACAAAATGCGCGGGCCGCCCAACTCCAAGATCGTGCTGACGATCAAGCGGGCGAACATTGATAAGCCACTGGAAGTACCGCTGATCCGCGAGACCATCAAAATACAGGTGGTAAAGTCCCGCATGGAACCCAACGACATCGGCTACGTCCGGCTGTCGCAGTTCACCGAACAGGCCGACGCGGGCATCAAGGCCGCGGTCAAAAGCATGAAAGCCCAAAACGGCGGCAAGTTGCGCGGCCTGATCCTGGATCTGCGCAACGATCCGGGCGGCCTGCTGGACCAGGCGGTCGCCGTCTCCTCCGACTTTGTGGACCAGGGGGAAATTGTTTCGACCCGCGCGCGCCACCCCGAAGACAGCCAACGCTGGGATGCGAAGGGCGACGACATCCTGCACGGCGCGCCGATGGTCGTATTGACCAATGGCGGATCTGCCTCGGCCTCGGAAATCGTGGCCGGCGCGCTGCAAGACCACCGCCGAGCGATCATTCTGGGCACCCGCAGCTTTGGCAAAGGATCGGTTCAGACCGTTATTCCGCTGCCGGGCAACGGCGCCATGCGCCTGACCACGGCGCGCTACTACACGCCGTCCGGCCGTTCGATCCAGGGGCTGGGCATCACCCCCGATGTGCGAGTGCAGGAAACCCGAGAAGACCGCCAGACCTTCGGCGGCGAGCATGAGGCTGACTACGGGAAGGCCCTGTCCAACCAGGGTGGTACCGGACCGCAGGCTCTGCCGCCACGCACCGACCTGCCGGCGATCGTCAAGCAGATCCCCGACAAGCCGCCCGAGAACTTCCCCAAATTCGATCCGACGAAACCGGATGAGACGGACTTCCAATTGCAGCAGGGCCTCGTCCTGGTGCAGGCGATGGCAGCGCAAAAGAGCGCGTCCGCGAACTGACCACTGCGACGGTGACCGCTTCCTCCCCCAGCCCGCGGCGGCATCGACCTCCGCCCTCGGGCGAGGGTCTGCTGGGGGGCTGGCGGGGATTGGGCCGCTTCTGGGTGGCGGTCCTGATTCTGGCCGGGGGCAGTGGCCTGATCCTCCAGATTGTCGGGCCCCCACCGCGCCCCAAAGTACCTCCACAGGCAGGGCTCGTCACCCATACCGACCCGTTTCCGGCCAAATCGCCCCCGGTTCAGGTGAGCCACGCTGAACCGCGGGCGGCGCTTCAGCCCGGACGCACACTACCCGGCCCGGTCGCCGATCCCGATCCATCGCTGATGGAGCCCTACCCGAACGACGCCGCGCTTCATCTGCCCCGCATCTCCCCCGACGGCAGGGCACCCATGGAGGCCTACGCCGCCGGATTCGACCCATCTAACCTGCGCCCCCGCGTTGGCCTGCTAGTCGCTGGCATCGGCATGAACGCCGCGGACAGTCTCATCGCGATCAAAGCGCTGCCGGGCGGCATATCCCTCGCCGTCTCTCCCACCGCCGGCGACCTGACCACCCTGCTCGCGGTCGCTCGGTTGAACGAGCACGAATACCTGCTGTCCCTTCCGATGGAGCCGCAAAGCTTCCCGCTCAACGACCCCGACAATCGGATGGCGCTGATGACGTCGCTGTCGCCGGCCGACAACATGCAGCGGCTGCACGGGATTCTGGCGCGACTGACCGGCTACGTGGGAGTCACTAACGCCTTTGGCCCAATGCGCGGGGAACGCCTGTCCGGAATGCCCCCGCAATTCGACCCGGTGCTGGAGGATGTGGCCCATCGCGGCCTGCTGTTCGCCGATGCCCGCACCGGACAGCCTCCATTGCCGTATGTATGGAGCCGTTCGGCCGACATCGTGCTGGACGACGGCACCTTCGATGCCGACGTGTTGGATCGGCGGCTGGATACGCTGACTCACCTCGCGCTGGACAAGGGGTCGGCTTTAGGCCTCGTGATGCTGCCACGGCCGGTCACGCTGGACCGTGTCGCCGCCTGGACCAATACGCTGGCCGCGAAAGGCGTTGCCCTGGCCCCGGTCAGCGCGCTGATGCATGCCGCGCCAAAACAGGATCCCGACAAATGAGCGACCTTCCATACCGGCCTAACGTCGGCGCTGTTCTGTTCAACCCCCACGGACTGATCCTGGTTGCGCGCCGAGCCGACATGCCCAATGCCGAAGGCCCAGCCGGCGGCTGGCAGCTGCCCCAGGGCGGCATCGACGAAGGCGAAGACCCCAGGATCGCCATTTTCCGTGAGCTAGAAGAGGAAATCGGCACCGCCAAGGCGGAGATCATCGGCGAGCACCCGCACTGGCTGACCTACGACCTGCCCCCCAACCTGCTAGGAATCGCCTGGCGCGGCCGTTATCGCGGACAGCGCCAGCGCTGGTTCGCCATGCGGTTCACCGGCCAGGACAGCGACATCCGGCTGGATCTTGACCCCCATCCGGAATTCGATGCCTGGCGCTGGACGCCTTTATCCGAACTGCCCGCCCTGGCCGTCCCGTTCAAGCGCCCGATCTACGACGTGCTCGCCACATCCTTCGCCCGTTTTGCAACCTCGCCAACGGCGTAATATCGATCCGCCGAAACGCCGCTTACGCGGCCTTATGGAAGGTCGGCGGCAAGCCGGCCTTTGGCACCTGGCCGTTCAACTGTTCGGCCGGCAGCCCGGCATGCAGCACCTTGCGGGCCTCGAACAGCGCCGGGATATCGATTCCGGTGCGAAAGCCCATGCTTTCCAGCATAAAGACCAGATCCTCGGTCACCACGTTGCCCGACGCGCCGGGCGCATAAGGACAACCGCCCAGCCCCGCCAGACACGAATCGAATGCGCGGATACCGACTTCCAGGCCAGCGACGGCGTTAGCGATGCCCAGCCCGCAGGTATCGTGCAGGTGCAACCCGTATAGCACCGGGCCGATAGCCTCCCGCGTAGCCTTGACCACCTCTTTGATCTGCGCCGGATAGGCGTACCCGACAGTATCGGCCAGCATGATCTCATCGACGCCGGCATCCGCCAGACCTTTGCACAACGCCACCGTCTTCGCCGTCGGCACCACACCATCGATCGAGCAGCCAAATGCCGTCGAGGCCCCCGCCACCACGGGCACCTTGCGCGGCTGCGCCTTCAGCCAATCCATGATCTCCCGCATCATCTCGATCGATTGTTCAGGCGAACGGTTCAGGTTCGCTCGGCTGTGCCCGTCGCTGACCGAAACCGGAATCGCGATCTTATGGACCCCGGCGTGATAGGCGTTTTGCACACCGCGGAGATTCGGCGCCAGCGCCTGCACCGTCAGGTGCGGCAACGCGGCCAGCACCTTCGCCACCACCTCCGCCGTGTCCGACAGTTGCGGAATCACGCGCGGCGGCACGAAACTCCCGACCTCGATCTCCTTAATCCCGGCGGCGGCCAGCGACACGATCCACGCCACCTTGTCGTCCGTGGTCATGCGCGTCTTGGCGATCTGCAGGCCGTCACGCGGGCCAACTTCACAAATTGAAACGAATTCGCCGCTCATGGTGATGGAATCTCCGCGATCAGGATGGTGCCGGTTTCAGATTCGGTAATAACCAGCCCGCGCTCGTCCGGTGTCAGCGCACAGTTGGTGGTCATCCGACCGGTAGAGGTTTGCACCCGGTACAACGGCAGACCGTGCGGGTCGATCACCCACACACAGCCATGGCCGGGGTTTGAAATATACAGCCGGTCGGACGAATCCATCGCCAACCCATCCGGCCCAACCAGCCCCGCCGGGACCCGGGCAAAGCATTGCGCCTTGGCAACCACGGCATCCGGGCGCAGCAGGAAGCGCCAGACCTCGCAAGACCGGGTCATCGCCACGTAGAGATGCGTCTGCGCGGTGTTCAAAACCAACCCGTTCGGGCTGGGACCGGTCGAAATCAATTTGTCCAGCCGCCCATCCTTGTGCAGCCGCCAAACCCGCCCGGTCGGGTCCTGCAACCCGGTCTGCCCTTGATCGGTAAACAGGATCGACTCATCGGCATGCAGAGTCAGGTCGTTCAGACCCTTGAAACTCTCGCTCATTACTGTTTGCAAAACCGCCGAGGTCGCGCCACTGCCGGGATCGATCCGCACCAGCCCATGGCGGTAATCCGCCGCCAGCAGCACGCCGTCCGGTTGCACCTTCAGCCCGTTCGGCCAGCCCGGATATTCAGCAACCAGCGTCCAGTCGCCGTCCTCGATACGGAAAATGCGGCCATACGGGATGTCCACCACATACAGGCGCCCCATTGCGTCGAAACAAGGCCCCTCCAGAAAGCAATCGACCGGCTCTCCCGCTCGGTTGGCATCCGCCCACTCGCTTCGCTCCAGACGGCGAAACCGGTCAGGCATCCGGGTCAAAACCCGGCTGGGAATCTCAGCAGGAGGGGCAAACCACATAACGCCGGACCATGGGACCGAGCCGCCCGATTGGCAAGAGTCCCGCCAAGCATCTGAAGCGTGCCCCTTGAACTTAAAAGCCGCCTTGGAAACCTGAAAGAGCCTCAATCGTCCCGATGCACCCGCTCCATTTTCTCGTGCCGCTCCTGCGCCTCGATCGACATGGTGGCGATCGGACGCGCCTGCAGTCGCCTGATCCCGATCGGTTCGTCGGTTTCCTCGCAATAACCATAAGTACCAAGCTCGATCCGCACCAACGCCTGATCGATCTTAGAGACCAGCTTGCGTGCCCTGTCGCGCGTTCGCAGTTCCAACGCGCGATCGGTTTCAACGCTCGCCCGGTCGGTGATGTCAGCTTCCAGGATACCCCCCTCCGATAAACTGGCCAGGGTTCCGTCAGCTTCGCGTATCAAGTCGGCTCGCCAACGAAGCAGCTTTTGCCGAAAATACTCAACCTGGATGGGGTTCATGAACTCCTCATCCTCGGTGGGCTGATAATCAGGGGGCAGACTAATCATCATGCGCATTCGATCCTGGTTATCCTTCCGCCCATACCCAAGCTACTAGCAAGGGACCAGGGCGCCCGGCCCATTCCGGGTAGGGAACGCGCGGACGTATAGCCGCCTGCCCCGCGAACGCCAAGAGCCCGCACGCAAACGTCAACGGACTGCAACGAGTTCGCCGCATTCGGCAGAAAGCGCCGCGTTACCGGCAAAGCCGGCAGGTTTTGCCGAGGTGACTACCACCGGATCACCGCCAAAACCGCCAGAACCATCCTGGCACGCTGGTTGCTGCAACGACCGCGCAACCCGCCAGGACAACTCGTGCGCATCATGCGCCTCATCACCGCCCTTTTGCTGTGCCTGACCGCCGCTCTGTGGCCCGCGCCGCCGGCCCGCGCCGACGTGCGCATCAAGGACATCGCGAATATCGAAGGTATTCGCGAAAACCAGTTGGTCGGCTATGGCCTTGTCGTCGGCTTAAACGGCACCGGCGACAAGCTGATCAACAACGTCTTCACCCGAGAATCCCTGATCGGCATGCTGGAACGCCTGGGCGTCAACACCCGCGATCAGGTAGCCGCGCTGTCCACCAAGAACCTCGCCGCCGTCATGGTCACCGCCTCACTGCCGGCCTTCGCCCGCAGCGGCAGCCGCATCGACATCACCGTTTCCGCCCTTGGCGACGCCTCCAACCTGACCGGAGGACCCCTGCTGGTAACCCCGTTGCTGGCCGCCGACGGCGAGGTCTATGCCGTCGGCCAGGGGACCCTCTCCACCGGCGCCATCGCTGCCAGCGGTGCCGGCGCATCGGTCACCCGGGGCGTACCGACCGCCGCCCGTATCGCCAACGGCGCGACCGTTGAAAAGGAGATTCCCTTCAACCTCGAAAAGAGCAACGCCCTCTGGCTCGGGCTGCGCAACCCCGATCTCACCACCGCCGAACGCATCGCCGCCGTCATCAACAAGACTGTCGGCAAGATCGCCCGGGTGACAGACCCAAGGACCGTCCAACTGGATTTTACCAAGCGCGACCCGATCGAAACCCTGGGACTTATTGAAAGCCTGCGCGTCGAACCCGACAACGCCGCCATCGTGGTGATCGACGAAGCCAGCGGTACCATCGTCATGGGCGACAAGGTCCGCATCAGCACCGTGGCGATCGCCCAGGGCAATCTGACCATCCGGGTGACCGAAACCCCAGAAGTCAGTCAACCAGACGCCTTCTCCCCAGGCGGCACCACCACCGTCGTCCCGCGCACGTCCATCAGCATTGACGACCAGCACGACAGGAAACTGGGCATCCTGACCTCCGGCGTTACGTTACGCGACCTTGTCGCCAGCCTGAATGCGCTGGGCGTCGGCCCACGCGACCTGATTAGCATTCTGCAATCCATCAAGGCGGCCGGCGCCCTGCAAGCCGACCTGGAGGTCAGATGACCGAAATTCCGCCCCTTCCGCAGCCCATCGGCGCAGCACCCGGGGCCCCCCGGCTGCCGCCAGCCTCCAACCCCGCCGCGGTTGCCAAATCCGCCCACGATTTCGAAGCCATGGCGATCGGCCAGCTTCTGCAGCCGATGTTCAACACCGTCGATAGCGCCAACGGTACATTCGGCGGCGGTCCCGGCGAGGAAGCCTGGAAGCCGATGCTGGTTCAGGAATTTGCCAAACAAATCGCCAGCCACGGCGGACTCGGCCTGGCGAAACCAATCTACGACGCGATGATCCGGATGCAGAAGGGCCCCACACCATGACCGATAACCCCGCCAGCCGCCTGGCGGATGTGCTGTCCAGAGAGAACGAAGCCCTCATCCGCGTCGATTACCCCGCCGCCGTCGCCCTGGCCGCCGGAAAGGAAGCCGCGCTGGCAGCCCTGGCGGAGGGCCCAACGCCATCGCCCGAACAACTTCGCCGCCTTGCCGAACTGGCCAATACGAACCGCGACCTGCTGGAGCGCGCGATCATCGTGCAGACCAACGTCGTACGGATCGTCGCCCGGGCCTGCGCGGCACCAGCCGCCGAGGCGCACTACAACCGCAACGGCGCAACCTCGCCCCGCCCGCGAGCCGGCGCTTATGCGCTGTCCGCCCACGTATAACCTCCGCCGTTAACCCTTTGGTAAGGTTTACCCCTTAGCCATATCACCGAACCACACGGTGGCATGATGACCCGGGTTTCCAGACACCATGGCTAAAGCGGCCCGTAAAGCCGCCGACGGCGAGATGACAGGCCTCCATAAGGCCTCGATCCTGATGCTCGCGCTGGGCGAAGAGCACGCCGCCAAACTATTCGCGATGATGCATGAGGATGAGATCAAGACGATCTCCGCCACCATGTCCCAGCTCGGTGTCATCCATGCCGATACCGTCGAAGCCCTGTGCGGCGATTTCGTTGACAATTTTGGCGCCACCGGCGGCATCCTGGGCAGCTTTGAAAGCACCGAGAACCTGCTGCTGAAGGCACTGCCGAAAGACCGCGTCTCCCAGATCATGGAAGAAATCCGCGGCCCCGCCGGCCGCACCATGTGGGACAAACTGGGCAACGTGAGTGAGGAAATCCTCGCGAGCTACCTGAAGAACGAATACCCCCAGACGGTCGCGGTCGTGCTGTCGATGATCAAGCCCGACCACTCCGCCCGCGTGCTGACGCTGCTGCCCGACTCCTTCTCGATGGAGGTCGTCATGCGGATGCTGCGCATGGAATCCATCCAGAAAAACGTGCTGGAACGGGTCGAACGGATCCTGCGCGCTGAATTCATGTCCAACCTGGCCCGAGCATCAAGACAGGATTCCCACGCCCTGATCGCCGAGATCTTCAACAACTTCGATCGCAAGGCCGAAACCCGCTTCCTCGCCGGCCTGGAAGAACGCAACCGCGAGTCGGCTGAAAAGGTGAAGGCGCAGATGTTCACCTTCGCCGATCTGCAACGCCTGAACCCCGCCGGCCTGCAGGTTCTGCTGCGCCAGATCGACAAGGAGAAACTGCCCATCGCGCTGAAGGGCGCCTCCGAGGCGATCCGCGCCATGTTCCTCGGGCAACTCTCGGAACGCGCCGCCAAAATGCTGCGGGAGGACATCGCCGCCCTAGGCCCCGTCAAGTTGAAAGACGTGGAAGAGGCCCAGGCCGGCGTCGCCAACCTGGCCAAGGAACTGGCGGCTAGCGGCGAAATCGAGATCAACACCGGCAGCGACGACAGGATGATCGAATGACCGCCGCCATGCTATTTGCCGATTTCAACGACATCCCCGAAGTCGATTGGGATACAAGGCCACCGCCCCCGGCATCGGAACCGTCGCCCCCCACTGACACCACGGCCGATATCCGCCAGCAAGCCTGGACCGAGGGCTATTTGACCGGCCGCCGCGAACCGGCCGGCGAAGACCCCTCCGCGGTCGCGATGGCCCGCCTGCTGTCATCGCTGCACACCCTGCGCACCGAATCGTCCGCCATGGTCGAGACCGCGTCCATCGCCATCGCCAGTCTTGTCGTCAACGCCGTGATCGCCATCGCCGATGAAGCCTGGTCCACCAGCCTGCCCGCACGGGTTCAGGCCTTGATGGATCGCATTAGACCCGCCCTGGCCGTCGCCCCCGAATTCGTGCTGCGCGAGGCCAGCGGCGTTGAACGCCGCTTCGCCGACATCGGCGCGCTGACCCTGGCGCTGGACGGCGGCATCGACTGCGAAGGCGTCACCATCCAGTGGCAGCACGGTCGCGCCTCGATCGGCCGCGATCTTTTACTCGAAGACCTACGGGAAGCGGTTCGGCCGCTCTCCACCGTTTTGGAAAACGAACAAAACAGCAGGCAACCGTCATGAGCAATACGACAACGCCGCCGTCCCCCAACCTTCGCGAAACACCCGACGTTCGCGAAACGATCGACACCGGCACGGCTAAGGAGCTGGAGGCGGTTTACGATATTTCCGTGACCGTCAGCGCCGTTCTGGGCAAGGCGACCATGCAAGTGTCGCAACTCCTGAAACTGGGCCGTGGCGCCGTCGTCGAACTCGATCGCCGGCTGGGGGAAGCAATCGATATTTACGTGAATAACCGCCTGATCGCGCGTGGCGAGGTAGTCATGGTGGACGATACCCGCCTGGGCGTGACGATGACCGAAATCGTCAAGTCGGATCGCTGACGATGACCGTTTATTCCGCCCCCGGCCTGCTGGTCCCCGACGATCTGGAAAGCAGCTTCGCCCGTCCCGGCGATTACCCCGTCCACATCACCGCCCTCGCCCCGCCTCGGCGGCCGCCTGCGCCGGAAACCGACAGCGGCCCGGTGTATCGCGATCCGACGATGCACGCCGTCATCCAACGCGCCCACCGCATCGCCAACTCCGACGCATCGGTGCTGATCCGCGGCGAATCCGGCACCGGTAAAGAGGTGATCGCCCGCTACATCCACCGCAACTCGCCCCGGTCCGCCGGCCCATTCGTCGCGGTGAACTGTGCCGCCATCCCCGAACACTTACTGGAATCCGAGCTGTTCGGCCACGAACGCGGCGCCTTTTCCGGGGCGCTGACGCAGCGCATCGGCAAATTGGAGGCGGCGCAGAACGGCACGCTTCTGCTGGACGAAATCAGCGAGATGGACCGCAGGTTGCAAGCGAAACTACTGCGCGCGATCCAGGAGCGGGAGGTTGACCGGATCGGCGGCCGGGCACCGGTTCGGCTAAATGTCCGTATCATTGCAACCACCAACCGCGACATCGAACTTGAAGTAAAGCGCCAGACATTCCGCGAGGACCTTTATTTCCGCCTGAACGTGGTGTCGGTCCACGTCCCCGCCCTGCGCCAGCGGGCCGCTGACATCCCCGCTTTGGCCGAATACTTCATCGGGAAATACCGCCGCGAAGCCGGCCCCGGCCAGCGCCGCCTGTCCCCGGCCGCGCTGCTTGCGCTGTCCACGCACGACTGGCCGGGAAATGTGCGGGAACTGGAAAACACCATCCACAGAGCGCTGGTGCTCACCACAGAGGCGACGATCGAGCCCGGGGCGCTGGAGGTCGGCCCGCCATCCACCCTCCGTCCCATCACCGATATGCGCGGCCCGGCCAGCTTCGCCTGCCGGCCGTTGCACCTGATGGAGCGCGACGCCATCATCGCCGCCCTGCATCATACCGGCGGCAACCGCACCCACACCGCCTCCATGCTGGGCCTGTCCATTCGGGCACTGAGGAACAAGATCAGCCTGTATCTGTCGCAAGGCATCGATGTGCCACCCAGCGGCGGCGTGCCCGGGACGCAGTGACCGATCAGCCGGCAGTCCCGCCGATGGATTCGCTGCTCAACGCACTGGCCCCACTGCGGAAAATGGTCCCGGGTGGGGATGTCGGGCTGGCACTATGCGTCCTGTTCCAGCTTTCGATTCTGATCCTGCCGATACCGACCTTCCTGCTGGACATGGCGCTGGCACTGTCGTTCATCGCCTCCATCCTGATCCTGCTGATCTCCCTTTCGCTGGAGCGCCCGCTCGATTTCTCCAGCCTGCCGACGCTGCTGCTGCTGACCACCATCCTGCGCCTGTCGCTGAACGTCGCCACCGCCCGGTTGATCCTGTCGCACGGCAGCGACGGGCCGGACGCGGCGGGCCACGTCGTCGCGGCGTTCGGGTCGTTTCTGATGGGCGGCGATGTCGTGGTCGGCGCGATCGTCTTTTCCATGCTGCTACTGGTCAATTTCGTGGTCATCACCAAGGGCTCCAGCCGCATCGCCGAGGTGGCCGCCCGGTTCTACCTCGACTCCATGCCCGGCAAGCAGATGGCGATCGACGCCGACCTGTCCTCTGGCATTATCGACGAGCCGACCGCCCGCAAGCGCCGCGGCGAATTATCCGAGGAAAGCGGCTTCTATGGCGCGATGGACGGCGCCAGCAAATTCGTCCGTGGCGACGCGATCAGCGCCCTTGTCATCACCCTGATCAACATCCTCGGCGGCTTGGCGATGGGGCTGATCCGCGCGCACATGTCACTGACTGATGCGCTGTCCACCTATACGACGCTGACGGTCGGCGACGGCTTGGTATCGCAAATCCCGGCACTGCTGGTGTCCACCGCCGCCGGCATCGTGGTGTCGAAGGGCGCCATCGAGGGCAAGATGCATGGCAAACTGGCCTCGCAATTGGGTAACAACGCCAACCCGCTGGCTATCGCCTCTGCCGCCGCCGGCGTCCTGGCCTTGTTGCCCGGCCTGCCAACCCTGCCATTCCTGTTCGTTTCCGGCCTGTCCGGCGCCGCCGCATGGCATCGCTTCAATGCCCGCCATGCACAGATGGAAGCGGCGGTTCCTGTCGTGCCGCCGGCCGACACCGCCCAGCCCACGGTATCGATCCCCGACGTCGTGCGCGTCGAACTAGGCTACGGTCTGCTGGATCTGGCTGGCGGGGCGTCCAACCGGCTGCCCGACCAGATCAAGCGTTTCCGCCGGGCACTGGCGACGGAACTGGGGTTCGTGCTGCCATCTGTGCGCATTCAGGACAATGTGGAGCTGGATCCTTATGCCTATGCCTTCGCGCTGAAGGAAATCACCGCCGGCAAGGGCGAGCTGCGGCCGACGATGCTGCTGGCGATCAGCCCCGGCGATCAGGCCCCGCCGATCGCCGGAGAAAAGACCGTGGAGCCGACCTTCGGCCTGCCGGCGTGCTGGATC
>DAIEHR010000152.1 GCA_027353465.1 Acetobacteraceae bacterium | reverse complement strand
GGCTTCGGCGTCACCTGCGCGCTGTCCTATGAACTGCCCTACCCGTTCGCCCGCCGCATGAGCACGCTGGACCACCTGACCAAGGGCCGGATCGGCTGGAATATCGTCACCGGCTACCTGGACAGCGCCGCCCGCGGCATGGGGATGGCCAAGCAGGTGGACCACGATGACCGCTATGATGTGGCGGAGGACTACATCCAGGCCACTTACAAACTGTGGGAAGCAAGCTGGGAAGACGGCGCCGTGCTGCGCGACCGCCAGGGCCGCCGCTTCGCCGACGCCAGCAAGATCCACCGCATCGTGCATGAAGGCCCGCACTTCAAGTTTGACGCGATCCATTTGTGCGAACCCTCACCGCAGCGCACCCCGGTGCTGTTCCAGGCCGGCGCCTCCAAGCGCGGCCGCGACTTCGCCGCTCGGCATGCCGAATGCGTCTTCATTAACGGACCGTCGAAGAAGGTCATCGGCAACATCGTCAAGGATCTGCGGGCCAGGGCCGCCGCCGCCGGGCGCGACCCGAAAGACCTGGTGATCTTCACCATGATGACCGTGATCACCGACACCACGCACCAGGCGGCCCGCGACAAATACCAGGATTACCTGGGCTATGTGTCGGAGGAAGGCGCCCTGGCCCTGATGTCCGGTTGGACCGGGGTCGATTTCGGCGCGATGCAGTCCGGCGACGTGCTGCGCTTCAACGACAAGGCCAACGCCCAGACCTCCGCCCTGGAGGCATTCACCATCGCCGACCCGAACCGTGAGTGGACGGTGGGAGAAATCGCCCGTCACGCCGCCATCGGCGGCCGCGGCCCGATGATCATCGGCTCCGCCCAGGACGTGGCCGAGGAAATGCGTGCCTGGATTGAGGAAACCGACATCGATGGCTTCAACCTCGCCTACGCGCTGACCCCCGGCACGTTCAAGGACGTCGCCGATCTGGTGGTGCCGGAACTGCAATCGCGTGGCATGTTCAAGCACGACTATGCCAAGGGCACCTTCCGCGAGAAGCTGTTCGGCCGGGGAGCCCGCCTTCCGGCGAACCATCCCGCCGCGTCGGTTCGTGTCGTGGCGTAACGGCTGCACGGAACGCTTGCTCCGGGTTCGCGTTGGCCATAGACAGCGCCCTCGGAAGAGTGGGACAGCCAATGACACCGATACCGCGAATCCTGACGATCGCCGCCTGCCTGGGGGGCTTGATCCTGGCCCAGCCAGCCGCCGCGCAGCCAAACCAGACACCGCCGGCACCGCCCAACGACAGCAATGTCTCGTTCGATTCGGCGTTCCTGGTCAAAAAGAAGCCCAAGGAGAACTTGCCCGAGGTCAAGGCCCAGCCGCTTGCCTGGCCGAGACTGGACGCCGGTTCAGTGCTTTGCCGCACCGAGGATGACCTGAGCCGGCTCGCGGCCCGACGTTCGGGGCAGCCGGTGAGCGGGATTATCGATTGCAAAATCATCCGGCTGGCGACCCCGATTACGATTATGGAACGGAAAGGCCCGGGACGTACCGAGGTCTCGACCACCGAACCGGCTGCCGGCGGTTCTGGCTGGACTGACGCGTGGCTGCCGACCAAGGCCCCGAACGCCGTGGCGGTGCCGGTCAAGCGGTAACCGTCCACGCCGAAGCGGATATCCGGTTCAGCCACCGCGCTGGCGTCAGTCCTCGTTTAGACCCAACGCCAGTTCAGCGACGCCCACCGGATCTTCCATCGCCGCCAGACGCCCCGCCGCCAGCCACGCGAACCGTTCCATCAAGGCTTTGCGGCGCGGCGCGGCCAGCCGTATTGACAGCGGTTCGCGGATGATATCCGCCTCCATTCCAGCGCAAACGATCAGTCCGGTTTCAGCCGGCAGCGCGCCCAGCGGAAAATCGCTGTCCACGGCAAAGAAGAACTGATCGCAGAACGGCTGGTACTCGGTCCATTTGTTATCCGCCAGATAGTCGCGCAGGCCGGATTTCACCTCGATGCAAACGAAACCACCGCCGGGTTGCAGCGCCAGAAGATCGGCGCGCCGTCCGTTGGCCAGCCGAACCTCATGCAGCGGTGCCCATCCCATCCGCAGACACAACCTGGAAGCGGCCCGGCGGACCCTTAGCGTGCGTTCGGGGAAGCCAATCGGGTCCATCAATCCAAAAGCGCATTGATCGCCCGGGCGAGCTGTATGTCCTTCTGGGAAAGACCGCCGGCATCGTGAGTTGTCAGTTCAATTCGAACCCTGTTCCAGACGTTCGACCAATCCGGATGGTGATCGAATTTCTCAGCCAGCAGCGCCACCCGGGACATGAATCCCCACGCCTCGGTGAAATCGGTGAACTTGAAGTCTCGATGTAAAACGTCGGGGTTCAGGGCGACGGCCCATCCTGGGACCGCGGTCGGCAGCGCCGCCCGTTCGGCATCGGTGAGTCGTTGCGTCATGGTCAGTTTCCTTCAGCCAGGCGTGCCATGTCGTCCAGGGCCTCGGCGAATTCCGTCATGAAGCCCGCGACGACCTGCCGGCAATTTGGGATGTCCTCGACCAATCCGACACCCTGGCCGACGAAATAGCTGACAAGCTCGCGGGCTTTCGCGTTCCCGCCCTCGGCCGCCTTGTTGACCCGGGCCATCGCCGGTTCGCTGATCAGGCCTTGCAGCGGCATTGGCAGGGTGCCGGGGCTGTCCGGACCCTCCCACGCATCGGTCCAGGCCGACCGCAACTGACGGGCTGGCTTGCCGGTACGCCCCCTTGACCGGACCGTGTCGCGGGATCGCGCGGCGACCATCTTTTCACGGAACACCGGGGAAGTTTCGGCCTCGGTCGTTGCCAGCCACACCGATCCGGTCCAGGCGCCGGCCGCGCCCATGGCCATGCAGGCGGCCATCTGGCGGCCCGTCATGATGCCGCCGGCCGCCAGCACCGGGACCCTGCCCTGAACCGCGCGCAGGACTTCCGGCACCACCACCAGGGTGGAAACCTCCCCGCAATGGCCGCCGGCTTCGCCGCCCTGGGCGACAATGATGTCCACCCCGGCGGCGACCTGCCTCACGGCATGCTCGCGGGCGCCCACCAGGGCGGCGCAGGGAATGCCGTGGCGGCGGGCGCGTTCCAGCATGGAGGCCGGGGGAACACCAAGCGCGTTGGCGATCAGGCGAATGGGATGGCGGAAGGCGACATCCATCAGGTGTTCGCCGGTATCGGCTTGGTAGGAAACGGGGCGATTGGGATCCTCTCGCTGGTAATACCCGCTAATGGGATCGACATCGTGACGGCGCAGCAGATCCTGGACAAAGGCGCGGTGGACGGGGGGAACCTGGCCGGCAAGGTCTGCCTGGGTCGCGCCCGCTTTGGTGCGGACCGACAAGTTCTCTGGGATCAGAAGATCAACGCCATAGGGTTTGCCGTCCACATGGGCGTCGATCCAGGCCAGTTCGGTTTCCAGTTGTTCGGGCGTGTAGCCGGCGGCGCCGAAGACGCCAAATCCCCCCGATTTACTGACCGCGGCCACGACGTCGCGGCAATGGCTGAAGGCCAGAAGCGGGAATTCGATAGCGAGCATGCGGCAGAGTGCTGTATTCATGTGTGAGCGGTCCCGTTGTCCTGGCGTGCGCGACGGTTCGCGCGTTGCTTTCCCTCTGGCAAGCAGATTGGCGCGTAGCGGCGCGCGGGGCAATCGGGGTTTGGTTGGGGTTGGAAGCGTGGGTTCGGACCGGCGACACAGGCGAAGTGCCCGTCGCGGTTGGGTCGTGCCTGGCCGGCAATGTCGGCTCCCGCGATCCAATGGCTTCCACCACGATGAGCGGCCCGCAAAAAACCCGATCCCCGCAATGCAACGAAACGCTTGAGTGTGCTTCGTTCACAAAGTTTACGAACCAATCCGTTTCGGGACGTGTTAGGGTCCTGTTATGACCCTGCGCCTTCGGATCATCCTCCTCGCGGGCAGCTGCATTTTGCCTGCGGCTATTTTGCTAGCGGGTAGCCAATGGCAACTCCGGCAAGCGCGCGAGTCGGAAGTGCGGCGGGAATTGTCCGAACTGGCGGCAACTGAAGCGAGCGAGATCAACACGACCATAGGCGGGGCACGACAGTTCCTGACCGCGTTGCAGCGCACGCCGGCGATTATAGATCGCAACGCACCCTTGTGTTCCGCCTGGCTGGCCCGGTTG
Source organism: Acetobacteraceae bacterium (assembly GCA_027353465.1). Classification (GTDB taxonomy): domain Bacteria; phylum Pseudomonadota; class Alphaproteobacteria; order Acetobacterales; family Acetobacteraceae; genus Rhodopila. The sequence goes on along the minus strand of DAIEHR010000152.1, from coordinate 10,426 downwards.
CGGCGCGATTATCCGGGTTACGCCAGCATTCGGGCTGATGCCGTTAGCGGCCGTGTGTTCTGTTCAAGCGATCCCGGGCAGGCCGGTTTCGATGGGGATGCCCCGTATTTCGAAGCTGCCCTTGAACATGGCTTCGCGGTCGGATCCTACGCCTCATCGCGAGCGGGACGTCCGGAACTCCCTTTGGGGCTCAGGATAACCGATTATGACGGCGCGGCGCTCGGCGTATTGGTGATCGGTCTGGACCTGGATTGGCTCGCTCAGGACCTCCAAAGTCAATTGCACGCCGATGCGACCGTGACGGTCCTGGACGGCGCCGGTTCAACGTTACTGCGTGTCTCGGCGACGCGCCCGGCGCCGGAGGCCGAGGTCGCTGATCAGGGCCCGATGGTCCAATCGGTGGTCAGTCTGGGCGATGGTCTGAAGGTGATTGCCGAGCGCCCGGAGCGATCCGCGTACGCCGTGCTGGACAGAACAACACGTGGCGGCGCGATGCTGATCGGCGCGGCCTTGCTGCTCGCCTGCATCTTTGCCGACTGGTTCGGCCGGCAATTTATCCGCGCCCCGGTCAACCGGATGCTGGAGACCACGGACAAACTGCATCGCGGCGACTTTTCCGCTCGATCGGGCTTTTCCCGGGACCGCTCGGAACTGGCTAAACTGGGGGCCGGGCTGGATGCGCTGGCTGAAGAACTGGAGAAGCGCCAACGGGCGCAAACCGATGCCGAACGGCGGCTTCGCGAGTTTGCCGCGACGCTGGAAAAGCGTGTCGCGGCGCGCACCCAGGATCTGGTGGAGACAAATGAGCGGCTTTTGCTTGAAACCGAGCAACGCCAGCAGATCCAAACCGAGCTGTCGCAGGCGCAGAAACTTGACGCGCTCGGCAGGCTGACCGGCGGAGTTGCGCACGATTTCAACAACTTGCTGACGGCAGTGCTGGGTTCACTGGAAATCGTTTCGCCACAGGTGCAAGAGCCGAAGCTGAAGCGGCTGCTGGGTGTCGCGGCGCAAGCAGCCAGGCGGGGCGCCGAATTGACGGCGCACATGCTGGCCTTCTCCCGCAAGCAGGACCTGGTGCTGCGCCCGGTGAGCGTCAACGCCGTCATATGCGGCATGCAGGACCTGCTGACGCGGACGCTGGGAACGATGATCCGCCAGGATTACGATCTGACCGAGGATTTGTGGCACGCGACCGCGGACCCGGTTCAGCTTGAGGTGGCGTTGCTGAATCTTGCGATCAACGCCCGCGATGCCATGCCGGGCGGCGGTTCCCTTATCTTCCGGACACGCAACGTACACGTGGCGGAAGGCCCCCATTCCGTCACCCGGTTGCCGCCCGGCGAATACGCGATGGTGGCTGTCATCGATACCGGCGAGGGAATGTCGGCGGAGGTGCAGGCCAGGGTTTTCGATCCGTTTTACACAACCAAGGGCCTTGGCAAGGGAACAGGCCTTGGCCTGTCGATGGTCTATGGCTTCACCCGTCAGGTCGGCGGTACGGTGACGATCGACAGCACCGTGGGCAAGGGAACGGCGATCAGTCTCTACCTGCCGCGGGCACTGGCGGATGCCGAAAGCACGGCAAGCGATCCCGTCGAAGACGGAACGATGGAGCCCTTGTCCCTGCTGTTGGTGGACGACGACGATTTGGCGCGCGAGACCATAGCAACGATGCTACGCGAACTCGGACATAGGGTTGTGGACGTCGCGGATGGAGAAGCCGCCTTAAATCTTCTGCGGGAGTCCGACACCTTCGACATCGCCTTGTCCGACTATGCGATGCCCGAAATGAATGGCGAGCAGTTTGCATCGCACTTGCACACATTCCGTCCCAACCTGCCAGTGCTGCTGGTCACCGGATACACCGACCCGCAAGCTTTGGAACGCTGGCACGATCGGGGCGGTCAAGCACTGCGAAAGCCATTCAGCCGGGCGGAACTGGCGCGTGCCCTGCGCATGTGCCTTGGAGTCCCCGGCCTGGCATAGCCTAGAAATCTTGGCCTTTGCCAACCGCGACTCTCTGCCAAAGCTTTTTCGTCGTGCCGGCGGGCGGGACACAGCAAGCCGTGGCAGGACGCGCGCCCGGCACGGTCAATTGCTGGCCCGGTTACGCCGGGCTGCGGCGAAAACACTCAGCCAGATGATCGTCCACCATGCCGGTGGCCTGCATGAACGCGTAACATATCGTGGAGCCGACGAAGCGGAATCCGACCTTCTTCAATGCCTTGCTCATGCTGTCGGAAACCGGAGTCGTTGCGGGAATCTGTGAGCTCTCGGTCCAGGGGTTGCGTGTCGGGGTATGGTTGACGAACGACCACAGGTAACGATCCAGGCTGCCATGTTCAGCGATGACATGCAGCGCGGTGGCGGCGTTGTCCCGGACCGAGAATATCTTGAGCCGGTTGCGGATCAGGGGAGAATCCTTCAACAGATTTTCCAAATCCGCGTCGGTCATCGCGGCGACCCGTGCGATGTCGAAGCCGTGGTAGGCGGCGCGGTAGGCGTCGCGGCGGACCAGGACAGTGCGCCACGACAGGCCGGCCTGCGCGCCCTCCAGCGTCAGCAATTCGAACAGCATACGGTCGTCGTGTTCCGGCACGCCCCATTCGGTGTCGTGGTAGGATTGCATTTGCGCGTCTGCGCTGGTGGCCCAATGGCAACGGACGATGGTCATGCCCGGCGCAGGGCCGCTGCCCCCAAATGGGCCTGGCGGGCCAGGCGCGGGCCACGGGCGATGTTCAAGGTGGCATCGAGGTCGGAGAGGATGGCGTGGAGGCGGCCGGTGGCGGTGGGCGTCGCCGGGACAGCGGCGGCTGCGTTAGCCAAGGCTCGTAGCCGAGCGACGATGTCGATTGCCAGGACCCGCAGACCGACCAGTGTTGCGTCGCCGGTGCGGAAGCGGCCGGCGTCCAGGGCGGCGACCACGGACTCGGCGCCCGCCGCGAAGACGCTGGTCAGCGCGACGATTGCGCCAAGGTCTTCGGTTTGCGGCGTGTCGGTCCCGGCGAACTGGGCAACAGCGTGGCGCAGCGCGCCCAGGGTGCCAAACGTGCCGACGGCGTCCTCGATGTCGCGAAACGGCAGCGCCATGCGGTCGTAGGCGGAACCCGGGGAACCGAGCATGGCGTCGCTGGGGACCTCGCAGTGGTCCAGCGTCAGCAGGCAGTGCTTGGAGGGACGCAGCGCGTGGAAGCCGGGCATGTCTTCCGTTGTCAGGCCAGGCGTGTCGCGGGGGACGATGAAAGCGCTGTAGCGTTTGCGGCCGGCCTCCTCCGTCGTGATCGCAAAGACGATGATAGCGTCGGCGGACGGGCCGTTGGTGACCCAGGCTTTCCGGCCGGTGATGCGGTAACCGGTCGCCGTTTGGTCGGCGCGCGTCGTCAGCAACTTGGGGTGCGCCCCGACCTTGGGTTCCGAAATAGCGACAGACAGCGCCCGGCCTTGCCACGCCGCGCGTTGGGCGTCGGTGCCGAAAGACAGGAAATGGCGGGCGACCAGGTGCCGGCCGCCCCACACACTGGCGATACCCAGCAGGCCGGTCCGTTCGACGATGGCTGCTTTCGTGCGGGCAATGGTGGCGTAGTCGGGGACTGGGTCCAGCAGCCCGGCCTCCCGCATGCCTTGCAGCGGGTCGGTTGCGGGATCGGGGCAGTTGGAGAGCCAGAAGTCGACGGGATCGGTCATCCTGCGAATGTGGCATGTTCGGGGAAATCGGGACAACCTTGGGGGAGCGGCTTGTCGAAAGCGACCTCCAACGCCATTGCGCCGCTGCCCAGCGCGTGATGCGATGGGTATGTCTTGCGCATCAAGGAGGCACGCAATGGGCGACGATCGGTCAACGCCTAAACGCCCCGTCAACATGACATTGAACGAAGACGTCGTCCGAAGGGCGCGCGCCCTTACGTCTAATCTGTCCGAGACGGTCGAATCCCTGTTGGCCGCCTATGTCGATGAGGCCGAGGCGCGGGCGGCCAGTCGCAACCAGCAGATCGAGGCCCACATTGCCGCCAGCGACGCCTTTGTCGCGAAACACGGGACTCTGGCGGACGAGTTCAGCAGCCTCTGAGGGCACAAGGGTCATCAACGCGATGGATGCCCTGCTGAGCCGAGCGTGGCGTTGAAACCACCCATACGTGACACGGCGGCGCCCCTGCGCTACGTCCCACCCTCTTGCGTGAACAAACTGGGACGAATCTGACCGCCATGGCCAGCAGCAACGACATCCGCGCCGCCTTCCTGGACTATTTCGCCCGCAACGGCCACACGCCGGTGCCCAGCTCCCCGCTGGTGCCGCGCAACGACCCGACCCTGATGTTTACCAACGCCGGCATGGTGCAGTTCAAGAACGTCTTCACCGGCCAGGAAAAGCGGCCCTATGTCCGCGCCACGACGGCGCAGAAATGCGTGCGGGCGGGGGGCAAGCACAACGACCTGGACAATGTCGGCTACACCGCCCGGCATCACACCTTCTTCGAAATGCTAGGGAATTTCAGCTTCGGCGACTACTTCAAGGAACTGGCCATCCCCTATGCGTGGGAACTGGTGACCAAGGACTACGGCCTGCCCAAGGACAAGCTGCTGGTTACCGTCTATTCTGAAGACGAGGACGCCGCCGCCCTGTGGAAGAAGGTCGCCGGCCTGCCGGAAGACCGGATCATCCGCATCCCGACCTCCGATAATTTCTGGCGCATGGGCGACACCGGTCCCTGCGGGCCGTGTTCGGAGATTTTCTACGATCATGGTGACCATATCCCGGGCGGCCCGCCGGGGAGCCCGGATGAAGATGGCGACCGGTTCATCGAAATCTGGAACCTGGTGTTCATGCAGTTCGAGGAAGGGCCGCCCGGCACGCGCATGCCGCTGCCCCGCCCGTCGATCGACACCGGCATGGGGCTTGAGCGGATTGCGGCGATCCTGCAGGGCAAGCACGACAACTACGACATCGATACGTTCAGGGCGCTGATCCTGGCGAGCGCGGAACTGACCGGGCAGGACCCGGACGGGCCGTTCAAGACCAGCCACCGGGTGATCGCCGACCATTTGCGCAGCACCTCGTTCCTGATGGCCGATGGCGTGCTGCCGTCGAACGAAGGCCGCGGCTATGTGCTGCGCCGGATCATGCGGCGCGCGATGCGGCACGCGACGATGATGGGGGCGAAGGAGCCGCTGATGCACCGGCTGGTGCCGGCGTTGATCCGCCAGATGGGCGCGGCGTATCCGGAACTGGGGCGTGCGCAGGGGCTGATTGAGGAAACGCTGCTGCTGGAGGAAACCCGCTTCAAGCATTTGCTGGAGCGTGGGCTGCACCTGCTGGCCGATGAAACCGGCCGCCTGGGCGACAAACAGTCCCTGCCCGGTTCGGTTGCGTTCAAGCTGTATGATACCTATGGCTTCCCGCTGGACCTGACGCAGGACGCGCTGCGCGAACAGGGCCGCGGCGTCGATCTGGACGGGTTTCAGGCAGCGATGCAGGAACAGCGCACCCGAGCCCGCGCCGCTTGGGCGGGGTCTGGCGATGCCGCGACCGAACAGGTCTGGTTCGAAACCAAGGAACGGGTCGGGGCGACGGAGTTCCTGGGCTACTCGACCGAAAGCGCCGAAGGCGAAATCCTGGCGCTGGTGCTGAATGGCGTTGGCGCCTCCACCGCGACGGCCGGGACCGACGTGGCGGTGGTGCTGAATCAGACCCCGTTCTATGCCGAGAGCGGCGGTCAGGTGGGCGATACCGGCACGATCTCCGGCCCCGATGGGCTGGTGATTACCGTGACCGACACACAGAAGAAGCTCGGTGACCTGTTCGTCCATCTGGGCCGCGTGGAGGCTGGGGTTGCCAAGGTCGGCACGCCGGTCGTGGCGACGGTGGATCATGCGCGACGCAGCGCGATCCGGGCGCACCATTCGGCGACGCATCTGCTGCATGAGGCGCTGCGGCGGAAGCTGGGGACGCATGTTCAGCAGAAGGGCAGCCTGAACGCGCCGGACCGGCTGCGGTTCGACGTATCGCAGCCTCGGCCGATCACGGCAGAGGAGCTGCTGTGGGTGGAAACCGAGGTCAACGCCCGCATCCGCGAGAACTCCGAGGTCACGACACGGCTGATGACGCCGGATGCGGCGGTGGAACTGGGCGCGATGGCGCTGTTCGGGGAGAAATATGGCGACGAGGTGCGAGTGGTCGCGATGGGCGAGCCGGACGGCAACAAGCCGGCCTGGTCGATCGAGCTGTGCGGCGGCACGCATGTGCGGCGGACCGGCGATATCGGGTATTTCCGGATTGTCGGGGAAACCGCGGTTGCGGCCGGCGTGCGGCGGATTGAGGCTGTGACCGGGGCCTCGGCCGAAGCGTTGGTGTTGGAGACGCAGACACGGTTGAACGACGTGGCGGGTGCGTTGCGGGCCGCCCCGGCGGAAGTGGCGGATCGGATCGCGGCGCTGCTGGAGGATCGCAAGAAGCTGCAGGCCCAGGTGGGTGAATTGCAGAAGAAGCTGGCGACCGGCGGCGGGGCGGCGGCGGCCGAGGAGGTCAACGGGGTGATGCTGTCCGCCCGCAACCTCGGCGAGGTGCCGGCAAAGGATTTGAAGGGTCTGGCGGACGCGATCGGCAAGCAGCAGGGGTCGGGCGTTGTCGCGCTGGTCTCCACGGCCGAGGGCAAGGCCTCGATCGTGGTCGCGGTATCGGCGGACCTGACGGGGCGGATCAGCGCGGTCGATCTGGTGCGCGCGGCGTCGGCGGCGGTTGGCGGCAAAGGCGGCGGCGGACGGCCGGACCTGGCGCAAGCTGGCGGGCCGGATGGCGACAAGGCGGATGAGGCTTTGGCGGCGGTTCGGGCGGCGTTGGGGTGAGATAACGCAGGCGTGGCGTTTCGGCGGCCGGATGTGGTAGAGAGCATCCATTCCGGCACCAATGTGGAACCATGCCCGTCAATCTCTCGATCAAAAACGCCCCTGACGATGTGGTGGAACGGCTGCGACAGCGGGCGGAGCAAAACCATCGCTCGTTGCAGGGCGAACTGCTTGCGATCATTGAGGCAGCCGCCAAGGATGCCCCGCGGAGAGCGGCGGGCGACATTCTGGCGAAGGTGCGCGGCTTAGGCATTCACACCGCCGGCGACTCGACGCAGATCGTCCGATCCGCGCGTGATGCAAGGTAAAGTCGTCGATGCCTCCGCTCTGGCGGCGATCCTGTTCGGTGAGCCCCAGGCTGAATCCGTCGCTAGCCAGTTAGGCGACAGCAATCTTCGGGCACCTGTCCTGATCGAGTATGAACTGGCGAATGTCTGCCTCATCAAATGCAAGCGGAACCCGGAGCAGCGCGAGGCCCTGATCCGGGCGTTCGATTTGCGCCGGGAATTCGACCTCGAATACGTGAATGTCGATCTCGACGGCACACTGCTTTTGGCCGCCCAAACCGGGCTGACGGTCTATGACGCCAGTTACCTCTGGCTCGCCCGAACACTCGGCATGGGATTGGTAACGCTGGACAAGCAGTTGCTTCGGGCGTTTTCGCGGTAGTCCTCCCGCCTCAGCGGGAGGACGCCGGAGCTCAATCCTTATAATCGGGCTCTTTCCTGTCCAAAATACGCTTCAGCGCATCAAAATGCCACTCGGCATTCGTCCGCCCGCCATACAGATACCGGTTGTCGCGGAATTCCTTGATCGTGTGGTCAACAACATCCTGAGGCAGATACTTCAGCGGCTTGTTGGTCCACATCGCGTAAAGCTGCACCTGGGCCACGCGCTCCACGTAATACCGGCGGTCATACGCGGCGGCGACCGTTGAACCCACTGTGGCGACGCCGTGGTTGGCCATCATCAGCACGGTCTTGTCGCCGATGACACCGGCCAGACGCTCACCCTCGGCCGGGTCGAACGCCGGGCCGGTGTAGATGTCGTCATAGGCGGTGTGCAGCATGGTCCCGAGTTCGGTCTGCCCGATCGGCAGGATGCGCGGGTCCTCCAGCCGGCTGAGCGCGCTGGCGAACGGCATGTGGGTATGGAACACCGCCGCGGCGGCCGGGATCAGCCGGTGCATCGGGGCGTGGATGCAGTACGCGGAGCGTTCCACTTCGCCCTGTCCGGTCAGACGGGTGCCGTCATAGCTGATTTCCATGAAGCAGCTTGCCGTCACTTCGGACCAATGGGTGCCGAACGGGATCTGGTAATAGCGATCGTTGGCGCCGGGCACGCGGAGGGTGAAGTGATTGAAAATGCCCTCGTTGAAGCCGTGCATCACCGCCAGACGGTGTGCGGCGGCCAGGTCGATACGGGCCTGCCAGCGGACGTCGGCCAGCGTGGCGTCTTCAGTTTCGATGGATTCCAAGGGCATCGGGCGTCTCCTGCAATATGCGATGCTGGATCATTGGGCCATAACGGCTGGTGGTCAATTCCGGAGCCCCGCGCCTACCCGTTCGGAACCAGGTGACTATCGATAGGCCGTCCGGGTGCCGCCACATAACGTGCCACCATATCGAAGGTCGGCATGTGCCGGGCGGTCTGGCGGCGCCGGGAGAGGATCGCGCGACCAGACCGCCAGTGCGGCCGGTCCTTCTGTCTTCATTTTGCTTGGAAGAGCGCGAAGGGCGGGAAGGGCCGCGAAGGGTGCCGCATCTCAGCTTCGCGGCCCTCTGCGGCCCTTCGCGCTCTTCCAAGCAAATCACCCCGGCCAACAGCGGCTTTGGCGTCCAACGAGGGGCACCGAACGCCGACGCCGCTCAAGGCCGCAATTCTCGATCATCCCCTTCGCGCGCTGCTTCGGCGACAGCCCGCGCAGATCGGCCAATCCCTGTCTGCCAGAGACTTCGATCACCGCCGTATCGAGCGGCCCCAAAAACCCCTGCCAAGCCAGCGTTGCGACCTGGCTGAGGTGCATATCGAAATACGCTATATCGCCACGGTTGATCTTGTCGCGCGGGATTGGATCGGAATTATGGGGCAGCCGGCACTCGATCCCATCCACCTTGGCCAGCGCACCATCGAGTTCGGGGCCGGTGGACGCACCGGTCCAGACCCGAACCTGAAATATGTCGCCGGCCGCGTGTGCCGCCTCGATCCTGCCGGAGATGATGAACGACGCGGCTTGCTCCGCGCTCATGACCTTTGAACGCAGCCTATCATAACCAATCCGCATGAGCTCTCTCGACCTCCCGCTAACCCATTGCCTGCGCACGCTGGGGCATTGGACAGATCGGCGCCTTGAGCCACCTCGACGCAGGGCCGAAGCCTAGCGTTCGAGGTTGCCGCGCCCCTGAAGCGCGAAGTACATTCCAAGAGGCAGTTCAAATGTCTGTCCATCGCACGCGCTGCCGGCCGCATCGCCCTTGATGGACAGGACACTGATCTGCGACGTGAACCGGCCTGTCACGTCTGCCGTCCGGTTGCCTGCCACCGAAGTGGCCTTCATCCAGAAGCTTTCATCAGCGGCGAGCTGGCCGGAAAGGCTCGCAATCCTCGGCAACCCGTCCGGTAACAGATAGCCGGTGATCGTCCGGGTGGGATCGACCACGAAATCCCATTCCAGAACCGGGCAGGCCCCGACGGAAGGTGTATAAATCCGATACCACTGACCGATCATAATTTGGTCGGCCGTGCAGCCCGACAGGCTGACCGCCGCCAGGACAAGCCACGTTAATATCCCCGGCCGCCATGTCATCATCGACGCGCGTCCTTCTGCAATGGTCGCCGGCGCTGACTCCACGGCAAGCCCTCCGGATCGGATATCGCTGATCGCCATCGGCCCTTAGCGGGCGAAGAACATCTCGGTCAGCACATAGTCGAATGCCAGGATCAAAATCGACGCGCTGACAACCGCCAGCGTCGTGGCCGACCCTACGCCCTGGGCGCCGCCCTTGCTGTTGTAGCCCTGGTAGCAGCCCATCAACGAGATGATGAACCCGAACACCGCCGCCTTGGCCAGACCCGACACCACGTCACCGGTCTGCACGAAATTGACGGTGTTGGTCAGGTAGCTCTCGACGTTGAAGCCCAATTTCATGGTGGACACGATAAATCCGCCCAGAACACCCAGAAGGTCGGCGATCAGCACCAGGATCGGCAAGGCGATCGTGCCCGCCAGCAGGCGTGGGGCCACCAGGTACTTCATCGGGTTGGTGGACAGGGTGGACAGCGCGTCGATCTGGTCGGTGACCCGCATCGTTCCCAGTTCCGCCGCCATCGCCGCGCCGACGCGCCCGGCGACCATCAGCCCGGCCAGAACCGGCCCAAGTTCGCGCGTGACGGACAGCACGACCAGGTTCGCCACCGCGCCCTGGGCGGAAAACCGGGCAAAGCCGGTATAGGACTGGAGAGCGAGTACCATGCCGGTGAACACGGCCGTCAGCGCCACGACCGGCAGGCTGAAATAGCCGATCTCCAGCAGCGCCCGCACGAACAGCCGGCCATAAAACGGAGGACGGAAGACGTGCGACAGGCC
>DAIEHR010000390.1 GCA_027353465.1 Acetobacteraceae bacterium | reverse complement strand
CATGCTGATCCTTCGCAACACCGCATTGGGCAACTTCTTCGACCGCTGCGCGATTTCGGTCCCCTGTCACCGCACGGGCGACGCCCCGGTCGGGCTAATGCTGATGGGCGAAACCATGGGCGACGCCAAGCTGTTTGGGATCGCCGCGGCAGTGGAGGCAGCGCTGGCGTAATTCCTACCTCAGCTGGCAGCCAAAACGGACAAGCCATGCCGGATCTGTGCCCCCGACATCGGCCGACGGGCGCCATGAATTCATGGTCTTTTGCGACTGAGTCCTAGAAGCCGGCAGGAGGCTTGGCGGAACGCGCTTGGCAAATTTTCGATCGAGGCGCGCGGCCCGCCCGCTGCGCTAAACCAGAGCCTCGATCGGATGGTGCGGGATGGTTCCTATGTAGCGGTCCAGCACCTCCTCCGACGGCCCATCGGCAATCACATTGCCCTGATCCAGCCACAGGACGCGGGAACACCACTGCCGGATGATTTCGTTCTGATGGCTTGAGAGCACCAGAATATCCGCGCCGCGCACCATTTCCTCAAGCCGCACGCGGGCCTTCTCCATGAACACGGCATCACCGGCCAAGAACCATTCATCCATCAGCAGAATCTGGGGCTTGATCGCCGTGGCCAGCGCAAAACCCAGGCGAACCACCATGCCGGCCGAATAAATGCGCACCGGCAGGTCCAGGAAGTCCGACAATTCGGCGAACTCCGCCACGTCTTCTTCCAGACGCGGCAGTGCCGACCGGGGCAGTCCGTTATACAAGCCGCGCAGCAGGATATTTTCCCGCCCCGTCAGTTCCATGTTCATGCCCAGGTTGGGATCCAGCAGAGCGTTCAGGCTGCCGCGCACCCGCAGGCTCCCCAGCACGGGTTCGTAAATCCCAGCCAATACCCGCAACAAGGTAGTTTTGCCCGCACCGTTGGAACCGACCAGCCCCAGACGGTCGCCGCTATCCAGGCGTACGTTGATATCGGTCAACGCCCGCACCACCACGCGCTGCTGCTGATCCTGCGCCAACCGGCCCGAGGCCGCGGCCACGACCATCTTTTTCAGGCTGCGGGAACTGCCGTGATACAGCGGGAACAGGACAGAGAGGTTCTTGACCTCGATCAGCGCTCTAGACGACATGATTCAAACCCAAAACGCGATACGGCCGCGGGCCCGGACGAAGAACGCCCAGGAGATCGCGCAAAGGATGACGCTGTAGACGCAGGCCCCTATCCATGTGGTGGTCTCGACGTCCGTGCCGAGGATCGGCCCGCGCACAATTTCCAGCAGATCGTAGAACGGGTTGAATGCCAAATGGGCGATACCGGACTCGCTTAGCTGGGTGGGCTTCCAGATCACCGGGGTCATGAAGAATGCGATCTGCATGACACTGTTCACAATCGGCTGAATGTCCCGAAACCGGGCACAGAAGCCGCCCAACAGCAGGGTCAGCGCCAACGCGTCGATCACCCACAGCAGCAGACCCGGCAGCGCCATCAGCGAGCCTAGGTGCGGCCACATCTCGAAGATCGCGAATACCACGACAATGACCACGATGTTGTGGGCCAGCACGATGGCATTACGGATCAGGCCGCGCATGGAAAACACAAAATACGGCATGCGCACCGATCGGATCACACCCTCGGCATCGGTGAACACGCCGCAGGCCTCCGATACCAGCGCCGCAAGGAAGCCCCACAGCACCTGCGATAGCGCCAGGAACGGCAGGTAGTCCCGAAGTTCGATCTTGAAGAGCGTGGAGTAGAGCACACCCAGCGCCGCTACCATGACGCCGGTGGAAATCGTCAGCCAGAACGGCCCCAGCATCGACCCGCGGTAACGCAGCCGGATATCCAGCCAGCCCAGCGCCCAGGCAAGGCGCCAAAGACGCATGCCCTCGGCAATGTCGGCCATCGCCCAACGGTTGCGCGTGGCGATGGTCATGTCCGCCAGCAGGTTAAGTTCCGCCGGAGGGGCGATCGTTGTCACTGCGCTGCTCATATCGCGGGGCGCTTACCCCATTCGGGGCAACGGCACAACTCAAGCCTGCGGCGATCAGGGTGCCACGATCGTGACGCAGCGTCGTGCGATGATAGGCGATTTGCATAGAGCCAAGCGCAGCGCCGGGCGCCGGATATCGAAATCGCGGCATCGTATTGCATCATATAACACCAAGGCGAGATGACTTGCCTGAAAGATAGAAGTCAGTTAATGGCTTAGACCTTCTTCCTCAGGGTTTGGTTAAGCGGCAACCGCGTGTTGGCCGTGGGCCTATCTATTTGTCGCGCTGCCACGGAGACACGTTCGTATGACCGCTTCGGATCGACCCGTTACGTTCCGCCGTCTCCGTGCCGTTGGCACCATCGCCCTTGTGACCGCCCTCGCCGCCTGCGGGACTGTGCAGCAACAAGACGCGCTACAGGAATCTGCCCGATACGCCGCCCATGCCAAGCATGACTACACGCCGCCGGGCCCGGCGGAAGACCCTTGGGGACCCTATATCCGCGAAGCCTCAGCCAGATTCGACATCCCCGAAACTTGGGTTCGGTCCTTGATGCGCCAGGAGTCCGGCGGCAAGGAATACCAAAACGGCGGCCTGATCACATCCGGCGCCGGCGCGATGGGCCTGATGCAGGTGATGCCGCGCACCTATGACGAATTGCGCGACCGCTACAACCTTGGCGACGACCCTTTCGATCCGCACGACAATATCATGGCCGGCGTCGCATACATGCGCGAAATGTATGAGTTGTACGGCACCCCCGGTTTCCTGGCGGCCTACAACGCCGGTCCAGCCCGCCTGGACGATTATCTGGCCAATATTCGTCCTCTACCCGATGAAACCCGCCATTACGTCGCGGTGATTGGCCCAAACCTGCGTGGCGTTTACCCAACCAACCGCTCGGCGGCTGACGAGTTGGCCTACAACCAGTTGCCGACGAACATTCCCGGTGGCCGGCGCTACGGCCGTCCGGTGCTGTTGGCAGGTGCGCGATCAGGCGGCGGCGGACGTGTTCCCAAACGCGCGCCGGTCGAGGTGGCCCTGCTTCCCGATACGTCGCGTCATGGCTCCGCCGCCGCCAACCAGCAGGTCGCTTTAGTGACACCGCCGGCGCCCCCGCCAGCGCCAGCGCCGTCGCGCGGCAATTTCCTGATCGCCACGGCCAATGCCGCCGATGCCGCCGCCGAACGACGCGGCCCGGCGTCCCCGGGCCAGTGGGCGATCCAGATCGGGGCTTTCGCCAATCAGGGTCAGGCGCGCGGGGCACTTAGCGCGGCGCAGGGCCACGCCCATGTAGAACTGGCGGTCGCCCACCCATTCGTCACCAGCGTCCATCAGGGCCGCTCGGTGCTCTGGCGCGCCCGGATGACAGGCATGTCACGGGAAACGGCGGTTCAGGCGTGTGAGAAGATCAACCACGCCCGTTCAAGCTGCATCGTTCTGTCGCCCGACGCGCAGTCTTAGCCGCAGTCCGCGGCCCGGCATCCTCCGGGCCGCGACTCGGAACCTACAGCGGTTTCAGCGGCGCGGTTTCGCCTTCCGGCAGTGGCACGCGGGCAACATTCAGCACCATCGACACCAGACTGTAGTAGCCGACGGCGCCGACCATATCCATGACACCGCGTTCGCCAAACCGAGCCATCGCGGCGCCATAGGGGGCGTCGGAAACCTGGCCGGTGGACAACAGGTCGGTCACGAACTCATAGACGATGGTTTCATCGCCGTTCATGTCCGCCGGGCGCTGGCCCACGGCAACCGCATCCAGGATCGCCGGGTTCAGGCCGGCATCGATACCCAGGCGGCGATGGGCATAGAACTCATATTGGGCGCCCCATTTTCGCCCGGCCATGCAGATCGCCAGCTCGTTCAGCGGCGCGGGCAGCGAGGTGCCGAAACGCACATAGGCGCCGACGCGCTGCACCAGGTCGCACAGCACCGGGCTGCGCAGCAGGGCATTGAAAGGTCCGCGCAAGCCGGCGCCGCGCGGGCCGGACTGGATCGATTCGACGACCGCGCGCTGCTCGTCGGTCATCTCTTCTGGAGTCAGTGTTGGGAAACGTGTCTCAGACATCAGGTGTTCTTCCCTTTGGAAAGGCTCGCGGACAGGCGGAGTGCCGTCGGGTGCCATCATAGACCGGGTTGGCCGGTTGAACGAGGGGCCGGATTGCCCGCCGACACCCATCGGAAACCTTGCCGGTCGTTACGCGCACGGCTAACAAACGCCGGTCACTCCCTGGAAAGCCATCGCTCGCATGACCGCCGCACCGCCGACAGCGCCCAGCCGGAGGGAGTTCATCACACTGGACGCCTTGCGCGGCGTGGCCGCGATCATGATCGTCATCCGACACGCACCGCCGTTTCTCTGGCAAAATCCCGCCGGGCCAACCGGCCTGTTCTGGGAAAGCTATCTGGCCGTCGATTTCTTCTTCGCGCTCAGCGGCTTTGTGCTGGCCCACGCGTATGGTGGCCGTCTGGGACACGGTATGACGGTCCGGCGCTTTGTCATGGTCCGCATGGTACGACTTTATCCGTTGTATTTCCTCGCCTGTGCGATCGGGATCGTCTTCGTCACGGGTCGCCTCGTCGCCGGCAAAACCGGACTCGCCACCGCAACGCCGGATGTGGTCTCGGCACTGCTGTTCCTGCCGAATCCAAGCAGCCCGAACATGCTATTTCCGCTGAACTCGCCAGCTTGGTCGCTGTTCGATGAGATCGTGGCGAACTTCATCTTCGCCGTCGTCGCTACCTACCTGACGACCCGTCGTCTGGCCATATTCGCTGCGATCGCGGCGGTAGCGCTGGGCGTCTCGTCAGCCCGCGGATGGTTCGGGTTCGGTACGGCACTCGGCGCTACGATGGACGGCGGAACACTGTGGCATTCGATCGGCGCTGGTCTCTTGCGTGTGGCCTTCTCGTTTTCCGCCGGCGTGTTGGTTCACCGCTTTAGGGGGATGATCGCGTGGCGTCCGCGTCTGCCGCCAGCGGTGCTAATGGGCGGACTGATTTTGGTGCTGGGATGCGGGCCGACCGGGCGGTTTCAGACGGGTTTCGATATCGCCGCAACCCTGGTGTTGTTCCCCGCGATGATTTTCCTCGGGGCGGACAGCAAACCAGGATTGCGGGCAGAGCGGCTGTTTGCCTGGATGGGCGCGATCTCCTATCCGATCTATGTACTGCAAATGCCGATCTACGCCTGGTGTATCTACGTTTCCTATTCCATCGCGTTACGGCGGACCGGCAGCTACGAACACATCTCCCGCCTGTGGGGAATCGCCAGCGTGGTGCTAGTCGTGGCGGTCGCCATCGCCGCGAACCGGTGGTTCGACCAACCGGTTCGGCGGTGGCTGACAGGGAGGCTCAACCGCGGCGGCCGGATCGTCCGAACAGCGCGGGTGGGCATCTAGACCCACTCCGCGCCCTGGTTCCGAGCCAGACGGCCGGAATCCTTACCCTATCACCCGGTCCGCATCCCGCATCACGACATAGATTGCCGGGATAACCAGCACGGTCAGCAAGGTGGACGACGCCAGCCCGAACAACAGGGAAATCGCCAGGCCCTGAAAGATCGGGTCGGTCAGAATCGTCGCGGCCCCGATCATCGCCGACAGAGCCGTCAGCAGGATCGGACGGAAGCGGATCGCCCCCGCCGCCACCAGCGCCTGTCTCAACGTCTGGCCCTTGGTCGAGGCGTGGCGCAAGAAATCCACCAGCAGGATCGAATTGCGGACGATGATGCCGGCCAAGGCGATGAACCCGATCATCGAGGTTGCGGTGAACGGCGCGCCCAGCAGCCAATGGCCCAGGACGATGCCGATCAGCGTCAACGGGATCGGCGTCAGGATGACCAGCGGCAGCGTGAAGCTACGGAACTGCGCGACCACAAGGATGTAGATCCCCAGGATGGCCACCCCGAACGCCGCCCCCATGTCGCGGAAGGTGACGTAGGTGATTTCCCATTCCCCATCCCACAGCAACGACGGTTTCGACTCATCGACTGGCTGGCCGCGCAGGCTGATCGTGGGCTTAGTCAGCTTGCCCCAGTCATGCTCCTCAATCGCTCGGTTTACCGCTGCCATCCCGTAGATCGGCGCCTCGAACGCCCCTGCGAGTTCGCCCATCACCATGTCGGCGTAGTGTCCGTCACGGCGGAACAGCACGCGCGAACCCATTTCCTGGTCGGCGTGAACCACCTGCCCCAGTTCCACCACGGTCTTGCTGCCGGGCAGCGTATTGGCCGGAACCGGCGTCGCGGCAATCCGCTGGTCCCAGGTCAACCCACTTTTGGGGAGGCCAACCCGGATTTCGATCGGATCCCTGTTTTCGCCGCGATGCGAGTATCCAACCGGCACGCCGCCGAACAACGCCTGCACCGTGTCATACACATCGCTCTGCTCGACACCGAAATACTCCAGTTCGCCCTGATCGATGGCAATGCGAGTCCGGGGACGCGGATGGCCATAGGAGTCGGTGACATCGACAATGAACGGCACTGTCTTGAACAACGCCTTGGTTTCTTCCGCGACCGCGCGCCGCGTTTCGGCGTCCGGGCCATAAATCTCGGCCAGCAGGGTTGCCATCACAGGCGGACCCGGCGGCACTTCGACCACCTGCCATGTCGTTCCCGCGGGCAGCACCAGCGCGTTCAGCTTCCGCCGCAAATCCAACGCGATCGCGTGGCTTTCCCGGCCGCGGTCGCCTTTATCCTCCAGATTGATCTGCAGATCGCCCATCTCCGGCGACTGCCGCATATAGGAGTGCCGCACCAAGCCATTGAAGTTAAAAGGAGATGCGGTGCCGGCATAGGCCTGAACCGAACGGACCTCAGGCAGAGTACGGACGATCTCGGCAGCGGCGAACAGATTGCGTTCGGTGTCCTCCAGGGTGCTGCCCTCGGGCAGGTTCAGCACGTATTGCAGTTCGGATTTGTTATCGAACGGCAGCAGCTTCACCGTTACGCTTTCTGTATAGAACAGCATGCAGGCCGCGATCGTGGCGACCCCGACGATCAGCAGGAACGCCCAGGCCCTGCGTCGCGTGCGCAGAAGCGGTTCCGCCACGCGGCGATAGATCCTGCCCAGCATGCCCTCGTCATGTTCGGCATGGGCTGTGGCGCCGCCGGTTTCGGGGGACAGCTTCAACAGCAGCCACGGCGCGACCACCATCGCCACGAAGAACGAGAACAGCATCGCAGCCGAGGCATTCGCCGGGATCGGTGCCATATAAGGCCCCATCAAACCGGACACGAACAGCATCGGCAGCAGGGCCGCGATTACCGTCAGGGTGGCGACCACGGTTGGGTTGCCCACCTCGCCCACCGCCTCGATAGCCGCCCGCAGGCGCGGCCTTCCGTCGTGCATGCCCCAATGGCGGGCGATGTTCTCCACCACCACGATGGCATCGTCCACCAGGATGCCGATGGCGAAAATCAGCGCGAACAGGCTGACGCGGTTGATCGTGTAGCCCATCAGCCAGGCCGAAAACAGCGTCAGCAGGATCGTGGTGGGGATGACGACCAGAGTCACCACCGCCTCGCGCCAGCCGATAGCAAAGGCGATCAGCACCACGATGGACACCGTGGCCAGCCCCAGATGGAACAGCAGTTCGTTCGCCTTGTCGTTGGCGGTGCGGCCGTAATCGCGGGTCACCTCCACCCGCAGATCGGGCGACAACAGGTTGCCACGCAGCCCCTGCACACGATCGACGATCGCCTGCGAAACGACAACGGCGTTGGCACCGGCCCGTTTGGCGAGGGCCAGACTAACCGCCGGCCCGCGCTGCCAGCCATCCTTCACCGGCGCCAGATTCCACACACGGCTTTCCGCCGTGCTGGGTCCGATCACCACGCTGGCGACATCACGCACATAGACTGGACGGCCATCGCGTGTGGTCAGCAGGAGCAGGCCGATATCCGGCACGCCCTGCAAGGTCTGGCCCGCCGCCAGCGTGCGCGCCAGGCCATCCTGGCGGATCGCGCCGGTGACGAAGGCGCGGTTCGCGTCGCGCACCTTGCCGATCAACTGCTGCAGCGTCACACCGAACAGCGATAGCTTTTCCGGGTCGGGTTCGACGCGGATTTCCTCGGGGCCGGCGCCGACGAGATAACTGGTGCCGATATTATCGACCTTCGTCAGTTCGCTGCGCAGCTTGACCGCCACGTCGTAAAGATCCTTGTCGGTCCAACGCCCGGCCGCCCGCGGTTGAGCGGATAGCGTCAGCACCACCACAGCGACGTCGTTGATGCCGCGCCCGACGATCATGGGTTCGGGAATGCCCAGCGGCATCTTGTCGAAATTTGCCCGGATTTTATCGTTCACGCGCAGCACGGCATCATCTTCGTTCGTGCCGACGTTGAACCGCACGGTCACAACGCTGCTGTCGTCCTGGGTCTGGCTGTAAACATGTTCCACCCCGCTGATCGCCTTGACGATCGATTCCAGCGGCTTGGTCACCAGTTCAACCGCGTCGGGCGCCTTCAGCCCATTGGCCTGCACGACGATATCGACCATCGGGACGCTGATTTGCGGCTCTTCCTCACGCGGGATCGTCAGCAATGCGATCATACCGGCGGCCAGCGCGGCCAGCAGGAACAGCGGCGTCAGCGGCGAGCGGATCGTCGCTTGCGTCAGCCGGCCAGAAAAACCAAGGTTCACGGCCGCACCAGCACGTCCCCGGCGCGAACGCCGGACAGGAGTTCAAGACCATTCGGCAGCGCTGGCAGGGGCGTTGGCTCACCGCGCTGCACCGGCGCCTCTATCGTGCTGCCGTCGGCCTGACGCAGCCTGACGTAATCCAGGCCAAATCTTGTATCGACGAAGTCTTCGGGCACCACGAAGGCCGCCCGTGTGCCGGCATTGATCCACACCCGCACGCGATCGCCCACGAAATACGTTCCCAGGTCTGGCACTTTAGCGTCCGCGACCACCCGGCCTTCCTCGATAAGCGGGTACACCAAGGTCAGATGTCCAGACCCGCCACCTTCGACACCCAATTGCCTGCCATCGAGCCTGATCGGATCGCCGGCCTTCAGCTCGATGGCATGGCGTTCAGGAATGCGCAGCCGCAACCGGAACGGCTGCTCGCCGATGGTGGCGACGGTGTCCCCGTTCATCACCACGGTCCCGCTGGTCAGCGGCACCGTCAGCACCCGGCCGGCGACGGGGGCGAGAACCTGCCCCTCGTCCAGCGTTTGTTGCGCGACCGACCGCTGCGCGTTACGCGCCTGGAGCGTCGATGTCGCGACGTCCAACGCGGTCCGGGCCTGATCCATTGCGGCGCGCGGCCCGGCACCTTGACGGGCCAATGTCTCGGCGCGGGTAAGGTCGATTTTGGCTTGCGCCAGCGTCGATTGAAGCCCGCTGATCTCGGCATCCAGCGATCTGATCTGCAACAGCAGCTTTTCATCGGCGATCACCGCGACCACCTGCCCCGGTGTCACCAGATCGCCCTGTCGCACGGACAGGCTGGCAACCGTTCCCCCGATGCGTGTCCTGGCGGGCACGACATAGGGGCTTTCGACGGTGGCATACACCGCTTTCTGATCGGTAATGCTGGCGGACTGGACCTTAAAGGTCGTTTCGGCGCGGACGCCGAATGCGACCAGGACCAAAGCGGCCGCGATCGGCAGGAAACCGGACTTCATTAGACGCTCCTGTAGGATAGCCCTTAGCGATTTTCGCGGCCGACCAGACCGTCGGCGCACCCCGCCGCCGGGATCGGTTACGCGAGCCTATCGCCGATCGACAACCGAACCCGTGCCAGCGTCGAGCGTGACGGTGGGCAACCGAGCGTGCTTCCAGGCCATGATGCCGCCGGCCATGTGCGCGGTGACGGGAACCCCGGCGGCGATGCATTTCGCGACAGCGGTCGCGGAGCGTTTCCCAGAACCGCAGTGCAGCACGACAGGACGCCCGCCGACCGGCAAGGTCGCCGGATCGAAAGTCGAAAGCGGCGACAACAGCGCGCCGTGAATCCGCTCGGCCATATACTCCGCCGGTTCGCGCACATCGATCAGGACGATCTCGTGGCGCAGCAGCGCGTTGTGAATTTCAGTCGGCGTCATGTCCCGTAGGCTGGATTGGCTCTGCATCGTCGGCTCCTGTGTTGTTAAAGGAACAATACCGCCTGTATTTCGGCGGGATATTTACAGTCGGTTCGACAAGGCACGCATTGATTTAGTGCAATGCGCGCCGCGCCGGATCCGCTATGCCAGCGGACGTCGTCATGTCGAGGATGAAACGCGATCAGACCCACAGATCGCGTCGGGTTTGCAGAAGACTTCAAACAAAGTGTTCAGGACGGCCCGAGCCGCCGGACTTGATACGCTGTACCAGATGGTCTGGCCGTCGCGGCGACCCCGCACCAGCCCATCGCGGCGCAGCAATGCCAAATGCTGCGAGACGGTGGAATCGCGCAAGCCAAGAAACGTAGCGAGTTCGCCGACCGAACGCTCCCCTTCCGTCAACTGACACAGAATCAGCAGACGGTGCGGATTGGCAAGCGATTTCAGCAGATCGCTGGCGCCTTCGGCGGCATCGGCCATCTGCTTCGAATCAAGGCCCTGGGTTTCCGTATTTTCCATATTGCGTATTTACGATGATACGAATATATGTCAACAAGGTTGGACGTAAGGGGAGAAAAAAATGGCCGAAATCGTTGTTCTAGGGGCTGGCCTAGGGGGCGTCCTGGCTACCTACGAATTGCTGCCGCAGCTCCGGACCGGGGATCGCCTGACGCTGATCGGGGAGGAGCCGCGCTATCATTTCGTGCCCTCCAATCCCTGGGTGGCCGTCGGCTGGCGGGAACGCACCGACATCGAGGCGGATCTCGCCAGCGTGATGCAACGCAAGGGCGTGCGGTATCTGTTGCAGGGTGCGCGCCGCGTCGATCCCGATGGCAAACGGGTTGAACTCAACGACGGCGAGTCGGTCAGCTATGACTATCTTGTGATCGCCACCGGTCCGGAACTCGCATTCGATGAGATCGAGGGCCTGGGGCCAAAGGCGCACACGCAGTCGATCTGCCACGTCAATCATGCGGAACAGGCGCATGCGGCGTTCGAGGCATTTTGCAAGAAACCCGGGCCAATCGTGGTTGGGGCCGCGCAGGGCGCATCGTGCTTTGGCCCAGCGTACGAATTCGCGTATATTCTGGACACCGAACTACGGAAGCGGCGGATCCGCGATCAGGTCAAGATGACGTTCGTTACCCCGGAACCGTATATCGGCCATCTGGGACTGGACGGCGTGGGCGATACCAAGTCGCTGATGGAGAGCGAATTTCGCAATCGCCACATCAGTTGGATCACCAACGCGAAGATCAAAAGCATCGCCGAAAACGCAGCGACGGTGGAGGAAGTGGACAACGCCGGGGTCACCATAAAGACCCACACGCTGCCATTCGGTTACTCCATGATCCTGCCGCCGTTCCGCGGCGTTGCCGCGATCCGGGGACTGGACAAGCTGGTCAATCCGCGTGGCTTCGTGCTGATCGACGAATATCAGCGCAACCCTACCTACCCCGAGGTTTTCGGTATCGGCGTCTGTGTTGCCATCCCTCCGGTCGGACCGACGCCGGTACCGGTCGGAACGCCGAAGACTGGTTTCATGATCGAATCCATGGTCACCGCCACGGCGCAGAATATCGGCCGCATCCTGAAGGGCGAACGGCCGAACGCCCATGCGACCTGGAATGCCATCTGCCTGGCGGATTTTGGCGACGGGGGCGTGGCGTTTGTCGCCCAGCCGCAGATTCCGCCTCGCAATGTTAACTGGTCAGCCAAGGGCAAATGGGTGCATCTGGCGAAGGTTGGGTTCGAGAAATACTTCCTCCGGAAGATGCGCAGCGGGGAGAGCGAGCCGTTCTACGAGAGCTTCCTGCTTCGCCAGTTGAATATCCCGAAACTCAAGCAAGTCGTGAAAGATTAGCGACCATGCCCGCATCAGAACAGATCGTTTGTCCGTCTTGTCGCGCGTTGAACCGGGTGCCGGCCGATCGGCCGGCCGCGGAGGCGCGCTGTGGCAAGTGCCACGACAAACTGTTCACCGCGCACCCGATCGAAGTGGATGAGGCCGCGTTCGAACGTCACATCCGCGCGGACAGTATCCCGGTCCTGCTGGACGTCTGGGCGCCGTGGTGCGGCCCGTGCCGGACCATGGGACCGCAGTTCGAGCGCGCGGCGGCCACGTTGGAACCGCGTGTGCGACTGCTGAAACTGAACGCCGACCAGGCGCCTGACGTCTCCGCCCGGCTGGGCGTGCGCGGTATCCCGGCGATGTTCTTGTTTCAAAACGGAAAGCCCGTCGCCCAGTCCGCCGGCGCGATGAATGCCGACGCGATCGTGCGATGGACCCACGACCACCTGTCACCAAAAAACTGAGAAAGGACTAAAGCAATGTCGATCGATCGAGCAGTCATGGCGTTCGCGGGACTTATGGTACTGGTCAGCGCCGCGCTGGTGTATTTGTACAGCCCCTGGTGGCTGCTGCTGACCGCCTTTGTCGGCCTGAACCTGCTACAGGCCAGCTTTACAGGTTTCTGTCCCGCGGCGATGTTCTTCAAGGCACTTGGCGCGCGGCCCGGCAACGCCTTCAACTAACACCGCGGCTGCCTGACCTGGAGCAAAGCCGATGGATGTCGTTGAGCTATCACGCCTGCAGTTCGCCCTGACGGCGATGTACCACTTCCTTTTCATCCCCCTCACGCTCGGTTTGTCCGTGCTGTTGGCGATCATGGAAAGCATCTACGTCACCACCGGCCGCACCATCTGGCGCGACATGGTGCGGTTCTGGGGCATGCTGTTCGGCATCAACTTCGCCCTCGGCGTTGCCACCGGACTGACCATGGAGTTCGAATTCGGCACGAACTGGGCGTACTATGCCCAGTACGTCGGCGACATATTCGGCGCGCCGCTGGCGATCGAAGGCCTGATGGCCTTCTTCATGGAAGCCACCTTCATCGGCCTGTTCTTCTTCGGCTGGACCAAGCTGACGCGGGTGCAGCATCTGATCGTCACCTGCCTGATGGCGCTGGGCACGAACCTGTCAGCACTGTGGATCCTGATCGCCAACGCCTGGATGCAGAATCCGGTCGGCGCCCACTTCAACATCGAAACCATGCGGATGGAGGTCACCGACTTCGCCGCCGTGATCTTCAACCCGGTGGCGCAGTCGAAATTCGTCCATACGGTGTCCGCCGGCTATGTCACCGGTTCTATGTTCGTGCTGTCGATCAGCGCGTTTTATCTACTTCGCAGCCGCTATCGCGGGCTGGCCATTCGCTCCATTACCGTCGCCGCCAGTTTCGGGCTTGCCTCGACGCTGTCGGTCGTCGTCCTGGGCGATGAAAGCGGCTACACCGCCGGGCAGAACCAGAAGATGAAAATCGCCGCCATCGAGGCGATGTGGCACACCGAACCCGCGCCGGCGTCCTTTACGGTTATCGGCCTTCCCAACATCACCACCCACACAACCGACTATGCGCTGGAGGTGCCGTGGGCGTTGGGCCTGATCGCCACACGCTCCATCTCCGGTCAGGTGGATGGTATCGAGAATCTGGTCGCCGCCGCCAAGACTCGCATCGCCAGTGGCATGCTGGCGTACGGGGCGATGGAGACGCTGCGTGCCCATCCAACCGATGCGGCGGCACACCAGCAATTCGATGCGCATGTCGGCGATTTGGGCTACGGGCTGCTGCTGAAGCGCTACACCCCGAAAGTGACGGACGCCACCGACCAGCAGATCGCCGCTGCCGCCAACGACACGATACCGCCGGTGCTGCCGCTGTTCTTCAGTTTCCGCATCATGGTTGGGCTGGGCTTCTACTTTATCGCCCTGTTCGGCGCGATGTTCGCGATGGACTCGCGCCGCATGATCGAACGGCACCGCTGGCTGCTGCATCTGGCGCTGTGGTCGCTGCCGCTGCCCTGGGTCGCCGCCGAACTGGGCTGGATCGTCGCCGAGGTCGGCCGTCAGCCATGGAGCGTGGATGGCGTGCTGCCGACCTTCCTGTCGGTTTCCAACATCCCCGCCACCAACGTAATGATCTCGCTGGCCGCCTTTGTGCTGTTCTACTCGGTGCTGGCGGTGGTCGAGGTGTTCCTGATGCTGCGCACCATCCGCCGTGGGCCGGATCTGGCACCGCCCGCCCCCCGGCCCGCGCCTTTCGTCGCGGTCGCGGAATAGGAGCCGGACAATGCCCGAATATGAAATCCTGCGCCTGCTATGGTGGGCCTTGCTGGGCGTGCTGCTGATCGGCATCGCGGTAATGGACGGGTTCGATCTGGGCACTGCCATCCTGCTGCCGTGGATCGGCCGCACGGATATGGAGCGGCGGATCGTCATCAATACGGTCGGGCCGGTCTGGGAGGGCAACCAAGTGTGGTTCATCCTGGGCGGCGGTGCGATCTTCGCCGCCTGGCCGCCGCTGTATGCGGTTGCATTCTCGGGCTTTTACCTGGCGATGCTGCTGCTGCTGTGCGCGATGATCCTGCGCCCGGTGGGATTCAAGTTCCGCAGCAAACTGTCCAATGCCGGCTGGCGCTCGACGTGGGACTGGGCGCTGTTCGCCGGTGGGCTGGTGCCGTCGCTGGTGTTTGGCGTGGCGTTCGGCAACGTGCTGCAGGGGGTGCCGTTCCAGTTCGACGATACTCTGCGCATGACCTATGCCGGCACCGTGTTCGGGCTGTTCAGCCCGTTCGCCGTGCTGTGCGGGGTGGTCAGCGTCATCATGCTGACGATGCACGGCGCCGCCTGGCTGGCGTGCAAGACCGAGGGCGCGCCGCGCGAGCGCGCCCAGAATGCCGGCACGCTCGCCACCATCCTGCTGGCCGTCCTGTTTATAGTGGGTGGGCTGTGGGCGTCGCGCCTGGATTTCTATGCCCTGCAATCCTTCGGCGGCGTAAACGGCCCGTCCAATCCGCTGGCCAAGCATGTCGTCCTTCAGTCCGGCGCGCTGATGAACAACTACGAAGCGGTTCCCTGGTTCCGGCTTGCGCCCGCGCTGGGCGTGGCGGGCGCGTTGCTGACCGCCCTGCTGCTGCGCACGCGGCGGCTGCGTGTGCTGGCGTTTCTGTTCAGTGGCCTGACCATCGCCAGCATCATCGCAACCGCCGGACTGAGTATGTTTCCGTTCCTGATGCCGTCCTCGCTGGCACCGGATTCCAGCCTGATCGTGTGGGATGCGTCGTCCTCGGCCACCACGCTGCTGATCATGACGGTGGCAACCGTCGTGCTGCTGCCGATCGTGCTGATCTACACCGCCTGGGTCTATCGCGTGCTGCGCGGGCCAGTGAATGCCGCCCAGATCGAGGCCGATTTGCACACCAGTTACTAGGAGAGCGACGCTATGTGGTACTTCACCTGGATACTCGGCCTGAGCTTCGCCGCCGCGTTCGCCGCGCTGAACGCGCTGTGGCTGGAACTGGCCCCCGGAAAGGGGCTGCCGGACTAAAGAGACGCGCGGGAATAACCGCTTCGATTGCCTCACGACCAGCGGAGACCGTCATGGCGGGCGCAGGCCCGCCATGACGATGAGAGGCCGGCGACATCCGTCAAGCGACTCGCTTATTTCACAGCGTCTCCTTGGCCCAAGGCGGGGCTCAATGTCGCGAACCGCGCTTGCCATCGCCGTCTTGGCCGGGCGCGGCCCGGCCATCCGCGCTTCGGCGGTTCGAGCGAAGATGGCCGGAACGGGTCCGGCCGTGACGAGCGAGGGAAAACCATGCGCCACCCAAGCCGCAGCAGGCGCATATTTGGCGTAACCCGGCGCGGGCTGTAGGTAGAAGGCGTCTCTTCCTTCCGCCAGGAGCCGCGATGCTCAACCGGCTCGCCCCCTTTATGTTCGTTCTGCTCTGGAGTTCGTCCTTCATCGCCTCCAAGGCCGGGCTGCGCGACCTGTCGCCGCTGCTGTTCGTCGCGCTCCGCATGGCCGGATGTGCTGTGATCCTGGTCGTGACGATGGTGGTGTCCGGTCAGTCCTGGCGTCCCTTGTCACGGTGGCGATGGTTCCATTGCGCGGTCGCCGGGGCGGCGCTGAACGCCATCGCACTGATGGCGCCGCATGTCGGCCTGTTGTTGGCGCCCGCCGCCCAGATCGCATTAGTGCAATCGCTGACCCCGCTGCTGACCGCAATCCTGGGCGTGGTGCTGCTGCGCGAGCATCTGCGTCCACGACAATGGTTCGGGCTCGCCCTGGGCATGGCCGGCGTCGGCCTGGTGGTCGGGCATGCCGCTTTCGAAAGCGCGTCCCGGTTTCAGGGCCTCGCCCTTGCCTTCCTCGGCGTGCTCGGTCTGGTGTTCGGCACGCTGTATTTCGGCCGGTTCTGCCGGGGCGTGCCATTACTTCCCGGCGCGACGGCGCAATTCCTCGCGGCGGCCCTGGTGTCGGGACTCGGGGCATGGCTATTGGAAACGCCCCGAGCAAACTGGACCGACAGCGCGTTCATGGCATTGGGCTGGAACACGTTGATGACATCGTTGGGCGGCATGGCACTTTACTCGCTGATGCTGGCGCGCGGCACCGC
Organism: Acetobacteraceae bacterium; assembly: GCA_027353465.1. GTDB lineage: Bacteria > Pseudomonadota > Alphaproteobacteria > Acetobacterales > Acetobacteraceae > Rhodopila. The sequence continues at coordinate 2,542 of DAIEHR010000390.1, read as the reverse complement.
CGCCCGGGCGAGCGCCAACTTCTACCTGGTGCCGGGAACGGCTGCCTTTCTGGCATGGCTGCTGCTGGGCGAACGGATAACGGGGCTGGCAATCGCCGGACTGGTGGTCGCCTCGGCCGGATGCTGGCTGGTTAGTGCCAGAAAGCGCGGAACCGCTTAGCATTGCGGTTGCCACACGCCGTGCTGCGGTGCAAAAATATTTTGCCCCCAAATTGTCTCGAGCGCCCTAATGCCGTTGCACGTCGCCCTGACCCACAAGACATCCTACCACTACGATCGCCCGATCGCGCTGGGGCCGCAAACGATCCGGCTTCGCCCTGCGCCGCAGGCCCGCACCGCCATTCTGTCCTATGAACTGACGGTTGAACCGAAGCCGCATTTCATCAACTGGATGCAGGACCCGCAGGGCAACCATCTCGCCCGCGTCGTCTTCCCGGAAAAGGTGGACCGGTTTGAGGTGACGGTCGATCTGATCGCCGACATGGTGACGATCAACCCGTTCGACTTCTTCCTGGAGCCGGAGGCCGAAACCTGCCCGTTCACCTATGACCCCGTCCTGGAGCAGGAACTGGCGCCGTTCCGCAAGACGGAAACCCCCGGCCCGCACCTGGCGGCGCTGCTGGCGGCGATTCCCCGCGACGAACAACGGACGGTCGATAGGCTGGTCGCGCTGAACAGCCTGATCCAAAGCAAGGTCGCCTATATCGTTCGCCTGGAACCGGGTGTTTTCACCCCCGAAGAGACACTGGGCGGGGGCAAGGGCTCCTGCCGCGATTCCGCGTGGCTACTGGTGCAGGTGCTGCGCCATCTGGGCATGGCCGCGCGCTTCGTGTCGGGCTACCTGATTCAACTCGTCGCCGACGTGAAACCGCTGGAGGGTCCGGAAGGCCCGACCGCCGACTTCACCGACCTGCACGCCTGGGCCGAGGTGTACCTGCCGGGTGCCGGCTGGGTCGGGCTGGACGCAACCTCTGGCCTGTTCTGCGGCGAGGGGCACATTCCGCTGGCCGCCAGCCCGGACCCGATCTCCGCCGCGCCGATCTCCGGCCTTATGGAAAAGGCCGAGACCACCTTCGACTTTGCCATGTCGGTGACGCGCATCAAGGAAACGCCGCGCACCACCAAGCCCTATACCGAAGCCCAATGGCAGGCGATCCTGGCGCGTGGCCGGGATGTGGATATCGCGCTGAAGCGCAGCGATGTGCGGCTGACGATGGGCGGCGAACCGACCTTCATCGCCGCCAACGACATGGATGCACCGGAGTGGAACACCGACGCGCTCGGTCCCACCAAGCGTGCCTATGCTGGCCGCCTGATCCGCCGGCTGATGGACAAATGGGCGCCCGGCGCGGTGCTGAACCACAGCATGGGCAAGCAATATCCCGGCGAGCAGTTGCCGCGCTGGGCGCTGCACTGCCATTGGCGCGCCGATGGCGAGAAAGTGTGGAACGACCCGTCCCTGCTCGCCGCCGACGACGACACCGGCAACGCGACCGCCCGTGACGCCACTGCCTTCGCACGCAGCCTGGCGGAGCGCCTGCAGGTCGATCCAGCGCTGGTGATCCCGGCATATGAGGACATCCACTACTATTTGTGGAAGGAACACCGGCTTCCCGCCAACGTCCTGACCGAAGATGCCAAGCTCGCCGACCCGCTGGAGCGCGCTCGGTTAGCCCGAATCTACGCCCAGGGCCTGTCCAGCGTGGTTGGCAGCGTGCTGCCGCTGCGGCGGGTGATCGACGGGGGCACCCGCCGCTGGCAGTCCGGTAAATGGTTCTTCAAAGCCGGCGAGATGTTCCTGATCCCCGGCGACAGCCCGGTGGGACTCCGCCTGCCGCTGGAATCGCTGCCCTGGGTCGATCCGGAACACGCCGAATATGACCTGGAGCCGGATCCGTTCGCGCCCAAGGTAAAGCTGCCCACCCGCCAGGCGCTGCAATCACGCGGCCCGCACGGCCCGGCCAGCAGCATCGAAAACTTCCGTCCGGTGCAGCAGGAACTGCCCGTCATCGGCAAGGGCGATCCCAGCGTCGTCCGCACCGCCCTGGCGGTGGAAGCCCGCGACGGGTTGATCCATGTCTTCTTCCCGCCGCTGTTCGCCATCGAGGACTGGCTGGCGCTGACCGCCGCGGTCGAGGAAACCGCCGCCGAGGCCGGCCGCAAGATCGTGATGGAAGGCTATCTGCCGCCGGAAGATGACCGGCTGTTGCATTTCTCCGTCACACCGGACCCGGGCGTGATCGAGGTTAACACCCATCCGACCGCAAGCTGGGCCGAACAGATCAAGCTGACTGAGGAGCTGTACGAGGAAGCCCGGCAGGTCGGGCTGGCGACCGAGAAGTTCAACCTGGACGGCCGCCATGTCGGCACCGGCGGCGGCAATCATGTGGTGATGGGTGCGGCCTCGCCCGAGGACTCGCCGTTCCTGCGCCGCCCCGATCTGCTGAAATCGGTGGTCGGCTTCTGGCACAACCACCCCAGCCTGTCGTTCCTGTTCAGCGGCCAGTTCATCGGCCCGACCAGCCAGCATCCGCGCGTGGAC
>DAIEHR010000119.1 GCA_027353465.1 Acetobacteraceae bacterium | reverse complement strand
GGTCCATGCGGTAGAATCCGCCCTTGCCCTTCCGCCCGGTCAGTCCTTTCGCGATCATGCGCCCGATCAGCGGGATGTCCCGGTCCACGCTATGAAACGCGTCGGACGCCGGCAGCACCGCCCGCATCGAGGCATTCACATGCGGCCCCAGGTCGATCCCCACCAAATCCATCAGCCCAAACACCCCGGTCTTGGGAATGCCCATCGGCGGTCCGACGATCGCGTCGGCTTCCTCCACTGTCAGGCCAAGATCGAACGCCTGGGTCACGGCGACCTGCATCCAGTAGATACCCAGCCGGTTGGCAATGAAACCGGGCGAGTCCTCGCAGCGCACAATGCTCTTACCCAACCCGACATCGGCGAATTGCGCGACGGCGGCCACTGTTTCGGGTGCCGTCTCCGAACCGGCCACGATTTCCAGCAATCGCATGTAGCGGGGCGGGTTGAAGAAATGGGTGATCAGGAAGTCGCGCCGGAACGCCTCGCTCATCCCCTCGGTCAGCACCTTCAGCGCGATGGTGGAGGTGTTGGAACTAATCGCGCTGCCAGGCCGGCGCACGGTTTCCAGCTTGCGGTACAGCGCCTGCTTGATATCGGTGCGTTCCAGCACCGCCTCGATAATCCAGTCGCAATCCGACAGTTTGCCCAGATCGTCTTCCAGGTTGCCGGGTTCGATCAGCTTCGCCGCGCCGTCGTGCATAAAAGCCGCCGGTTCGGCCTTGCGCATACGGGCGATGGCGCCCTCGGCCAAGGTATTGCGATTGTTCGCGCCAGCCGGAACGATATCCAGCAGCACCACGGGCACGCCGGCGTTGGCCACCTGGGCGGCGATGCCCGCACCCATGGTGCCGGCGCCGATGACTCCGACGCGGCGGATCATCAGACCCGCTCCAGGATCGTGGCGATGCCCTGACCGCCGCCGATGCACTGGCTGGCCAGCGCATAGCGCCCGCCGGTGCGCGCAAGTAACGATGCCGCCTTGCCGGTAATACGGGCGCCCGTCGCACCCAGGGGATGACCCAGCGCGATGGCTCCGCCGTCCAGGTTCACGATGTCCTCGCGGATACCCAGTTCCCGAACGCAGGCGAGTGCCTGGCTGGCGAACGCTTCGTTCAGTTCGACCACGTCGATCGCCCCGATTTCCAGCCCCGCGCGTGCCAGCGCCTTCCTGGTGGCTGCGACCGGGCCAATTCCCATGATTTCCGGCGCGCAGCCGGCGACGGCGGTGGACTTGATCCTGGCGAGGGGCTGAATGTGGTGCTTGTCGGCATAGGCCTCGCTGCACACCAGGACGGCGGCGGCGCCATCGGTCAGCGGCGAGGATGTGCCGGCGGTCACTGTGCCATCCTTGTCGAAGGCCGGCTTCAGCCCGGCCAGAGTCTCCGCCGTCGTTTCTGGGCGGATACAGCCATCCTGGCCGACCGAACCGGACTTGCCGATGATCGGCACGATCTCCTCCTCGAACCGGCCGGAACTGGCGGCCGCGGCGGCCAGCGTGTGGCTGCGAACAGCGAAGGCTTCCTGTTCAGCGCGCGGAATTTGCCATTTGCGGGCGACGTTTTCCGCCGTTTCGCCCATGCCGATATAAGCGGCGGGCATTGACGTCATCAGCGCCGGGTTGATCAGCGGATTGTAGCCCATCATCGGCACCCGGCTCATGCTTTCGATGCCGGCGCAGACGAACACATCCCCCGCGCCCAGCGCGATCTGACCGGCCGCGATATGAATCGACTGCATCGACGATCCACAGAACCGGTTGACGGTAACACCCGCGACAGATAGCGGCAGGTCGGCCAGCAGCCCGATCAGGCGGGCGACGTTCAGGCCCTGCTCGCCCTCGGGGAAGGCGCAGCCGACAATGATGTCCTCGATATCCTCGGGCTTGACCCCGGTGCGCGCGATCAGTGCCCGCACCACCTGGGCCGCCATGTCATCCGGGCGTACACGGGCCAGACCGCCCTTGGAGGCGAAATGAAAAGGGGAGCGGACATAGCCCGCGATTACGGCGTTGGTCACTATCGTCTCCTCAAGGTCTTGTTGTGCTATCCGGCAGCCGAGCGTTTGGATCGGGGAGAGGGAATCCGCAGAACCGCCTCGGCCTGGGTGGCGATTTCGTCCAATTCCGAGAGCGCCTCATCAATGGCCTGACGTTGCGCGGTCAGTTGGGTCCGCCGCTTGCCGATCGCCGTCAGCAACAGCCGAAGCTGCGCATGCTGCGTGATGTCGGCGTCGTAAAGATCGAGATATTCCTTGATCGTGCTCAGCGAAAAGCCCAACCGCTTTCCCCGCAAAATCAATATCATCCGTGCTCGGTCTCGCACGGAATAAACCCGTGTCGTCCCAGCCCGCTGCGGCGCGATCAGGCCCTTGTCTTCATAGAACCTGACCGCGCGGGGGGTCATCCCAAGCTCCTTCGCCAGCTCAGTCACGGTATAGAGGCGTTCGTCCAGCATGGTTGGATCGATATCCCAGGTTGACCTATACGTCAACCATCTTACGTGGATGACAAAACCTCGGCGACCAGTTCCTTGCGCGACAGCTTGCCGACCGCCGTCTTTGGCAGGGTGGTGCGAATCTCCACCCGAACCGGCAGTTCGATCGCGGACAGCTTGTCGCGCAGGAAGTCGCGCAGCTCATCCGGCGTGCGGGTTTCGCCGGCCCGCAGCGTAACGAACGCCAGCGGCGCCTGCCCGCGATAGGAATCGGGAATGCCGATCACCACGGCCTCGGCCACCGCGGGATGTTCGTACAACGCGTCCTCGATCGTGCGTGGATAGACGTTGTAGCCGCTGCAAATGATCAGGTCCTTGATCCGGTCGGTGACGAACAGATAGCCGTCCTGGTCAAGGTAGCCGACATCACCCGTGCGCAGCGCGCCATCGACGAAGGCCGCCCTGGTTTCCGCCTCGTGGTTCAGGTAGCCCTTCATCACTTGCGGGCCGCGCACACAGATTTCGCCGCGTTCCCCCGCCGGTAAGATCTTGCGGACATCGTCCAGCCCGCGGATTTCGATCTCGGTTCCCTGCACCGCGATGCCGACCGAGTCCGGCCTGACCTGGCCATCGGGCGGGTTGGAACTGACGCAGGGCGAGGCCTCGGTCAGGCCGTAGCCTTCGATGATGCGGCAGCCGGTGAGTTTCTGGAAGCGTTCGCGCACTTCGGCCGGCAGCGGCGCGCCGCCGGACACGCAGACCTTCAGGCTGGAGATATCGACCTGGCTTTTCTCGGCAGCCGCGGCGATGGCATTATAGATCGTTGGCACCGCATGCAGCATCGTCGGCTTGTCGCGGGCCAGAGACTTCATCACCGCGCCGATCTCGAACCGCGGGTGCAGGATGAGTTCGCCGCCCATGCTGATCCCGCCGTTGAGGATGGAGGTCATGGCGAAGACGTGGAAGAAGGGCAGGATGCCCATCAGTTTTTCCTCGCCTTCGCGCATGCTGGGCATGTGATGGGTGCCCTGCTGGCAGTTTAGCGACAGATTGGCGTGGGTCAGCATCGCGCCCTTGGGCCGGCCGGTGGTGCCGCCGGTGTATTGAAGCACCGCCAGATCGCCGGGATCGATCTTCACCGGGGTCAGCGGCGCCACAGGGGCGACCACCTGGCGATACTGCACGATGCGGGCGTCGTATTTCGGCCGGACGACCATGCTTCTTTTCAGCAGCGAAAACGCCAACCCCTTCAGCGCCGGCAGCGCGTCCGCGAACGGGCAGACCACGATCCGTTGCAGGTCGGCGATACTGGCTACCTTCTCATAGATCGCCGCAATGTCGGGCACGATCATGGTCGCGGTGCCGGAATCCTGGATCTGATGCAGCAGTTCGCGGGTGACGTATAACGGGTTGTAGTTGACGACGACCAGTCCGGCCTTCAGTGCGGCGTAGTAGAAGATGACGAAATACGGCGTGTTGGGCAGACACAGCCCGACCCGGTCGCCTGGCTTCAGCCCCAGGCGTTGCAGACCAGCCGCCGCGCGATCCACCAGGGCGGCAAGCTGGGCATAGGTCCATCGCCGCCCCTGAAATGACATGGCTGTTTTCGCGGCGAACTTGGCAACCGAGCGGTCCAGTAGTGTGGGAACTGGGACCGCCTCCAGCGGTTTGTGCGAAATCGCGTCCATCTGTTCCTGCCCTTGGAAGGCCGGCCAGTTTCGATCCGGCCGGTAGCGTTGCCCTTGATGCCGATATTCATGTCTAGGCCGGTTATCCGTCCGAATTGGACCGGACAGCGGAGACCTATGACTATTTAGTATGCTAATTAACGTATGCGTCAACTAAATTACTCAGACGGTATTCCGCGCGCGGGCAACATGATGCGGACCGAACGGGAACTCTGACGGCCTGAACCAATCGTGATAAAAAACGCAATAAAGCTCCGAGCGGAAAACATTTTGTAACCGCTGCCGTGCCCCATTGCGCATCGATGATCGACCCCGCGACAGGATTTGGACGGCGGGCGGGAACCAACGCAGCACCATGGAAGGGATTGCCGCCGTGAAGGATCTTAGCGCCCGACCGCGGTTGCTTGCCGCGGACCGGCGCGGTGTTACCGCGTTGGAATACGCTATGATTGCCTCACTGGTCGCGACCTCGGCCGTCAGCATTATGACGAGTCTTGGCGCCAATCTGGGCAGCGTCCTGAGTTCAGTCAGCGCCGCATTATAGCGCCAGCTCTGATAGTCCCGCGCCGCTTCCCCTCGGCTTGGGACTGGCCTCCCGCCATCGCCTTGTTCGTGCGGTTTCCCCCCGCTATCGGAACAGGGCGATGGCCGGAGGCTATACCTTGGCGATGGCCGCGCTGGCTTGCGGTTGGATAAATGGCCCTCCAGCCAGAGGTTGGCGGCAAATCCAGCGGCCAAATTCGCTACGGGCCGGTGCCGGGTGCGATCACCGGCTGGCATTCGACCTGGAAATGCAACGAACTGGCGATGTAGCAATATCGGTGTGCCTCGTTGTGCAGCTCCGCGGCTCTGGCCACATCGCCGCCCGCCTGAATCACCACGTTCGGCCTCAGCATAGCCGGCACAAAGCGTCCCGCCCCGCTTGCATCCTCTTCCATGATGGCTTCCGCCTTATCGGTATAGTGATGTACGACGATGCCTGCCGCGCTGCACACGCGCGGATACCACCATGCCCATGCTGTGGCCCGCAACGGTTCGATACTCGCGGAAATGTCAGCGCAACCAAACCGCGCGATCACAGAAACGTTCTTTGCGATCAGACACCTAATCCGGTACGCGGATGACATCGCCACATAATCGTGAGGATCAATACATGTCGGCTGCGAGACCAATTCTGATCGTCGAGGATGACGATGCGCTCCGGCAGGTGCTCGCCGACCAGGTGGCATCCAGCGGCGTTTTCCAATCCATCGAGGCCGCTACCCTCGGTGAAGCGAGTCGTCATCTGGGCGCGGCGGAGGCCCGCTTCGATTCGATTATTCTGGACATCAACCTGCCTGACGGGGATGGGCGCGACTTCTGTGCCCAGATACGCAAGCAAGGGCACACGATGCCGATCATCATGCTGACCGGCGCGTCGGATGAAGTCGATGTCGTCAGCGGTCTGAATGCGGGTGCCAACGACTATATCTCTAAGCCGTTCAGAGCGAATGAACTGCTGGCGCGACTGCATGCGCAATTGCGGCTGTTCGACACCAGCGAGGATGCGGTCTTCACGATCGGGCCCTACACGTTTCGCCCGTCCGCGAAGTTGTTGATCGGCGCCGACAAGAAGCAGCGCCTTCGGCTGACCGCCAAAGAGGTCGATATCCTGAAGTTCCTGTATCGCCACGCGAAAAAGATCGTGTCGCGCCAGGTGCTGCTGGACGAGGTGTGGGGTTATAACGCGGGGGTGACCACCCACACGTTGGAAACGCATGTCTATCGCCTGCGGCAGAAGATCGAATCCGATCCATCAAACTGCACGTTGCTGATGACCGCGCCCGGCGGCTACCGCCTGGACCCGACCCCGGCTTGAGTCCGCAAGGCCTGACTTGATTCAGGTCAGGCAGGCTTCTCGTATTGGTTCGGGGCGAACACTATCTATCCCCGAACCAACACGAGGAGGTCCTTATGAAACGGATTCACTACAAGGTCGTGCAGCACGATGGCGGTTGGGCCTATCGTTTGAACGACGTCTTTTCAGAGCCATTTGCTGACAAGGCCGCGGCGCTCTCCGCTGCTCGGCGGGTCGCCGCGGAACAACGGGTTCCGGGTGATACCACGCTGATCGAGTTTCAGGATAGCGAAGGCGCCTGGCATACCGAGGTGTCCGAGGCGCTGGACCGTCCTCAGGCTGACGTTACAACCTGAAACGCTTACGACGGCATGAACGGGCTGATCGGCTTGACGAAATCAGCCTCGTCGCGGGCATCACCCGCTTGTGGTGGCAGTGCAGGCGTCTCCCCGATCAGCACCAGGCTGTCTGCCGTTCTGTCCCATAACGGGTGCGGTGCGGAGTCCGCCGTGGGATCGACCGCCGCGGTATCGAATGCCGGCGACGTCACCAGATCAATCAGCACCGCCACGACTACGTCGCGGGCAAGCCCCGTTGCCACCGCCTGATCCACAAGGGCGGTCAGGCGCGGGAGGATGAAATCGCGAACGGGTGAGTCGCTCGTCATCTTACGAACCTTTTCATCATGCCGGACGGTTGTGGGCGTGTCGTGGAGCAAATTGAAGCACGCATCCAAATGGCCCGCCATGCGTTATAGGATCGGACATCCGGGAGACCCGCCCATGCCCATCCCTCCGAATGACCCGCCGGAAGCCCCACCGCCCTCTCCACCACCACCTGAGCCGCCACCACCGGAGCGCGGGCCTGGGGGTCCGACCGAGGATCCGATCCCATCGCCAGGGATTCCACCGGATCCTGGAGGGGCGCCCAATCCCCCTCCGGGACCGATCATCGCATCGGATTTTATGCGTGATTTAGTAACTATAACGATATCAATCTAAATATGCCTTCGAACACAATGCGTAGAGCTGGCACGTCCGCCCTAATAGCCGGCGTCGCGATCAACGACCTGTCTTAATGGACGGCCGTCAAGGAACCGCTCGAGGTTCTCGACGAACAGCCGGGCGACGATGGTGTCGCGTTGAGGGTGCGGTCCGCCGATATGGGGCAGCACCATGATGCCATCCGTGGTCCAGAAAGGATGGGCAGCGGGCAATGGTTCCTGACGAAACACGTCCAGCACGGCACCGGCGATCGTGCCGCTCTTGACCGCGGCAATCAGGTCGTCGTCCTTGATCAGATGGCCGCGTCCGAAATTCAGTAACCAAGCACCGGGCTTCATCTTGAGCAGGCGACCAGCGTTGATGAAATTGTCGGTTTCCGGTGTGGCAGGCAGCAAGAGCAGGAGGTAGTCGCATTGGGCGAGCACCTCATCGGTGCGATCGGGGGGCAGGACTTCCGCGACATTGGGCATCGGCGCGGGCCGGCGCTTGGTGCCGATCACGCGCATGCCCAGCGCCGTTGCCAGGCGCGCGACCTCCTGGCCGATCTCCCCCAGGCCGAGGATACCGAGCGTGGTCCCGTTCAGCGGCGTTGCGACGCGTTGGGTCCAAATTCCTTGCCTGTTGTCATCGGCGATGGCGGTGTACGGTTTGGCGATATGGAACAAGGCGCCGAGGATATTCTCTGGCATCGATTCCCGATGGGTGCCGCGGGCGCAGGTCAGCGTCAGATCGGGGGGCAGGTCGGGTAGGGCGAGCCATCCCTCGACGCCCGCGGTCAGTGATTGTGCCCACTGCAGGTTGGGCATGGCGGGCAGCAGCCCGGCCGGGGCGCCGGCGGCCAGCAGTACATGGGTGTGGGCGCGCTGGGCGTCGGACGGTTGGGTTTTGCGGCTGAGAGCCTCGATTGCTACCCGGTCAGCGAGGCCGGCTTTTGCGATCGCATCGATGTATGGACCGGGGGAATCGGTCCACAGCAGGACATTTGGGGTGTTGCGCATCGGTGGCTGCATCGGTCGCTCCTGGGGGCTTTCGCGAACCTTATACCACCGGCGTGCGGGCCTGTAATATGTGCGGGGGTCAGCGGTGCTGCCGCGGGCTTGGTCGCCCGATAGAACTCAATGCGCCGGAAGAATAAAACAGCCGAAGCGCTGGGCCGCTATTCCGTGGGATGTCCGGGCCGAGGTGGTTGCCGTGGGGCGGCAAATGGATCGAACAACTGGCCGGAAAAACTCGTGGCGACAGCGGAATCGGTGCCGAAGACGGCTGGATGGCGATCGGGCGGCAGATGGAAGGTTCCGAATAGCCGGTCGATAAACGGCCACATCGGCGCGTAGTTCTTATTGATGACGGACGGATCATCGTTGGCATGGTGCCAGTGGTGGAATGCCGGGGTCGCGATCAGCCACTCCAGCGGTCCGAACCGCCAACGGACATTGGCGTGGATGAAAAACCCCCAGGCAGGACCGACCAGCATGACCAGAACCGGGATCAGGCCGCCATCGCCCGCGATCGGGCTGCCCATGCCCAGGGCATACATCGGTGTTAGACCGCAGAGGCGGGTGAAGACGAAATCCACCGGGTGGCCCCGTGAGTTGACCAGGAAATCGATATGGGTCGGGCTGTGATGGATCGCATGGAAGCGCCACAGCAACGGTATTTGGTGGCACCACCGATGCCCCCAATATAAGCCGACCTCAGCGACCGCCATCGCCGCGAACAGCCGCATCGCTGCCGGCCAGCGGGTGAAGCCCGTTGTCATGGCCGAAGGAAGGACGTGATGGCCCATCCAGGCGGCGGTGGTCAGGGGGATGCCCAAGACCAGACCCGGCAGGATGCCGTTGAGGAAGTAGTAGCCAACATCACGACCGAATCCATTTCGGATATATCTGTCGCGACGCAGCGGAAACAGCCGCTCCAGCGGAACAAACACCAGCATCAGCAGTATCAGCCACACGCCCAGCGCAACCAGCGACTGAGCGATCGGGCGGAGATACGAAACAATGGAATGTAGCGCGGTCATGCGTTTCAGTTTGCTGCCGAACGGATGTGATGTGGCGTTTGACCGGCGGGTAAGTGACTTCAGCCCGACGAACTGGACCCCCCGGTGATGGCGAAACTGGCGTTTTTAACCATATTGGGATCCGGGTTCGCTTTGGCTGGGATTGGCGGGGCGGTCAGCAGGCAGCGGAGTTCCGCAAAGACAAGGATGTTCAGCTTGGCGCCCAATCGCCGAAACAGGCCATTCATTTGAACGCTTGTCCGAAAAATTGTTTCATCTATTTGAGACCTGATCCCGGAGAACCTTGGTGTGCGGGCCAGCCATCGGGGATCAATACCCAGAAAGCGGGTAAAGGCTAAATCGATTTATATAATTATCGCAACTAATTCGGCCATGTGACCTGTGAGTCACCTGTGCTTCCCTGCGAACCCCGCGGCCACGGTTCCGGCCAGGGGGGCGGATTGACCCTGATCGCTTGCTTCAGCCCGAAATTCTGGCCGCCGTTCGCGATCCGCGCCGGCGCGCCGCGATCATCAGGCCGACGACGCCTGAGAGCATGAGAGCGACGCTCTCCGGCTCCGGCGCGGTCACAACCACGTTGGAGAGCAACGCGAAGGGCGGTTGGCCGGCGGGTGTTCCCGTCGTTAGAAAGGAAAGCACTTCGCTGGAGTTCGTCGCGATGAACGAAAAGGTCTCGTTCATCCACGCCGTCGCCCCCTGACTGGGGAGCGAAACGACCGGTGTTGACTGGCTCGGACTGCTGCCGAGGTCAACGGTCCATTTGTCGGTGGTCGGGCCGGTAAAGCCGGATTGCTGCGCCCCGGCCCAGGCGAACGAGACATAGACTTTGGCGCCGACGTTCAGGCCGGTAATGGTCTGTGTGATGGCAGAGATCTCATAGGCACCGTCGGCCGCGATGAAGTTCCCGCCGGTCGGACTGGCCGTAACCAAACCATTTGCGCCGCCGCCGTCGTTTGGCCCCCACAATCTCAGCCCGGGACTCGCGACGGTCGCGGTCGTGTTGTATTGGCCCACGGCCCCGGTGGTGTCGGCCGTATTCGGCAGGAATACGAAATTATATCCCGCGGTGGTCCAACCGGTAAGCTGGACGGTGGGCGTGTAGCCGTTATTGGTCGACCCGAATTCAGCCGATGTGGCTGACGTCGTTGCGAAGCTTCCATTGACGGCAAGGTTTGGGTCCGCGGCTGCTGCTGAACCTGCTGTAAGGAAGCAGGCCACGGCGAAGGCCGTGGTTAGGCCAGCGACCCTTAAGCCCAGATATCCTGACGGTTTGCTGTCCATTCCGGCAACGCCCATGAAACGTATCAATTAAAGACCATTTATCGACAAAATACATCGTTCGTGTCAAGAAAATCGTTCTGACCGCCATTCTGTTAAAAGCCGAATTGGCAGTTTTTATGTTAAACATTGCAAATTAGTTTCAGGTTCCGGCATTCGTGCTCCGATCCCGGCGGCAGCATCCGTGCCGTCGGACTTTACCCATCAGGACCTGCGCAAGCAGGCGCCGGGACGCGATTAAGCGTCCGGGGCTGCCAATCTGGAACTCTGGCCAGAAGCCGTTAGATGAGTCGCCGGCCAAGCGACCGCGCCCTTTCCTTGACAGCCCGGTAGCCCGCCGCTACGCCCCCGCGCCAATCCTACCTGTTCGTAACCATTCGAGAGTCCTCGCACCATGTCGGTCAACGCGTTCATCTTCCCGGGCCAAGGCAGCCAGGCCGTCGGCATGGGCCGGGATCTCGCCGCCGCTTTCGCCGCCGCTCGGGAGGTGTTTGAGGAAGTGGACGAAACCCTGAAGCAAAAGCTGTCCAAGCTGATGTTCGAGGGGCCGGCCGAAGAACTGCAAATGACCGAAAATACCCAGCCGGCGCTCATGGCGCACTCGCTGGCGGTGTTGCGGGTGCTGGAGCGCGAAGGTGGCACAACCTTGCAGCGCAAGGCCTTCGTGGTCGCCGGTCACTCGCTCGGCGAATACTCCGCGCTGGCAGCAGCGGGTGCATTCACCATCAGTGATACCGCCCGGTTACTGAAGCTGCGCGGCCAGGCAATGCAGAAGGCGGTCCCGGCCGGCATGGGCGCGATGGCTGCCCTGTTGGGCGCCGAGATGGCACAGGCGATTGAAATCTGTGCCGAAGCCGCGCCGATACCCGAAACCGGCAAGCTGGAGGTTATCCAACCAGCCAACGACAATGGCGGCGGGCAGGTCGTGATCTCCGGCCATCGCACAGCGATCGAGCGCGCCGTCGAGATCGCCAAGACCAAGGGCGTGAAGCGGGCAATGCTGCTGCCGGTCTCGGCGCCGTTCCATTGTTCCCTGATGGCGCCGGCAGCCGATGCGATGGCCGAGGCGCTTGAAACCACCCCGCCAAAAGCCCCAGTTGTGCCGCTGGTGGCGAATGTCTCGGCAAAACGCGAATCCGAACCTGGGCGAATCCGCGATCTGCTGATACAGCAGGTAACGGCAACCGTCCGGTGGCGTGAATGCGTGATGGCGATGACGGATATGGGTGTCGATCGGTATATCGAACTCGGCGCCGGTAAGGTGCTGACGGGACTGAACAAGCGAATCGCACCGGACGCGTCCGGCATCTCCGCCGGAACCCCGGCCGAGATCGAAGCGCTGCTGAAAAGTCTCTAGGGAACGGAAGGGGAGCGGCAATGTTTCGATTGGAAGGCAAGGCCGCACTGGTCACCGGCGCCTCGGGCGGCATCGGCGCGGCAATCGCCCGGGCGCTGCATGCCCAGGGTGCGACCGTGGCCCTGTCCGGCACGCGCCGCGATGCGCTTGAAGCTCTGGCGATTCAGCTTGGTGAGCGAGCCCATGTTTGCCCCGCCGATCTGCGTGATGCTTCGGAACCCGAAGCCCTGATCGAGACGGCGGAAAAGGCCTGCGGGCCGCTGCACATTCTGGTAAACAATGCCGGCATGACACGCGACATGCTCGCGCTGCGGATGTCCGATGAAGATTGGCAGGCGGTTCTGGACGTCGATCTGTCGGCACCGTTCCGGCTGACCCGATCGGCCCTGCGCGGCATGCTGCGCCGGCGGGCGGGGCGGATCATCAATATCTCCTCCATCGTCGGCGCGACCGGCAATGCCGGTCAGGCCAATTATGCCGCCGCCAAGGCCGGTCTTGTGGGTATGACCAAGGCGCTGGCGCAGGAAGTCGCCTCCAGGGGCGTTACGATCAATGTCGTGGCACCCGGTTTTATCGTGACGCCGATGACAGATGTTCTGGGTGATGCGCAGAAAACCAAGCTGACCGACTCGATTCCCTTGAAGCGGCTCGGGCAGCCGGAAGACATCGCGGCCGCTGTTGTATATCTGGCGTCGGACGAAGCAGGGTGGGTCACTGGCGCCACACTCCACGTCAATGGCGGCATGGCGATGATCTAGTGCAGCGCATGACGAACCGCCGGCCTTTCCCGTTGTTGGGAAAGCATGCTAAGCGCCCGACGCTATGTCTGGCGCGGGCTCGCTTCGTGAACCGGGACAAGGCGCCGGCCACGGAAAAAGCCGGACAACGAGTTTAAACCGAACAGTAGTTCAGGAGTAGCGGAGCCGATGAGCGAGATTGCTGATAAGATTAAGCGGATCGTCGTGGAACACCTTGGTGTCGATGAATCCAAGGTGACGATGGACGCATCCTTCATCGACGATCTGGGCGCCGACAGCCTGGACACGGTCGAGCTGGTGATGGCTTTCGAGGAAGCCTTCAGCGTCGAAATTCCTGAGGATGCCGCCGAGAAGATCAGCACCGTCAAGGATGCGATCGACTATATCGAGAAGCAGAAGGCGGCCTGACCAGAGGCGGTCTGGAGGGAGCGGTTCCATGCGTCGCGTGGTGGTTACCGGGCTGGGCATTGCCTGCCCGCTGGGCGTTGGCGTGCCCCATGTCTGGCGCCGCCTGGTCAACGGCGAATCGGGTATCACATCCATCCAGTCCTTCGACACCAAGGACCTGCCCTGCAAGGTTGCGGGGCAGGTGCCGGCCGGCACGCGTGCCGATGGCGGCTTCG
>DAIEHR010000093.1 GCA_027353465.1 Acetobacteraceae bacterium | reverse complement strand
CCCGGCAATCCGCTGGATCACCACCCCACCTGGAAGCACGTCAACTGTCCCACCTGCGGCGCCAAGGCTCGGCGGGAAACCGACACGTTCGACACGTTCGTCGATAGCTCGTGGTATTTCGCCCGCTACTGCTCACCCAAGGCCAATGTGCCGCTGGTAAAGGCGGCGGTCGATCACTGGATGCCGGTCGATCAGTATATCGGCGGCATCGAACACGCGATCCTGCATCTGCTCTACTCGCGCTTCTTTACCCGGGCGATGAAGGATACCGGGCATGTGTCGGTGGAGGAGCCGTTCGCGGGGCTGTTCACCCAGGGGATGGTGAACCACGAATCCTACCGTGGCACCGATAACCGCTGGCTGTATCCGGAGGAGATCGAGAAGCGGGCTGACGGTACCGCCGTGCATCGCGAAACCGGGGAGAAGGTGACGGTTGGCCGCGTGGAGGCGATGAGCAAGTCCAAGCGCAACACAATCGACCCCGGTGCCATCATCGCCCGCTACGGCGCCGATACCGCGCGCTGGTTCATCCTGTCGGACAATCCGCCGGAACGTGACATGGAATGGACGGAATCCGGCGCGGCCGGCGCGTTCCGGTTCACTCAGCGCGTCTTCCGGCTGGCGGAGGCGTTGGATGGCGCCGGTGACGAGGCGATGCCCGACGCGTTCGGCCCCGCCGGCCGGACAATGCGGCGCGCGACGCACCGCTGCATCGCCGCTGTCACCGAAGCGCTGGAAAGCTTCGCCTTCAACGTCGCCGTTGCTCGGTTATACGAGTTGGCCAATGCGATCACCGAGGCTGAACGCGCCGCGCCGGAGGCCGGTCTGGCATGGGCGCGCCGGGAGGCCGTGGAGATGCTGGCCCGGCTGTCCAGCCCGATGATGCCGCATTTGTCGGAGGAAGTGTACGCACGCCTGTTCCCGGACAGCTTCCATCTGGTCGCCGAACTTGCGTGGCCGGAAGCCGATCCGGCACTGCTGATCGCTGAAAGCGTTACTATCGCCGTGCAGGTGATGGGCAAGCTGCGCGGCACGATCGAGGCGGCGCCGAATGCGCCGGCCGATGCCGTGATCGCCGCCGCCGAAGCCGATCCGAATGTCGCCAAGGCATTGGAAGGCAAGCGGATCGTCAAACGCGTGCATGTCCCCAACCGGATCGTCAACTTCGTGGTCGCCGGATGAAATCCTCTGTCAGCCGCCGCTGGTTTTGTTTTGCTTCCATGACCGCCCTGGGCGGTTGCGGGTTCCAACCTGTCTATATGCCGACGGCGTCCGGCAAAGGCGGCCCCGGGCAGCGCGAACTTGCCGCGATCTATGTCCCAGTGATCCCGGAGCGTCCGGGCCAGCTTATGCGGCAGGCGTTGCAGGATCGGTTCGGCAGTGACTCGGGTACTACGGCCGCCAAATACGACCTGATCGTGACATTCGGGGTTGCTGGCGAGGGCGTTGGCATCGAGGCAAACGACATTGCGACCCGAATCAGGCTGATTGGCACGGCGACCTATTCGCTGCGCGCGCGCGATGCCAAGCGAACTGTTCTGACGTCCGGCGGCGCGCGGGCGCTTGATGGCGTGAACATTTTCGACTCCCAGTATTTCGCGGCCGACCTTGAGGTTGAAGCGGAACAGAAGCGGATGGCCGATTATCTCGCTACCCAGATCGCGACGCAGCTTGCGGTCTGGTTCCGCCAGCAGGCGGCGAAACAGACCGGATAGCGCCCGTGAAGCTGGCTTCTGCCCGGATTCCCGCTTTTCTACGTGAACCGGGCGAATGTCGTGTGGTTCTGCTGTTTGGCGACGACGCGGGCATGATCCGCGACCGGGCGGAGACGCTGGTGCGCGCCGTTGCCGGCTCGCTGGACGATCCGTTCCTGGTGACGGAGTTGCCGCGCGAGGACATCAAGCAACTAGTGAATGAGGCGGCGGGGCTGTCGCTGATGGGCGGCCGGCGCGTGGTGCGGGTGCGCGACGTGACCGACGCCGCGACCGAACCGGTCTTGGCCGTGCTGAAAAGCAAGGCGCCGGCGCTGGTGGTGCTGGAGGGGCCGTCGATGGCCTCGCGGTCCAAGCTGAGGACGGCTTTGGAAGCCGCGGCCGAAGGTACGGCGATCGGTTGCTACCCCGAGGAAGGCCGGGCTTTGGAGGAGACGATCCGCGAGACGTTGCGTGCGTCCGGCGTGGGGATCGAGCTGGATGCCTTGTCGTGGCTGTCTCAGCAACTCGGTGCGGATCGGGCCTCGACCCGGGCGGAGTTGGAGAAGCTGGCGCTATATACGGGTGTTGGGAATCGGGTCGATCTGGAAGCGGCCATGACCTGTGTCGGCGATCTGGCCGGTTTGTCGCTGGACGATGCACTCTATGCGGCGACCACGGGCGATGTCGCTACAGCTGATCGAGCATTGGAAGCCGCGGTGGCGGAGGGCGCCGCGCCGGTTCAGGTGCTGCGGGCGGCGATGGGGCATCTGCAAAAGCTCCATCGTGCCCGATTGGCCATGGATGAACAGGGGCTGACCGCGGCCGATGCCACCAAGACCGTGCGTCCGCCGGTATTCTACCAGAAGGTTGGGGCATTTTCCCGTTCGCTGGGGCTGTGGCCGTCCGGGACGCTGACGGCGGCGATGGCTGGCCTGGCGGAGGCAGAACGCGGATGCAAGCGGACCGGCTGGCCGGATCAGGCCCTGTGCCGGAACGCGGTTTTGACACTCGCTCGACGTTCGTCGGCGGCTGCGCGTTCCACGCGACGATAATCAAAAATATAGATAGTCCGTACCATTAAAAGTACAAATTATGATTAATGAAACTATTTTCTGCAACCGGGATGTGACATAACGCGCTCATATTTGGAGTGTGCGATGTCCACCAGGCGGCCGGGCGACCTTATCGGACTCACTAGCGCCATCGCGGTGAAGCCTCATCCCCTGTGCGAGGCGGACGCGGTAACCGTACGTCGGTCCATCGCGGACGTCGCGTCAGACTGGTCGGTTGAGCTTGAAGGCGTCGGCGCGGATGACGCGGCGCTGGTGATACTGCCGCCGGACGGGGACGATCTAGCCGGCCCCAGCTTCGTTGTCAGCCGGGAAGCCGGGGGCTTCCGGGTTGATCAGGTCCACTGGGATTCGCTGACCGAGGTTGGCATCTTCTCCTCGCTCAGCGATGTCACCGCGACCCTTCGCCTGCGTGTGGCATTCTGTTCCGGCGGTGTTTCAATGGTGTCCGCCACCCTGCATTAGGCCGCTGCTTCGTTCGGGGGCCTCGCATAGAACAGCGCGGCCAGGATTGTCAGGAATACAATGCCTGTCGCCGCGGTGCTGATCGGAAGACCAAGGTCCAGGCCGTGTCGCCCGGCCAGGTAATCGCCCATTGTCGTGCCTGCGGACCGGATCGCGACGATGGTGATCCAATATGACGCCCGGGATGTGAAGTCACCGATCGCGCGGGCGGCCAGAACCACGGCTAGCACCGCGCACAAGACCAGCGATCCGCCGCCGGCGCCCAGGCGCAGCACATCGGCGACGTAATCGCCGGTCGCGGTACCCAGCGTGCCTGCCACCATCATCGCGGCCCAGTAATACAGGTTCGTATCCGGCACGGAGGTTTTGCGCCGCGCTTGTGGCGATGGCCGCTCAAGGATCAGGATACCGGCCAGCAGTGCGGCAAGTCCTGCCATCGCCACGGGGTAGGGGATTGCGAAGTCGTGGGTGAGCAGATCGCCGGTGTTGGTCGCGGCCGTGCGCAGGGCAATGACCGCCAGCCAGTAGAAGGCCACGTTCGCGGCGGTGGCGCGCCGTTCCGCGGCCAGGATGGCGCCGAACAGGATGGCCAGCGGCAACAATCCGTTGGCATGGCCCAGATGCAGAATTTTGGAGCAGAAGTCGCCCATGTTGGCGCCGAAGACGCTCGCGATGGACAACGCGGTCCAATAGCCGGGGCCGGTCGCCGGTACGTTCCTGGTTTGCATAGAGGATCTCTTTAGTTTCGGTCGCGGTGTGCTTACAAGCACCAGTCCCGGACCGCGAGGCGGCGGCGATGTCAATACGATGACATTCCATGCCGGCGGGCGCTTTCGTTCGAGGCGTGGCTGCCGCCGGGCGGCCGGAGTTGA
Source organism: Acetobacteraceae bacterium (assembly GCA_027353465.1). GTDB lineage: Bacteria > Pseudomonadota > Alphaproteobacteria > Acetobacterales > Acetobacteraceae > Rhodopila. The sequence goes on along the minus strand of DAIEHR010000093.1, from coordinate 7,008 downwards.
ACCTGGGCTTGCATCGGGCATAGTGACCGGCAACCGCGGGACACATCATGCGATTTTCGTTTACCTCCGCGCCGCGTTCGCGTGCGCGGGCACCTTTTCTGTTGCTTGTCGCGATGACGGCGTGCGGAACGCTGGGGATGCACATCATCATCCCCGCCCTGCCGGCAACCGCCCGAGCGCTGGGGATGTCGATCGGAACGTCGCAGCTGACGATTACGCTGTATCTGATCGGGCTGTCGATCGGGCAATTGCTGTATGGCCCGGTGTCGGACCGGTTCGGGCGGCGGCCGGTGCTGCTGGCTGGTCTGGGCCTGTTTACCGTAGCCAGCGTCGTGACCGCGTCGGCTCCCACGGCGGGCGTTTTGATAGGTGCCCGCATCGTGCAGTCGCTGGGCGGATGCGCGGGACTGGTGTTGGGGCGCGCCGCGGTGCGGGACGGGGCAACGGCTGACAAAGCCGCGGGACAGCTCGCGCTGCTGACATTGGTGATGGCGATGGTGCCCGCCATTGCCCCGGCGATCGGCGGGTATCTGACGGCCTATATCCACTGGCGGGCCAGCTATGTGCTGCTGGCGCTGTTCGGCGGGGGGACTTGGCTGGCTTGTGTGTTGCTGATGCCAGAGACTTTGGATGGGCGTGGAAGCGGCGGTGGACGTTCGATGGCTTTGGCCTATGTCCGGCTGCTGCGCTCGCCGCGATTCCTGGGGTATGCCATCGGCGGGGCGTGCTCCACGACGGCGTTCTATGCGTTTATGTCGGCGTCGCCGTTCATTTTCGAAAACCTGCTGCATCAGCCAACGCAGCGCGTAGGCCTGTATTACCTTGTGCTGATGCTGGGCGTGGCGCTCGGCAGCGTGGGCGCCAACCGGCTGGCGGGGCGGCTGCCGGTCCGGCTGGCGCTGCGGATCGCCAATGGGTTAGGCATTCTGGGTGCGGCGCTGTTCGCGCTGGCCGATGCCGGGGATCTTCTGTCGGTGCCGACCGTGGTGCTGCCGGTTAGCCTGTTCATGGTCGGGGCCGGGATGGCCAGCCCGTTTGCCCTGGCGGGCGCTGTGTCCGTGAACCCGCAGGCGATCGGGGCGGCGTCGGGAATGTATGGCTTTATCCAGATGGGCTACGGGATGCTGTGCACCGTGGTGGTGGAAACCTGGCACCCTGGCGCGGTTTATCCGGTCGCCACGGTGCTGCTGGGATCGGCGTTGCTGGGACAGACGGCGATGGCGATCGCCGTGCGGGCGGAGCGGCCGCGATGAGTCCGCCGCCCTGTCGCGTCAGAATTCGGCGTGCAGACGCAGCGCCAGGGCTGAAACCGGGCCACGCTCCCGGTTATAGGCGGGGTTGTTGACGAACTGATAATCCGCGCTGACTTTGCCGAAACTGGTAGGCGCAAAGCTGTAGAACGTCTCCAGGATCTGCTCCGGCCCAGCCTGGGGCAGGCGGCCGTCGCCGATGATACCGCCCAATCCGCCCGCAGCCAGATACAGCTTCCCGCTGTGGGAGATCTGGTTGACCACAGCCGCCAACCCAACCGTATCGTCCGGGCGGCTCCAACGCGATCCCTTCATGGATAGGCCAATTGTCGCCGATTCCGAGATGTCGGTGAAATCCGCTTCCTCGACGTCCGGCTGCGTCCACCCCGCTTTGGCGAACATCCCGAGATCGGGCGCGAGTTGCTGCTCCAGATTGAGTGCCACGCCGAATTTGCTGCGATAGGTGCGCACCAAGGCGGTGGACGGCGTGGTGCCGGTCGCGGCGGCCAGGGCCAGCGCATCGGTGTAGGTTCCCAGGTTGCCGCGTGTGAGCCAGTACAGGAACTTCAAATCCCCGGGCTGATCGAACAGCGTGTGCCGTTCCTCGGCTTCCGCCACGAACTGCGTCTGATGCAACAGCGGTATGGCGAGGTGAACGCTGTTCGGCACGCTGGAAAGATCGAACAGACCGGCGCGCAACGCGTAATTGCCCTGATACCACTCGGCGGCGGCGCCATAGGTGGTGCCCCAGGCATCGGCCGCATAGTCGAACGTGCCGACGTCCAACACTGCCCAGTTCAGGAAGTCGCCGCGCGGGTCATGGGCGTATTTGTTGGTGTCGAAAATATCGACGACTGACAGTTTTCCGATTGTCAGAACGATGCGGTTGGCTGTCTGGGAGCCCGCGAACTGGTTCAGGTCCGCATCGACGGTCTGGGATTCGCCGCCCAGGTCAATCGTTTGGCGAAAAAAAGCGCGTGCCATGCGGTAGTAAGGGTATGTCGCGCCCAGCTTATAGGCCTCGCCGCTGAGATAGCCGGCGACGCCGTAGCTGTTGGAAAGGCCGAAGCCTTGGTCGATTTCCGGGTCGATCCAGATTTCGCCTCCGTCCCACGGGCGAAAACCCCCAAAAACGGTAAAGTCGAAGGTTTCGCGACCGTTCGCGGCCGGTGACAGGCTTTGCGGGCCTTGGTAGGGCGAACGGAAAGCCGGTTGGAATTGCTGTATATAAGTCGTCTGGCCGTGGATTGCCCAACGGTCGGACGCCGGATCGCTTACCGCGGTCGTGGCATCCTGCGCCAGCGCTGGCAGGCAACGGCCCAGACTGCCCAGAAGGAGAATGAAGCATGTGCGGGCGGTCATTTGGTGTACGCGGGGATGGACGCGGAATGGCATGCGGTGTCTTGCCTGGTTGAAAACTCGAACGGCCGGGATTGCATGGTCTGACCATGGGTCGGCTTCGGAGCGACATGTTATATTATAACATTACAATTGACCGAAAAACTCAAAGCGGGCAACCCTGATTTGGCTGATTTTAGCAAGCGGCGCTGATTTGCACTGTTACCGTTTCGCGTCCACCGAATTGAGGGCTTATGCGTTCGGACCTGGCCGCTGGAGATGCTAGAGGCTGAACAGGTGCCCCGGGATTTCCGACCGCGCGGTTCCAGCCAGTTGCAGGCTTTTCCACACCGCAGTCGCGATGGAATCGTAAATCGGAATGCCGGTTTCCGCTTCCAGCGCGGCCACGAGTGGCGCGGCACGAAGATTGGTGCAGAGCACCCCGATTGCGTCGGGTTTCTGGGCGGCAACGTCGCGGATCATCGCGGCCAAAGTGGGTTGCGTGACCTCGGCAAAGGCGAAATTGTCCTGGATTCCCAGGTGACGTTCCGCATCGCAGGTGATGCCCAACCCGGCATAATTGGCGACGATGCGTTGCTGCACGGCGTCAATATAAGGTGTCACCAGGCCGAGGCGGCGGACCCCGGTGGCGGCCAAGACCTCATTCAAAGCCAGGATCGATGTACAGGCTTTGATGCCGGTCGCGGACTGGATTCTTTCGCACAGGCGCTGGTCGGTGTCGAAGCCCAGCCATCCCGAGGATGTGCCGTTCCAGGCGATGGTATCGACCTTGGCGTGGGCGAGCAATTCCGCGGCCTGCAGGATTGGGCGATCGTCGAACTGTGCCAAGGCATCTTCGGTCAGGGCGATCTCCGTCACACGAAAGCGAGAGAAATGTACCGACACATGCGGCAGGCCAGACAGCATCGCGGTGGTTACCGGCTCCAGCGTCGTGTTGGAGGAGGGTGTGAGCATGCCGAGTCGAGTAGGTGCGTTCATGAAGGCAGTTTCGCATGAGGCTGGGATTCCGGGAAGGTGAACCCGACGGGTTCCCGAACGTTGAAACCGGACAGCCTTATTTGGTGAAAGGCCGCATTATGCCGACCAACGATGACGCCAGGGACCGAGTCCTGAAGGATAGCTTCCCCGCAAGCGACCCCCCAGCGGGTTCCAGTTATACTGGGGGGGAAACGCCAGCCAAGCCGGCGAAGCAGGGAAAGGAGCGGCCAATCGAGGAGATTCCAACCGGCACCCCAACCTCTGACCGGCATGCTACTGAAACGGCGCATCATCACGAAACCGACCGGTTATCGACGCCTTGAGGCTGCCGCGCTGCATCCGTTTCGGCAATGAATGGTTCCGCCGGTGGTAGGAATGTGGGAAAATCGCCTGCATGCAGGGGTTCCCATCCATGGCGTTCGCAGACATCCCGCCCGGCTTGTCGATCGTTGCCGCAAGGCGGCTGAAACGGCTGAAACGGTTGTCGCGGCGAACGGCGATTGTGGGGGCTGGGCTGGCGGTTCCATTTATTGCCCGAGCAGCCGGCGCCCCCGAGATCACGTGGCGGGTGGGACACGGGCTTCCAACCGATTTCCCACTGCATGTGCGCCTGATTGAGGCCGCTGGTGAAATCACTGCCCGAACTGGCGGCAGGATGCGTCTGGAGGTGTATGGCAACAGCGAACTGGGCGGTTCAGCTGGATTATTCGCCCAATTGAGGGCGGGGACAATCGATATAGTGCCAATGACCAGCCAGGCGTTGTCACCCAATCTGGCCGTGAGCGCGCTACCGAGAATTGGCTTTGCGTTCAACGGGTATGATCGCGTCTGGGCAGCGCTAGACGGCCAGGTCGGCGTGTTTCTGCGCCAGCAGATCCATGAAAGGCTTGGCCTGATCGCGATGGACCGGTGCTGGAATTTCGGTTTCCGGCAAGTGACGACCAGCGGGAGATTGGTCACGACTGCCGCCGATATCGCGGGCATGCGGCTGCGGACGCCGCCAGACGCCGATATCGTCGATCTGTTTCAGGCATTAAAAGCGCTGCCCGTCGCGATGTCGTTGAGCGACATGGACCATGCCTTGAACCGCCACGAGGTCGAAGGTCAAGAGGGCATTCTTCCGCTCGTCAAGGCCGCTCACCTGGAGCGTTACCAAACGATTTGTGCGCTAACGAACCATATCTGGGATGGCTACTGGATGTGCGTCGCCGGAAGGTCATGGTCGAATCTGTCCGACAACTTCAAGGAAATCGTTGCGGCGGCACTGAACAACGGTGGTCTCAATCAGCGGAAGGACACGCTGGATGCCGAATCGGGTAACAGGCAGGAGTTGGAAGCGGACGGGATGAAGTTCAACACCGTCGATGCCGACAGTTTCCGTTCGGTGCTTCGCGAGGCCGGGTACTACGATCGATGGCGGAACAAGATTGGCGACGATGGATGGGCCGCCCTGCTGAAATACACAGGGCGTTTGAGCTAGCGATGGTGGATAGCCGCTAACAGTGTCGCGGGCGGGGTGCGAACTCGGTGAGCTTCGCATTCATGACGAAATCGCCAAAATCCATCCGCATGGCATCAGCAACGCCGTTTTCCCAGTAACGCATCGCGACTTCATAGGTGGGTGTCTGGCCGCCCGGTCCGTGGTCGAAGAACGAGATATTCACCCTTGTGCTGGGCAGGCCGGACAGCAAGGGCCAATGGTTCGGCATCGGCGGTTTCCAGTCCAACAGCACGATGAAACTGTCTTCCACTCCGTTCTCATCCGTCCCATCGAACAATGGCAGCGCCAGAAAGTGCTTCTTCTCGCGCGCCGCGGCGATGATCGCCGCGGTATGGGCCATCGGAAACACCGTCCCAGCCGGAAGCGCGGTGACGCGGACGTGCGGCGTGGTGTAGCGCGCTTCGCCCGGGCCACCCGTCCTTTGCAGCATGGCTTCCCCATCCGTCTGGCTGGTGATCGCCGTGTCGGTGGTTTGCCGCATGTGATAATGGAATTTAAGGCCGTCCTTCGATTCCCATGTGGCGTAGTCCGAGGCCATCTCGATATCCTGGCCGTCCGCATTGGTGATGGTCATGGTCAGTTTCTGGCGGACTGCCCAGCCGTCGCAGGCGTCGGTGACCTCATAACCCATGGTGCCATGGGCAGCGATGACATCGCCGGCTTTCGCCTGGTCCATGGTCAGCGTGTACAGCGCCCGATGGGCCAGCAATGGAGTAGGCGGCGCTAACGGGGCTGGGGCACTGGCCGCGGCGGCTGGATTCGCCGTGGCGGCTACGGCTGTCAGTAGGATCGCGCCGAGTACGGCGGGAAGGCGCATGGATAACTCCGCTGAAAAATTCGGCGCGTGCTACGCGAACAGTGTCATAGTGTGGCGCGCGGCGCTATCGTCAACCCGCCGCGCCCACGTCGCATCAGCCAGCCGTGACTTTCGGTTTCGCCGGTGGCAGCTCGATTTTCAGTGACAGTTCCTTCATCCGAGCAGGGGGGATTTCGGCGGGGGCGCCCATCATGAGGTCCTCGCCCTGCTGGTTCAGCGGGAACAGGATCACCTCGCGGATGTTGGGTTCGTCGGCCAGCAGCATCACCATCCGGTCGATCCCCGGTGCGGAACCGCCATGCGGCGGGGCGCCATAGCGGAAGGCGTTCAGCATGCCGCCGAAGCGGGATTCCACGTCGGCGGCTGTGTAGCCGGCGATCTCGAACGCCTTGATCATGATGTCGGGGCGGTGGTTCCGGATGGCGCCGGAGGACAGCTCGATCCCGTTGCAGACGATGTCGTACTGGTACGCCTTGATGGTCAGCGGGTCCTGCGTCATCAGCGCCTCCAGCTCGCCCTGCGGCATGCTGAACGGGTTATGGCTGAAATCGATCTGGCCGGTGTCCTCGTTCAACTCGAACATCGGGAAATCGGTGACCCAGCAGAACTTGAACGTGCCCTTTTCCAGCAGGCCGAGTTCGTCGCACAGGCGGGTACGGACGGCGCCGGCGAATTTGGGGGCTACGTCCTTCTTGCCGCCGACGAAGAACACCGCGTCGCCGGCCTTCAGGCCGCAGGCCACGCGGATCGCCTCGGCGCGATCGGCTTCCAGGTTGCGGGCGATCGGGCCTTTCGGACCCTCGGCGTCATAGGTGATGTAGCCCAGGCCGCCCTGGCCCTCGGCCTTCGCCCAGTCGTTCAGCTTGTCGAAGAAGCTTCTCGGCTGCGAGCCGGCGCCGGGGGCCGGTATGGCACGGACGATGCCGCCAGACGCGGCGATCCGGGCAAACAACCCGAACCCCGATCCGGCATACTGTTCGGTAACGTCGGCGATACGGATAGGATTGCGCAGGTCCGGCTTGTCGGAGCCGAATTCCAGCATCGACCGGTCATACGGGATGCGCGGGAACGGCGGCTTGGTCACGGTCCGGCCGTCGGCGAAT
>DAIEHR010000080.1 GCA_027353465.1 Acetobacteraceae bacterium | reverse complement strand
TTCGCTATGGCGGCGCGTTTCCGAGGCCCGAATGCTGCTTATCCTGCTCACCCCAAGCCCCAAGCAGACCCGCATCCAGATGAGTATCGGTCAGAGGCTGCCGCTTCTGGTGGGCGCCAGCGGACGGGCGATGGCGGCGTTCGCCGGTCTCGATGACAGCGATCTTGAACGCCACTTCCGCGAAGTACGCTGGAACCGCCCGGTATCCTTCGATGCGTTTATGCAAGATATTCGGGAGGCGCGACAGCGAGGCTGGGCGGTGGATAATGGTGACTACGCATCCGGAACCGTTTCGATTTCCGCGCCGATCTTCGACGAAGGCGGCATTCCGGTCCTGGCCTGCACCGCGACGATGTTTGCCAATCAATACACGGCGTCGGCCGCGACCCGATTGGCGAAGGATTTGTGCGAGATTACCGCTGCCGCGTCACCGATTTCCGGTAGCCTGCGGTAGGAACAGCGTGATCCACCGATTGTCGGCTATCACTTCTGTCCGAAGGAATCCGAACGAATTGTGTGTAACCCCGTGATCGAGGCGGATTTTTCGGCAATGTCGGGTGGTGTCGATTTGAAGTCGGGCGGTTTCTCCCGTCCCGAACCTCGTCCGGGGAGGGCCCGCCGATGAATGTCGAACAGACGCTGTTCTCTCAGCTGATGGATTGCCTGCCTTGGAGCACATTTGGGCGGATCGTCGCGCGCCACGGTGGAGAACGCCGGGAAGTCGCAGATCTGGATCGCCGTGTCGGTCTACGTCCAGGTCGCCATCGTGCGGAAGCGGCTGAAGCTGCAGGCATCGCATTACACATTGATGCAGGTGTTTTCGGTGACAGTATTCGAAGAGGGCCGATAGCATCTACGGCTTTGGGAGCGGCCTACGGTTTCGATCCCGTCATGGACCATAACCAATCGCATTTGTTCAGTCCGGGGTGTCCATTTAACCGGAGTTAGGGATTTGCCTCCACGGGCGGCTCGGCGAAGGTCGCGCCAAGCTGGGCGGATGTCCGCGTTGTCTCGGCGGCTTGGGAGGAACAGCCTTTGGGCTCTGGCTCATAACAAGGTCTTGGTAACGAACCGGTCCATGCGCGACAGCAAGCTCCAGGACCCGGTAGAACAGCATCCCTCTGCTACGTGAGCGGCGGCGGTTGAAGCGGAACACGAACTCGTCCAGGTAGCTGGGCAAGTGTGCGGAATCCACCGCTCCCTGGTGGGTGCCCAGCAGCCATCGTTTTGCAAGGGACGCTATTCGATGCACGCCTGGCAGAAGTTCTCCAAGGTCCTCGCCTCGCGCAGATGCGGCCCGCTGGCTACGGCGGTCATGGATGTACCCATTCTTCTCCAGCCACCGGTAACCCTGCCATGCATCGGTGATGACCGTCGCGCCCGGCTCGATGTTATCCACCACGAAGGAGTGAAGCGATTCTGAGGAGGCATCCGCCACGGGCGCCATTCGACAGCGCCCGAATCCCTTCGGCTCCAGGATCTCGATCGCGATACACGTCAGGATCTTCTTCCCTTTGGCACGGCCTCCCGAAAGGCCAGATTCTTTGCCTCCAATGTAGGTTTCGTCCACCTCCACCTTCCCGCAAAGGCGCTCCCGATCGGGGCGAATCAGTACAGACCGCAGGCGATGAAGGATCGCCCACACTGTCTGGTAAGAGCCGATCTCCAGGGTCCGCTTCAAACATTGCCCCAGTCTTGCTCAACTCCGGTTAAATGGACACCCCGGTGTTCAGTTATCGACCGGACAGGAGTGATCTTTCAAAAGCTTGGCCGTCAGCGATGCAGCCCTCAAGCGCCAGAAGAGGCGGCCGTTGACCTTGGTGGCTCGCGGCGGCGCAAAGGATGGACCATGACAGGGCCCGTTTGAGACCCGGCCATGGTCTATTTCCGTCGGGCATGTCAGGCATTGCCGGCAAACGTCCGGGCTGCATCGCGCAACCGGAATTTCTGAATCTTGCCGCTCGGCGTCTTGGGCAGTTCCGGAACGATCTCCAGCCGCTCCGGCATGTAATGCCGCGCCATCCCTTGCTCTTCCAGGAAGCGTCGCATCTCGCCCATGTCGAAGTGTTCGCCCTCACGCGTCACCACGAAGGCGCAGCAGCGCTCCCCAAGCCGCGGGTCCGGCATGGCGACGATAGCAACCTCCTGCACCGCAGGATGGCGGTAGAGAACCTGCTCGATCTCGACCACCGGAACATTCTCGCCGCCTCGGATGATGATGTCCTTTGCGCGGCCGGTAATGCGGACATAACCGTCGGCATCGAGGCGAGCCAGATCGCCCGTATCGAACCAGCCGTCCGCGTCGGTGTTGTTCAGTTCGGGGCGCTTTAGATAACCGACGAAATTGCTGCATCCGCGGGCCTGCAACTGGCCCTCCTCGCCGCTGGGCAACGCCTTCCAGTCCGCATCGACGACCCGAAGCTCCATCCCGGGCAGCGGGCAGCCGTCGGTTTCGAATATTTTTTCCGGCGGATCGTCCAGCTTGCCGATCGCCATGGCGCCATTCTCCGTCATGCCCCAGCCGGAGACGATCGCGCAGCCGAGCGCCTCGGCGGCGTGCCGGGCCAGTACGCGCGGGATCGGTGCGCCGCCTGCCAGGAAAATGCGGAAGCGGCGGAATGCCTCGGGCCGGCGTTCCGCGACCTCGACCAGATCGCTGAGGAACGGCGTCGATGCCATGGTAAAGGCGACGCCCTCGGCGGCGATGATGTCGGCCGCGCGTTCGGCGCTCCAGACATCCTGTAGGACATTCTTGGCGCCGAGCCACATCGCCATCATCAAGCCGTACATGAAGCCGGTCTGGTGCGCCATCGGCGAGGCCATCAGCACCGGATCCGCCGCGGTCAGGCCGAGCCGTTCGGCATAGGGTATGACGTTGCTGAACAGCGTGTTGGATGTATGCATGGCACCTTTTGGCTCGCCGGTGGTGCCGGAGGTATAAAGCAGCTGGATGACGTCATCCGGGTCTGGGCGGAACGTCCGGGCGGACGGCGCCGGTGTCTCCATCAGGGCTTCAAAGGACGTCTCGTCCTCTCCGCCGATCACCAGCAGATGCCGTAGCGCCGGCAGGCCGGGACGCAACCGTTCGGCCATGGCCCGATGATCGAAGCCGCGAAACACGCGCGGCACCACCAGTACCTTGCTCTCGGCGAGGCCTAGCATGAAGCCGAGTTCGCGTTCGCGAAAAATCGGCATCAGCGGGTTGGTGACGGCGCCAAGCCGAAGCGCCGCCAGATGAAGGGCATTGAACTGCCACCAATTAGGCAATTGAAACGAGACCACGTCGCCTCGCCCGACACCCAGCCGGGCGAGGCCGGCGGCGAGCCGGTCAACCCGTCCGGCCAACTCGCTGAACGTCAGCTCGGTACGTATCCCGGTCACGCTGTTGTGGTCAACGACGGCTATGCTATCGGGGCGTTCGGCCGCCCAGCGGTCCAGGAAATCGGTCAGCACGACATCGCGCCAATGGCCCGCGGCGCGCATCGTGCATCTTCGTTCGGTCACATCGTTCGGCTGTATCATATTTCGCTCCCTGGCTCGTCCTAATGCGGCAAAGCCCTCGTCTGACGTTCAAAGTCATGCTAACGTTTGGTAGTCTAGGTGGCCATATCCCTCGCAGGCAAAAGCTTCCGGGGCAAGCAATAAATTCCCAGGGAGGAACGTTATGCCGAATGACTGCCAACCCGCCGCGCTGAGCTACGTCCACGGTGTCAGCGACATACCGCTACGTGGAGAGACGATCGGCGCCGCGCTGGATCGCGCGGCTGATATCTGGGCCGATCGCGACGCCATGGTGGCCTGCCACCAGGACATCCGGTGGAGTTACGCGGAGTTGCGGGAGCGGGCGGATCGGGTCGCCTCGGGGCTGCTGGCCCTCGGGCTTCGGCCGGGCGACCGGCTTGGCATCTGGTCGCCAAACAATGCAGAATGGCTCCTTACGCAATATGCCGCGGCCAAGGCGGGGGTGATCCTGGTCACCATCAATCCGGCCTACAGGGCGGCGGAACTCGAATACGTGCTGAACCTGTCGCAATGCCGGGGCCTTGTGCTTGCCCGCGCTTTCAAGAGCAGCGACTATGTCGGCATGATGCACGCCCTACTGCCGGAACTCATGGATGAAGCATGGCCGGCGGACAGCGCGCGGTTGCCGCACTTGAAGATCGCCATACTAATCTCTGACACGTCCGAACCAGGCTTCCTGCCGTTCGATGGAGTGGCGCTGGCGGCGACGGCGGAAACCGATGAACAGGTGCGGGCGCTGGCTCCGACATTGCAGTGCGACGATCCGATCAACATCCAGTTCACGTCGGGCACGACCGGCTCACCGAAAGGGGCGACGCTGTCGCATCATAACATTCTGAACAATGCCTTCTATCTGACTGACGGACTGCGGTTGACCGAAGCCGACCGGCTCTGTTTGCCGGTTCCGCTCTACCACTGCTTTGGCATGGTGGCTGGCAACCTCGGCTGCTTGGTGCATGGCGCCGCGGTGATCTACCCTGGCGAGGGATTCGATCCTGGCGCCGTGCTGGCTGCGGTCGAGGCCGAACGCTGCACCGCCCTGTTCGGCGTTCCGACGATGTTTATCGCCGAACTCGATCATCCGGACTTCGCATCCTTCGACCTTAAGACGCTGCGGACAGGCATCATGGGCGGATCGCCCTGTCCGATAGAGATCGTGAAGCGGGTGGTTGACCGGATGCACATGCGCGATCTGGCGATCGCCTATGGAATGACCGAAACTAGCCCCGGCACGTTCCTGAGCCGTCTCGACGACCCACTGGAACGCCGGGCCACGACGATCGGCAGGGTGCTGCCGCATGTCGAGGCCAAGGTCGTGGACCTTGACGGCAAGATGGTCGCCGCCGGCGACAAAGGCGAACTCTGCATCCGCGGCTACGTGGTGATGCTGGGCTATTGGGACGATGATGCAAAGACGCGGGAGACAATCGACAGCGCCCGGTGGCTGCATACGGGCGACCTGGCCATGATCGACGCCGAGGGCTATTGCGCGATTGTCGGCCGGATCAAGGACATGGTGATCAGGGGCGGTGAGAATCTGTATCCGCGGGAGATCGAGGATTTCCTGTTTCAGCATCCCAGAGTGCAGACCGTTCAGGTGGTCGGCGTGCCGGACGACAAATTCGGGGAAGAACTTTGTGCGTGGATCCGGTTGACCGACGGTGAGACGCTTGTCGAGGAGGAAATCCGCGCCTTCTGCCGCGGCCGGATCGCCCACCAGAAAATCCCCCGCTACATCCGTTTCGTGGACTCCTTTCCGATGACCGTGACGGGCAAGATCCAGAAATTCCTGATCCGCCGGCACATGATCGAGGAGCTTGGCCTTCGCGGTTGAGTCGGCGCGTCATCCAAACGCGCTCCGGGCTATAATGCCTGGACAGTCTAACGGTTGTTTGGTAGATTATATCAAATGCGGTGGTTGATACGTTATCGGTTTCGCCGCGAGCAGGAGAGGCAGGCTTATGAACCATGCCATGCAGGTCGAACTCGGCCAGGAATTGTTGTCGGCACTCGACGGGCGGCGCACGGCGCTGGCTGACGATTTGTTCCGCAACCCCGTGAGCGACTACGTCTCTGCCGATCAGGTAAAGCTTGAGCGGGAGCGATTCTTTCGCACAGGTCCGCTCGTCATGGGACTGAGTTGCGATTTGCCTGCGCCCGGCTCCTACATGACCAACGACTTCGCCGGTCCCCCGATCCTGATCGTGCGCAATGCGGAAGGCGGCGTGAACGGCTTCCTCAATGTCTGCCGGCATCGCGGGACCCGCGTGGCTGAGGGATGTGGCGTCTCCAAGGACCGGTTCACCTGCCCTTATCACGCGTGGAGTTATGACCTGGACGGCCGGCTCGCGAGTATCGCTGAACGGCGCTCTTTTGGGGACATCGACCTGGCGGACTATGGGTTGACACGCCTGCCGGCGGCCGAAAAGGACGGACTGATCTGGGTGCGCCCCTCGGCTGGGCCGGCCATCGACCCCGACGCGCAGCTATGCGGGCTGGGTCCGGAACTCGGCAGCTACGGGCTTGGGTCTTACACGCACTACGAAACCCGCGTACTGCGCCAGCCGCTGAACTGGAAGCTGGTGATCGATACGTTCCTGGAAGTGTATCATGTTCCGGTACTGCACCGGAACACCATCGCACCGCTGCTGCATGGCACGGCGGCGGCGTTTCGCGGCAACGGGCCGAACCTGCGCATGGCGGTGCCGCGCAAGACCATTGGCGACCTGCGGACGACACCGGAGCCGGATTGGAACGTGCTGCGGCATACCGCCGTGGTGTATGTCCTGTTCCCGAACGTCGTACTCATCTGGCAGGGTGACCATGTCGAGACATGGCGCGTGTATCCAGCCGGAGACGGTGCCAATGAAAGCCTCATGCACGTTTCGCTCTATGCCCCCGAGGAACCGGCGACTGAGAAGGCGCGCCGATACTGGGACAAGAACATGGATTTGCTGATGCGAACCGTCCAGGACGAGGACTTCCCGCTCGCCGCCGGCATGCAGCGCGCCTTTGGTTCTGGCGCCCAGGAGCATGTGACGTTTGGCCGCAACGAGCCAGCCCTGGCGCATTATCACCGGGCGATCCGCACCGAACTCGGCCTCATGACTGGCTGACCTGCCAGCCCGACCGCGAAACCCCGGAGAGACAAGCATGCATGTTGGAATGAGCACGTTCTTTCAGAACCTCAATGGCCTGACGGATCGCGAGGTGTATCGGAATGAACTGGCGCTTGCCGACCAGGCGGAACCGTTGAGCTTCGATTCCATCTGGTCCGCCGAGCATCATTTCGACAACTACACGATGTGCCCGAACGTATCGCAGTTCCTGACCTACATGGCCGGGCGCACACGGCGGGTGCAGTTGGGATCGATGGTCATGGTGGTGCCCTGGCACGACCCGGTGCGGCTTGCCGAGGAGATCTCGGTGCTGGACCACGTTTCGGACGGGCGTGCGATCCTGGGCTTCGGCCGGGGCCTTGGGCGGGTCGAGTTCGACGGTTTCCGCCTGGATATGGGTCAGTCCCGGCAACGCTTCGTCGAGCATACGGAAGCAATCCTGGGCGCGCTGGAAACCGGGGTGATCCAGTCCGATGGCAAGCTGTATCAGCAGAAACCCATCCAAATCCGCCCAACGCCGTTCCGCAGTTTCAAGGGAAGGGTCTATGCCTCGGCCGTGTCGCCGGAATCGGCGCGGATCATGGCGCGTCTGGGCATTGGCGTGATGATCATCGCGCAGAAGCCGTGGGACAAGACGGTGGCGGAACTAAACGAATACAGGGCGATCTACCGGGAGATGCATCCCGGCAGCGAACCCCCGAAGCCGTTGATGGTCTGCTTCGTCGCCTGCCACGAGGACGCCGCCATGGCACAGGAGATGCACGAGCGGTATACCCGCGGCTACAGCCGGTCGGCGCTGGAGCATTACGAATTCCACAATGAAGGCTTGGCGGACATCAACGGTTACGAATACTATGGAGCGCTGGCGCGGAATATTTCCAAGCACGGGATCGATGCTTTCGTCAACTTCCTTGCCGACTTGCAGGTGCGCGGAACGCCCGAACAGGTATTGGAGCAGATGCTGCACTTCCAGCGACTGACGGACTGTTCTGGATTTGTTACAATCTTCAGCTACGGCGGCATGCCGTATCCGATGGCGCAGGCCAGCATGCGGCTATTCGCCAGTCATGTTCTACCGAAGCTGAAGGCGCTAAATGTCGAGGCAGAGGTCGGCGGCATGGCAAGCGCCGCCTGATAACGCGAACGAAAAGGAAAATAATCGATGGATATGGCAGATCGCGTTGTCGCGGTCACCGGCGGCGCGTCGGGAATCGGTAAGGCAACCGTGTTCCTGCTCGCACGGGAAGGCGCCCGCGTCATCATTGGCGACGTGACCGAAGACGCCGGGCATGCGGTCGCCAAGGACGCGGCGGGACAGGGATTGCGCGTCGAGTTCCTGAAACTCGACCTGACGCAGGCGGCGTCCGTGGAGGAGTTTGCCGCCGGTGCGAACGCGGCCGCCGGTGGCCGGCTGGACGGGCTGGTGAACGCCGCCGGCTGGGACCGCATCCAGCCCTTCATGGAAAACGACCCCGCCATATGGGAGCGGCTTATCAACATCAACCTGTTGGGCGCGGTGCGCCTTTGCCGCGGCGTGCTGCCGCCGATGATCGCCGCCGGAAAGGGCAAGATCGTCAACATCTCCAGCGACGCCGGCCGCGTCGGCAGCATGGGTGAGACGGTCTATTCGGCCGCCAAGGGCGGGATCATCGCGTTCACCAAGTCGCTCGCGCGGGAAATGGCCAGAAGCCGCATCAACGTGAACTGCGTCTGCCCTGGGCCGACCGACACGCCGCTGCTTCAGGCCCAGCCGGAACGGATGCGCGAGGCGCTGACCCGCGCCATTCCGTTCCGCCGTGTTGCCCAGCCACAGGAGATCGCCGAGGCGGTGATGTTCTTCCTCGGTCCGCGCACCGACTATGTCACCGGTCAGGTCCTCAGCGTCAGCGGCGGGCTGACGATGGTGGACTGACGCGGCCAGCGACCCGGCGAGGCTTCACGTCTCGCCGGCTTGCAGCCCCAGTTCGCGCAGCACGGATTCTGTATGTTCGCCGAGCTTTGGCGGGAGCAGTCTGATCGTTGCGGGGGATGCGGAGAATTCAACCGGGGGCGCCATCATCGTGAGCCGGCCTTCGGTTGGATGCGCGACCTCCTGGAAAAATCCCGTTTCGGCAAGATAGGGGTCGTCTAGCAGATCAGCGATCGTGTTGGCAGGCCCGCAGGGCACGTCCGCACGCTCAAGAATATCCAGCCACTCCCTGGTATCGCGGGTCGGGAACGTTTCGGTCAGCACGGCATAGGCCTCGCCGATATTGGCCACGCGCTCCGCCAGTCGCGCGAAACGCGCGTCGCGCATCATCTCCGGCCGGCCCAGCGCGCCGAACAGCCTGTGCCATTGATCGTCCGTGACCGCCATGACGCAGATATAGCCATCTCGTGTAGCATAGGGACGCCGATGCGGCGACAACATCCGGCTGTAGCCGAGTCCGAATGCCGGTTCGCACAATGTGGCTCCGCCCAGATGCTCGGGCAGGTTGAAGGCCAGCAGCGTCTCCAGCATGGGCAGGTGGATCTCCTGCCCTTCACCCGTGCGCTCCCGATGGTACAGCGCCATGGTGATGGCGGAGGCCAGCGCGTGGCCGCAGAACTTGTCGGCGAGCGCGATCGGCGTATAGCGGGGTGCACCGGAGGCATCGCGGTTGAGCGTGGCGATGCTGCTCATGCCTTGGATCACATCGTCGAACGCCGGGCGGTCGCGACGGCTGCTGGCTTGGCGGAAGCCGGTTGCGGCGGCATGGATGAGGCGCGGATTCGTCCGCCTCAGCGAGGTCGGACCGAGGCCGAGCCGTTCGGCCGCACCCAGCCGCATGTTGTGGACCACGACATCGGCGGTAGCCACCAGGGTGGCCATCGAAGCCTGTCCGGATGGGTGCTTCAAATCGAGCACGACGCTGCGTTTGTTGCGGTTCAAGTTCAGGTACATCACCGCCATGCCCGGCGTTCGCGTGATGCCCATCTCGCGCGTCGGGTCGCCGGCGGTGGACTCGACCTTAATGACATCCGCTCCGGCGTCACCCAGGATCTGCGTCGCCAACGGGCCGAGCACATTGATCGTGAGGTCGATCACCCGCACACCGGCAAGGGGACCCGGCCGGGGTGCGGACGCCATCAGCCGGTGCTCCGCGCCTTGACCATCCGCAGCGGCGTGTAGGTCAGGACCGTCGTGCCATCATGCTTCACCACGCGGTTGCTCGTGCGGACCAGACCGCGATTCGGCCGGCTCTTGCTGCGCCGGCTTTCCACCACCTCGCACTCGACATGGATGGTATCGCCGACCCGGCATGGGTTTTCGATCGTCAGTTCCATATGCAGGAAGGCGAAACCGGTGTGCTGCATGGTGGATTGGGTAAGCAGCCCCTCGGCAAAGGTGTAAGCCAGCGCGCCGGGGACCGGCCGGCCCTTGATGTCGCTTTCATGGGCCAGGAATTCGACGTCGGTGAACAGCACCTCGGTCATGCCGGTCGCGTTGATGAAGGCGACCAGGTCGGATTCGGTCACGGTGCGGGCGATGGTGCGGAATTTCCGCCCGACCGGAAGATCCTCGTAGTGCAGCCCAAGCCCCACCACTTCGTATTCGCTGTTCGTTGTCATGCCGGCCGTCCCTCTGGTCCAAGGATGTTCCGCGCGATGATGTTGCGCTGGATTTGGTTGGTGCCCTCGATGATTTGCAACACCTTGGCGTCGCGGAAATATCGGTTGATCGGAACCTCGTTGGAAATCCCCGCCGCGCCGAACAGCTGCACCGCGTCGGTGGCGACCTTCATCGCCGCATCGGTGGTAAAGCATTTCGCCACCGCCGCAGCGCGCGCCATTTCGGTTCCGGTTATTCCGGCATCGGCCATCGCCGCGGCGCGGTAGGTGAGCTGGCGTCCCGCATCCACCGCGATGGCCATGTCGGCGATCATCCAGCGCACGCCCTGGAAGTCCGCGACGGGCTGGCCGAACGCACGCCGGTCGCGGATGAAGCTGATGGCCAGGTCCATGGCGCCTTGGGCCAGCCCCACCGCGCGGGCCGCGATCAGGGGGCGGGATGCATTCAGCGCCTGCATGACCACCTTGAATCCCGCGCCTTCGCGGCCCAGCATGTTTTCCGCCGGGACGTGCACGTTATCGAAGAACAGCGCGGAGGAAGGAACGCCACGGGCGCCAAGCTTGTCTTCCTTGCGGCCGATGGTAAATCCGGGACGGTCGCGTTCGATGATGAAAAAATTGATGACGCCGCGCGTGCCGTCCTCGCCGGTGCGGGCCGCCACCAGGAAAAAGTCCGATACCGCCGCGTTGGTACACCAGATCTTGCCGCCGTCGATCCGGTATTCGTTGCCTTCCCGGCGGGCGCGGGTGCGGATGCCGCTGACGTCGGACCCGCTTTGCGGTTCGGTGAGCGAGAAGCCGGCGCGCAGCGTGCCGTTTGCCAGTCCCGGCAGCAGCCGCCGCTTCTGTTCCTCGGAGCCGCCGGCCAGCAGCGCGCCGATCGGCGTCCACTGCACCAGCAGCAGATAAGCGGTGTTGTAGCAAACCCGGCCGAGTTCCTCGATCGCCACGCAACTCGACAGCAGGCTACCCGATCCACCGTATTCAGGCGGGAATGGCAGGGTGAACAGGCCAAGTTCACGCAACAAGTCGAACATGTCCTGCGGATATTCGGCGGAGCGGTCGATTTCGGCGGCGCGATGCGCAACACGTTCGTTCGCGACGCGGCGGACCAGTTCCTGGACCTGCCGTTGCTCCTCGCCCAACGAAAAGGACGCGATGCCGCTGTCGGTTTCCATACCGCTCATGGCCGCGCATCTTCCGACCCGGGCGCAGGCTTGCCATCGGGTGGCCAGGGAACCACGCTCTCCTCAAGCGGGATGCGCAGGCTTTTGAGCAGTTGCGAGAACATCGTCCAGTTTCCGATGGCGACGACAAGCTGCACGCGCTCCCGCGGCGAGGCGAGGTGCTTGGCGCAAGCATTCCATGTGGCATCGGAGATCATGCCGGTGTCCAGGGTCTCGTCGGTCGCGGCCAGCACGGCCTTGTCCGCCGCCGAGAGATTGGGGGCATTGTGCCAGTCGCGCACCGCCAGGATGTCGGCTTCCGGAATCTCCAGCCGCCGGGCAACTCGCCAATGCTGGGTCCATTCGTAAAGCGATGCGGTCCGCCACCCGATCCGCATGATGATCAACTCCCGCAACCGGGCCTCCAGGCTGGCGGTCGAAGCCAGCAGAAATTGCAGGGTGCCGGCAAGTTCGCGTGCCAGCGCCGGATCGTGCAGCAGCACGCGGAATACGGACAGGCCGGCCAATCGTTCATGCACCCCGGCGCCAGCCGCCGCGGCCTTGGCCGCTTCTGTCGTCAACATCGGGACCCGTGGTTCTGATTTCCGCACCGACCTTGCCTCCCCGGCGTAGCTGTTCTACCAAATGATTGTTTGGCGACGTTATAAAGCCACGCAACTGCCGGCGGCAAGAGCTGGACGCCGGGGACGGAGGAAGCCCAACCGAATTACAACCACGAAAACGGAGGACAGCCAGGATGCCGCCAAGAATGACGCTGGCCATGGTGCAGACCGGACCGCGCCGGCTGGAACGGCGCGACCTGCCGATCCCATCGGTGACCGACGACACCGCGATCCTGCGGATCGAGGCCTGCGGCATCTGCGGCAGCGACTACGAGCAGTACGAAGGCGTATTGAGGACCCCGTTTCCATCGATTCCCGGGCACGAACCGCTGGGCATCATCGAGGCGATCGGCGACGCGGCCGCTAGACGCTGGCGCGTCGATGTCGGTGACCGGGTTTGCGTCGAGACGATGCTGGCGTGCCTGAGTTGCGAAACCTGCCGTGCCGGCCGTTACCATCTTTGCGATCGCCGGCAGATCTATTCGTACATCCCGCTGAGCCAGGCACCCGGGCTGTGGGGCGCCTACGCGCAGTATATGTACCTGGCGCCGAATTCGATCGTGCACCGGATCGACAAGTCGCTGCCGCCCGAAATCGCCGTCATGTTCAACCCGCTTGGCGCGGGCTTTCGCTGGGCGGTGGAAGTGCCGAACACACAGGTGGGCGATACCGTGCTGATTCTTGGTCCGGGCCAGCGCGGTCTGTCCAGCGTGGTCGCGGCGCGGCACGCCGGCGCCAAGACGATCATCGTTACCGGCCTCGCGGCGGATGCCAAGAAGCTGGAGGTGGCCCGCGCGCTGGGGGCTGACCACACGATTGATGTGGAGAACGAGGACGCAAGACGGCGGGTCAACGAAATCAGCAACGGCCGGGGCGTGGATGTTGTCGTGGACGTAACCTCCTACGCCACCCAGCCGGTGCGCGGCGCGCTTGATTACGTGCGCCGGGGCGGCACCATCGTGCTGGCCGGCGTCAAAGGAGGCAGGCCAGTCCCGGATTTCATCTCCGACATCATCGTCATGAAGGAGATCACCATCAAGGGCGCGATCGGGGTGCTGAGTTCCGGTTACCGCAAGGCGATCGAGTTGATCGAACGCCGTCAGATCCCGCTAGCACTGATGCATACGCATGACTTCCAGTTGGAGGATGCGGATCGCGCCATCCGTACCCTGGCCCGGCAGGTGGAGGGCGAAGAATCGATCCACTCCTGCCTCTTTCCACCCGCCTAGCGGCGGCACCCATACCGTCAACATCACGCCGACACCGCACAGAGAAAGCGAAATATGGATATCTCTCCCAGGCTCCCTCCATTCAACGAGAACGTCGCTAAACGTTACATCGACGCCGCTGTTCAGACATCCGGACTTCCGGAATTTCTGGGCATCCGCACCACATTCGTCGAACCTGGCCGGATGCGCGTACAAATTCCCGTGGACCCGAAGCTGGTAACCCGGATCGGCAACATGCACGGCGGTGTTCTGTCGGCGCTGTGCGACCATGTCCTTGGCTCGGTGTGCTACCTGCACATGCCGGACGGCTACTGGGCGGCGACCACCGAGTTCAAGCTCAACCTGCTGGCGCCCGTGAGTTCCGGCACGGTGACCGCCGAAGCAACCATCATCGCCATGACGCGCACCACCGCTGTGGTTCGCATCGATGTCACAAACGACGGGCGGCCCTGCTGCGCGGCGCAGGGAACAGTGCTCATCCTGCCGCCGCGTCAGCCGAAGCCCACAGGCTGACACGGCTCACATGGGGAGCAGCGGCGTGAAACAGAGCCTCGCACAGGGTCCCCGGATAGGGACGCCTGCCCATGACAGTGGGTCCACGAAAGCCGATCAAGCCCGTCGGCGTCAGGAAACGGCGCCCGCAACGATGCCGCGCGCATGCAAGCCGGCAATCTCCGGGGCACTGTAGCCGTGCGCGGTCAGCACCGCATCTGTGTGGGCGCCGGCCAGTGGGGCAGTGCCACGCGGCGATCCGCTCTCCGGCGGAGGCGCGCCGGGAATACGCGGGATCGGCATTTTTTCCGCCAGGCCAGGCTGCTCCAGGTAGCTGAACAACCCCGTCGCCTCGACATGCCGGTCGCGAAGAACATCCAGCGACTCATTGGCGAGTGAGTGCATGACGCCGTATTCGGTGAATCGTGTCTGCCAGTGCGCGTTCGGGTGCGCCACCAATATCTCGCTAAGGATCGGTGCCAGCAGGGCTGAATTGACGGCCCGGCTCATGGCGGTGGTGAAGCGCACATCGTCGCGAAGCTCCGGTCGTTCCAATGCGCTGCAAAAGTCGCCCCAGCCGCGGCGCCCCGCGACGATGACGAGAATCCACCCATCCGCCGTCTGGTAGACGCCGCGGTGTGCGCGCGCGCTTGGAGGATCGCCGTCGAAGATGACGCGCTGAAGCATCGCGTATTCATTGAGCCAGGCCGCGCCCTGCAGCAGGCTCGCTTCGATGTAGCGGCCCCGCGTCTCGTCCCGGCGGGCGTAGAGCGCCGCCGAAAGGGCCTGAAACACGAAAAGCGCCGTCATCAGGTCCACGGGAATCGATGCAATGTTGATCGGCCGCCCATTCAGGTCTCGGTTTTCCGCCATGAAGCCGCTGAATGCCTGCAGCACGGGGTCCATCGCCGGAAGTTCCGCGTACGGGCCGGACTGCCCGAAGCCGGACACCGAGAGATAGATGATGCCCGGGTGCTTCGCCGCCACCGCCTCGTAGCCGTAACCGAGCCGCTCGATCACGCCGGTGCGGAAGCCTTCCATGAAGATGTCGGCACCTTCCAGCAGCCGCCACAGGACCGCGCAGCCCTCGGACGACTTCAGGTTGAGGCCGATGCTTTGCTTGCCGAGATTGCCCATAACCGACAGCGCCGTGTTGCCACCCGGTTTGGGAGCGGTAACCCGCACCCAGTCCCCGCCGTCCAGCACTTCGACCTTAATGACGTTGGCACCATATTGCGCCAACAACATGCCCGCGTAGGGAGACGCGATTCCCTGGCTGAGATCGATGACCTTGATTCCCGCGAACGGTGCGTCGTAGCTCATGGCCAAACCCCCTTCCGCTGCCAGCCGATGCAGTCGCAAACGGGGTAGCCTATCCTGGGATTCATCCCCCCAGCGGGGACGCGGAGGCGGTGCCCGACCCGCCGATGGGGCGCGAGTGGGGTCACATCCGACCAACTACGCATCTGCACGGCGACCCATCGCATCGTATCGATCCTCCCTGTTTTCTTGCCGCGATAGTGCGTGATCGGCGCCCGATCTGGAAGTCCGCACGCGGGCTATCGTTTCAATAAAGCTCTGGGTTCGTATCGCGGATCCGGGTAGTCGATCACCCGCACCTCCTCGGATACCGTGTCCAACACCGCGCAACTCAGCTGCCGGCCGTTCCGGCTATCGCGGGCATCCCCGGCTGAACCGGGGTTGATGACAAGCACGCTGCCAATCCGCCTCACCACCTGGCAATGGGTATGCCCGTACAACACGATATCGGCATCCGCCTCTCCGAAACGATCCAGCTTGGGGCTGTGCGGATGCACGTACTCTCCCCGAGGCTCCCATGGCGTCGAGTGGATCAGCAACAGCCGCTTTCCCCCCAGGTCGAGAGATCGCCGGTGAGGCTGCTCCCCGAGAAAGCGCAGCAGTGCCGGGTCGATCCCTTCGCGCAGCCGCGCACGTTCGCCTGCCGGGGACAGGAACACTTCCTCATGGTTACCCTTGATGATGTGCGCGCGGCGCTCCTTCAGTCGCGCGACCACCTCGTTGGAGAATTGATATTCGAAGATACTGTCACCGAGGCACAGCAGTTCGTCGATCTCCCCCATTGCCTTCAGCGCCAGTTCAAGACCCTGGAGGTTGCAGTGAAGATCCGAAACGATCCCGACTTTCAATGTCTTCTCTCCATGGCAATGCGGCCACCGGCGCGGCGGACCGCCCGTTGTGAGGCCTCACCGTCCGCGAAGATACATGACAGGCGGCGCCGGGCGATCCCATAGCAACTGGGCGGACATCCGTTTGCGTTGCAGCCCTGCCTCCATCCCGCCTGCGGGACTGGTTTCATAGAAACGCCGCACCAAGTCTCTGGCTTGCGTCGCCAGCCGGCGAAAAATCTTCCGCATACGTTCCATCTTGTCTCGCCCGGTCGGAACGGTTTGAAAGACAGGCGTCGTGTCACAATGATGGGATCACGTGCAATGAACACAGATGCATCGGGCCGCCTTTCCGGACGGGTCGCAATCGTAACCGGCGGGGGCCGCGGTCTTGGCCGCGCCATGACGCTCGCCTTGGCCCGGGCCGGGGCGAGCGTGGTCGCAACGGCATCGCGCGCCTTCGCGGAGATCGAGGCCGTGGCGAGCGAGGCGGGTAAACAGCACGTCATTGCCATGGAAGCCGACGTCAGCCGCCCGGAAGACTGTGTCCGTGTCGTCGATGCGACGGTCGCACGGTTCGGACGGCTGGACGTGCTTGTCAACAACGCAGGACGCGGAATGCGATATGTCAGTGAGAATTTTCTGACGGAACCGACGCGCTTCTGGCAAACTGACCTCGAGGTCTGGCGCATGGTGATCGACACCAACGTCAATGGCCCGTTCTTCATGGCCCGCGCCGCCGCGCCCGTGATGCTCGACGCGGGTTGGGGCCGCATTGTCAATATTTCCATGAACCACGCGACCATGCGTCGGGCCGGATTCTCCCCCTATGGGCCATCCAAGGCCGCGCTTGAGTCCGAGACGGTCATCTGGGCGCAGGACCTCCATGGTTCGGGCGTCACGGTGAACGCCCTGCTGCCCGGCGGCGCGACGCGGACAGGCATGGTTCCCGACCGCGTCGATCCCGCCCTGAAGGCGCAGTTGCTCGATCCGGCGATCATCACCCCGCCGCTGCTCTGGCTGGCCACAGAAGGATCGGACGGTGTGACCGGGATGCGCTTTGACGCCTCTCGCTGGCGTGTGGATATGGACGAGGCGAGCGCAGCTCTGGCCTGCGGACAGGAACTCTGATCCAGGCGGCTGGTGGAGGGCAAGATAGAACCGCATGGCCGGCGGTCGGCTCCGCTCGATGCGCTTCCTATTCGAGGTCTCCAACCCATCGCCAAGCATCAGGCCTTGGCAAACGAGCAGTGGTCGCGGTCCAGCGGACGGAAGGCTTCCTCCGCCGGTGTCGTGGCGACCAGCTTCAGCAGATCCCAACTGTGTTTGCTCTCCTCGGGTTTCTTCGCCTCGAACAGGTAGAATGGATGGATCTTGCGGCCGTCCTCGCGGATTCGGCCGCGTCCGAAGGCGTCGTCATCGGTCGGGATCTTCTTCATGCGCGCCACGGTGGACGCGCCGTCCTTGACCGCCTCGGCCGGCCCCATGTCCGTAACCGTCTTCAAGTAGTGCATCATTGACGAGTATTGGCCGGCCTGCGACATGTTCGGCCAGATAGCGCCGGTTTTCGGCGTCACCCGTTTGGCGAACGCGCGGGTGCGGTCGTTAAGATCCCAGTAGAAGGCTTCGCTCAGCCGGAGACCCTGCGCCACCTCCAGCCCCAATCCATGCACCTCGTTGATGGTGCCCAGCAGGGCGGCGATCTTCATGGTTTTGTGCAGACCGAACTCGTGCGCCTGCTTGACGCAGTTGAACGTGTCCGTGCCGGCATTCGCAAGACCGAGGACTTTGGCGCCGGACGCCTGCGCCCGTAGCAACTGCGCCGAGAAATCCGTGGTCTCCGGGAAGGGATAGGACAAATTGCCCAGCACCTTGCCGCCGGCGGCGAGAACAAATTCGGCGGTGTCGTGCTCCAGGATATGGCCGAACGTGTAGTCGGCACTGATGAAGAACCAACTGTCGCCGCCGGACTTCACCGTCGAGGTGCCGGTGGATTGCGCCAGTGCCCAGGTATCGTAAACCCAATGGACGGTGTTCGGCGAGCAAGCTTCGCCGGTCAGAGCGGATGTGGCAGTGCTCGTACTCAGAAAGACGATGTTCCTCTCGCGGCAGATGCTAGCCAGGAGGAGTGCGCAGGAGGATGCCCCGCCGTCCTGGATCAGGACGACCCCCTCGCGATCGATCCATTGCTTGGCGAACGTTGCCGCGAGATCGGGCCTGTTCTTGTGGTCGGCGACCAGCACTTCGACGTTGAAGCCTTTCAGTTCAGGAGCGAACTCCTCGATCGCCTGACGTGTGCAGATCACGCTGGTTGGGCCGGTGGCATCACGATAGGTGCCGGACTGGTCGTTCAGGACGCCAATTTTAATAGTCGGGGTTTGGGCGCGGGCCAGCCTTCCCGTGACGGTGGTCGAGGCAGCGGCGGCGAGCAGTGCCCGGCGGTTCAGTTTCATGTTGCATCTCCCTGTATTTTTTCATTCTTAAGGCGGGCCGTCGGTTCGCACGGGTTATCATTATGCGGTAAGGAGCCGCGATCAGCTTAACCGCCGCGGCGAACCGGTTTTTGCCTCACAGGCGGAAATACGCTGGTCGGCCCGTTGGCCACGGGTCGCCCCACATCTGCTGCCCGCCATCCACCGTAAGCACCTCGCCGGTGATAAACTTACCGGAGGATGCCGCCAGATAGGCGCAGGCATCGGCCACATCCTGCACGTCGCCGACGCGGCGCATGGGGTTGGATTCCTTGAAGGTCGCCGCGCCTTCGGGCGGGTAGACGCCGAAGCCGCTGGTCTCCACGCAGCCGGGCGCCACGCAGTTGACCCGAATGCCAAGCGGCGCCCATTCGACGGCGACGCTCTTGGACAGGTAGATCACCCCGGCCCGCGCCGCGCAGGTATGCGCGATGCCGGGCATGCCCCGCCACACATCGGCGACGATGTTGATGATGCAGCCCGGCCGCTGCGCCGCGACCCAACGGCGCGCGGCGTTCTGCATCATGTACCAGGTGCCGTTGAGGTTGGTGTCGATGACCGCATTCCAGCCCTTCACCGAAAAATCGAGGGCGGCCTGAGGGAACTGGCCGCCGCCGTTGTTCACCAGGATATCGATGCCGCCCAACGACTCGGCCAGTGCATCGAAGCAGGCATCTACGGCGGCCGGATCGCGGATTGTCATGGACTGCGTCACCACCTTACCGCCGAAGCCGCGCAGGAACGTGGCGGCGGCTTCCAGCGGCTCTGAACGCCGTCCGGCGATCACCACGTCGGCACCGAGACGGGCGAACAGCGCCGCGATCGCCTTGCCGATCCCTGTGCCTCCACCGGTGATCAGGGCGCGCTGGCCTGAAAACAGGCCGTCGCGGAATGGCGTCGCCGCTGCCGCGAGTTCGGCATCGGAAAAGCCGAACGGCGCGCTGGAGCCCGGCTGAACCGCTTCATTCATGCGTCTTTCCCCCCACCATTCAGGCGAACCGCGGTTTCCGCCGTTCCTGGAACGCGGCGAGACCTTCGGTAACATCGCCGGCAAGCAGCGCATCGACCGCCAGTTTCTGTTCGAGCCGCAGTCCGTCAGCCAGCGGGAGATCGGCGCCTTGTCGCGCGAGCCGCTTCATCGTCGCCAGCCCGGAGCGGCTGCGCTCGGCGAGGGTGCGGCAATAGGCCAGCGCCTCCTGCACAGGCGCTGCGTCGGCCGTGACGGCATTGACCAGCCCCCATGCCTTGGCGGTCTCTGCGTCGATCCAGTTCGCGCTGAAGAACAGGTCGCTGGCTCGGCGCATGCCGACGGTTCGGGTCAGCCGCTGGCTACCGCCCCAGCCGGGAATCAGGCCGAACTGCGCGTGCTGGTCGCCGAACCGGGCGTCGGCGCCGGCGAACGCCACGTCGCAGGCCAGCATGAGTTCAAGCCCGCCCGCCAGGCACAGTCCCTGCACCGCCACGACCACGGGAAGCGCGCTGGCCTCCAGCCGGCACAGTGCCGCGTGGCCGGTTGCGATGAAATGCGTCAGGGCGGCGCGGTCGGACCGCAATCCCTTGACCTCATCGAGGTCGGCGCCGGTGCAGAAATGCTTGCCCTCGCTGGCGACCAGCACCGCGCGGATGGTGGAATCGCCCTCGAAACCATCAAGCGCCGCAGCTATGCCGCTCATGACGGCGGTAGAGAGGCAGTTGAACTTCGCCGGCCGGTTCAACCGGATGATGCCAACCGAACCGTCCCGTTCCGCCAGGACGGGCGGCGTTGTTTCCGCGCTCATGCCGATGTCTCCGCGCTGGCCGAACGGGAGGAATACTGGACGGCGACCCTGCCCACCCGTTCCCGCGCGATGATGAGCTTCATGATCTGCGCCGTGCCGTCGCCGATCTCCAGCCCCATGACGTCGCGCAGACGCTGCTGGTGCGGGGTATCCAGGGTCCAGCCGTAATGGCCGTGCGTGAGCAGGCATTGATGGATAATGTCCACTGCGGATTTCGGCGCGAACCATTTGCACATCGCCGCCTCCGCGGTGTGCTGCATGCCGGCATCGCGCAGCGCGAGCGTGTGATAACAAAGCTGCCGGGCGGCGGTCAGCACCGTGTCGGCCTCGGCAAGCGGGAAGCTGACGCCCTGGTATTGCGCGATAGGCGCGCCGAACGCCTTCCTTTCCTGGGTGTATTGCCATGCCTCGTCCAGGGACGCCTGCGCGGCGGCGATGCATTGGAGCCCGATCAGCGCGCGGCTGTAATCGAAGCCCTGCATCACCTGCACGAAGGCGGCGTCCTCTCGGCCCATCATCGCCGATTCGGGGACGAACACGCCGTCGAAGAACAGCGAACCTCGGCCTACGAGCTTCGAGCCGATGCAATTGAGGCGCGTGCGAGACAGCCCCGGGCTGTCGGCGGGGACGAAGAAGGCGCTGATGCCGCGCGCGCCGTCACCAGGGCGGCCGGTTCGCGCAAACACCACGAAGGCATCCGCTTGGTCGGCGAAGGAGATCGAGTTCTTTTCGCCCGTAAGTGTGAAGCCGCCACCGCTTCGCTCGGCCCGCAGCACCAGATTGGCGGCATCCGACCCGCCGCGCGGCTCGGTCAGGCCCAGGCCGATCAACACCTCCCCGGCGACGACCCGCGGCACCCATTCAGCGGCGATCGCGGGCGATGCATGCCGCACCACGATGCCGCCCATCAGCGAGGCCAGAAGCGGCACGTAGCCGATGTTGAAATCGCCATGGGAGATTTCCTCCATGATGATGCCGCTGGTCACCGCGCTGGCGTCCAGACCGCCATAGCGCTCGGGCAGGTCAGGCCCGATCAGGCCGAGGCTGCCCATCTCTCGCAGCAGGGTGCGGTCCAGAACCGCTTCGGTCTCGCGCGTGAGATAGCCTGGCGCAAGACGCTCCTTCGCGAAGCGCCTGGCGACGTCTCGAAAGGCGGCTTGTTCGTCAGTAGGGATCATTCGGTCCTTCGGGGCTTTCACCGCACAGAGGCCCGGTCAGGCCCGCGGACGCCCTTCATAACCGAGGTCAGCGCCAGAGATCAACCTGACATTAGTTAGGTTACACTTGCGCCGCGCCCCCAAGCCGGCTTAGCCTGCCAGGGTGCTGCCTGAAGATAACCCGCTTTGCTTGCAGGCAACCAACTTGTCAGCCGAGGAGACCGGTCGGCAACCGTGGTTGAGAGCATTTCTGTGAAAAAGGAGGACGAAGCCGTGAACGAAATTCCCATCAACGCCCCGAACCTATGGCGATTGGACACGCCGGGACACTCCGGTTGGCAACGCACCGCCCGGGCCGGCGACCCCAAAAAATACTTCATGGTGTCCACTGACAGCCATGCCAACGAACCGCCGGACCTGTGGGAAAAGAACATCGAGGCGAAGTACCGGGAGCGTGTGCCCCGCATCATCACCGACGACCAGGGCGTTCAGTGGCGCTATTGCGAGGGCTATCGCCCTGATCGCGTACGGGTCATGAGCTTCGAGGGCGAGGACTGGGTGCGCTCCAGGGCCGGCGCGGACGTGCAGGAGCGGATCCGCGACAACCGCGCCGACGGGGTCGATGTCGAAATCATTTTCCCCAATAAGGGCCTGGCGATGTGGGCCACGCCTGATCCGGTGTTCGCCAACGCGCAGTGCCGGGTGTGGAACGATTGGGCGTGGGAGCAGTATGGTCCCTACCCCGACAACATGCTGCCGGTCGCCAACGTCGCCACCGGCGATCTTGAAGGCGCGATGAAGGAGATCGAACGCTGTGCCAAGATCGGCTTTCGCGCGTTGTCACTTCCCTGCAAGCCGATCTGGGGTGGGCATGACGTCGATCATGTCAATTACAACCTGCCGCATTTCGACCCTATGTGGCGGCTGATCGAAGAAGCTGACCTGCCGATCACCTTCCACGTCTCGACAGGCCGCGATCCACGCGCCGCGCGGGGCAACGGCGGGGCCGTGGTCAACTATGTCACCCACTCCCTGGCGCCGACGATCGAGCCGGTGGCCAACCTGTGCGCCTCCGGCGTGCTGGAGCGCTTCAAGGGTCTGCGCTTCGCGACCATCGAGGCCGGAATTGGCTGGGTTCCCTGGCTGCTGGAAGCGATGGACGAGGCCTACCGCAAACACCACATGTGGGTGCGGCCGAAGTTGCAGGGCCTGCCAAGCGATTATTACAAGGCGCATGGCCTGGCGACGTTCCAGGAGGATCCCGTCGGCCTGTTCGCGGCGGAACGTTTCGGCCTGATCGATAACTTCGCCTGGGCCAACGACTACCCGCACCACGAGGGAACCTGGCCGCACTCGGCGGAGGCGATCGAACGCACGATGCCGGACCTGAACGACACGCAGCGCGCGAAGGTCCTAGGTCTGAACGCAGCGCGTTTCTTCAAGCTCAACGTTCCCGAGAACCAGCGGATTGCTGCTTAAGCGGTCCATGTGGACCGGACGTTCGTTGCGTGCCGTCCGTCCGGTCCAGGCCTGCTGCCGTTCGCCATCGGTTGCGCGCCAGCTGCTTAGGAACAGCGCGACGGCTTCTTTTACCCATCGCAGCCGCCGCTCGCTTGTCAGCGGCTGCGTGCGTGGCGCTGTCGTTCGCGGCGGCAATCTGGTTATCAGTCTTAGCAGCGGCTCCGCCGCTAGGCGGGTGTCGGCCACGCTGATCCCGCCTGTTCTGGAACCCCGCCCATCGTCCGTCGGCCGCATTGCTGGACATAGAGATTAACCGTCAGGCGCTGACCATTTCTTATGTCGATAATTTCAAGCTGATGATGCTGCTTGCGTGCGTTTCGATGCCGCTGATCCTGATCCTTCGCAAGCCGCGGCGACGCCACGCTATGCCGGCCCTTGACCATCAGGCCGCATCACGGGATTATACCAAACGTTCGGTTGGCTAATAGGCCGGTCTTTTTGGGAGACACAATGATACAAAAACCCTTTCCAGAGCTTTCAGTCGGCGATTTCAGCATCTCTGGCGGACGTACACTGACGGAAACCGACGTGGTCAATTTCTGCATGCTGACCGGCAACTGGCTGGAACTGCACGCCAACAAGGAATTCGCCAAACAGACGCTGTATGGTCAACGGATCGTGCAAGGCAGCCTGATTTTCAGTATCGGCAATGCGATGCTGCCGTTCGATCACGAGGTGGTGGAGGCGTTCTATGGCGTGGACCGGATGCGGTTCCTACGTCCCAGCTTCATCAACGACACGATTCAGGCGCGGGCGGAAATCACGGCGCTGCGCGAGAAGGGTGATCGGCACGGCATCGCGACACTCGATCTTCAGGTCATTAACCAACGGCGTGAAACGGTCATGCGCTGCGATTTCAGCCTGCTGATTCGTAGACAGCGGCTGAAGCGCGAGTCCGCGGACAACGCATAAGGGAACCCGCACATGAATTTCCTGAGCGACGACCAGAAGATGTGGCGCGAGACCGTGCATCGTTTCATGGATGAGGAGATCACGCTCGAATACATCCGCAAATGCGACATGGAGCGGGAGTACCCGTACGAGGGATATGCCAAGTTGGCCAAGGCGGGGTGGCTACAGTTGCTAATCCCGGAAGAATATGGCGGCAACGGCGCGTCCATCTTCGACTATGCGATCATGTGCGAAGCGATCGGTAAATACGGCTTCGATTTCGCCGCCGCGATCGCGGTGCCGACCTTCACCGCGATGAATGTCGTCCGCTTCGGCAGCAAGCAACAAAAGCTGGACTATCTCGACCCGTTCATGAAGGGGGAGCGGCGCTTCTCGATTTCGATCTCGGAACCGTCCGCCGGGTCCGACGCCGCATCGACCCGCACCCGCGCGACGCTGGAAAACGGCGAGTACGTGATCCGCGGTCAGAAGCTCTGGTGCAGCGGCGCGGCGGCACGGGACGTGGTGATCGCGATGCTGGTCCGCACCGATCCGGCCGCTCCCAAGCATCAGGGCCTGTCCGTGCTGTTGGTCCCCAATAACACGCCGGGTCTGGACATAAGGCGTTTGCCCACCTTGTCGCGGCGGGCGACGGGAACCACCGAAATCTTCGTGGACGATGCCAAGGTGCCGGAGGCAAACCGTCTTGGCGCCGCCGGCCAGGGATGGGAAATCATCGGCGCCAATCTGCGGCTGGAGCGGATTGCAATCGCCGCCGCCTATGTCGGCAATGCCCAGACGGTGGTGGACACCGCGCTGCGCTATGCCCAGCAGCGGGAGCAGTTCGGCCGGCCGATCGCCGAGTTCCAGGTCATCAAGCACATGCTCGCCGATATGCAGACGCAGGTCGATGCCGCCCGGCTCCTGGCCTACCGCGCCGCGGAGATGGCGACCAGGGGCGAGCCGTGCGACAAGGAAGTGGCAATGGCGAAGCTGTTCGGATCGGAGACGTTGCAATTCGTCTCCCGCCACGGGATGCAGATCCTGGGCGGCCATTCGATGTTGCCCGAGGCCGACATGGAACGCTACCTGCGCGAGGGCATCCAATCCACCATCGGCGGCGGCACGTCGCAGATCCAGCGTACCATCATCGCCCGGGCGATGATGGCCGGCTAAGCGGCTTCCGGTTCCCCGCCGCGACCCGCGCGACCGGGCGGGCGCGGCCCTCTGTCTCTGCCACCACAGGATTTCAAGACATGCCACCGTTGGCCGGCATCAAGGTTCTCGACCTCACCCGCGTTCTGGCGGGCCCGTGGGCGGCGATGACGCTCGGCGACCTCGGTGCCGAGATATGGAAGATCGAACACCCCGTTACCGGCGACGACACCCGCACCTGGCGTCCGCCGGAAATCGGCGGCGAATCGACCTATTACCTTTGCACGAACCGCAACAAACGCAGCATCGCGCTGGACATGAAGGCCCCCGATGGCATTGCGATACTGCGCGGCCTGGCACAGCGGGCGGATGTCCTGATTGAGAACATGCGCCTGGGCACGCTGGAGCGGATCGGCCTGGGCTGGGAAGCGTTGCACGCCCTCAATCCCCGCCTGATCTACTGCTCGGTGTCCGGCTATGGGCGAGACAGCCCGCGCGCGGCCGATCCGGGATACGATGCGGTCATTCAGGCCGAAAGCGGGCTCATGTCGATTACCGGCACGCCGGAGGGGGATCCGCTGAAGCATGGCGTGGCGATCACCGACATCGCCACCGGCATGAACGCGACACAGGCCATCCTGGCGGCGCTGTTCGCGCGGGAGCGCGACGGCAAGGGCCAGTTCATCGATATCGCGCTGCTGGACAGCGGCTTGGCCATGCTGGTGAATCTGGGAAGCGGTTGGTTGAACGGCGGCCATGTGCCGCGCCGGTTGGGCAACCAGCATCCCACCGTGGTGCCGTACGGTATATTCCACGGCAGCGATACTGGGTTCGTGCTGGGCTGTGGCAACGACCGCCAGTTCGCCCTCCTGTGCCGCGACGTGATCGGCCGGCCAGAACTGGCCGATGACGAGCGCTTCCGCCGCAATCAGGACCGCCAGCGCAACCGCGCCACGCTGGTGCCGATCCTGTCGGAGATCTTCGCCACGCGGCCTGCCGAAGCCTGGGTGGCGGCCTTGGTGAAGGCCGACGTTCCGGCCGGCACGGTGCGCGGACTACCCGAGGCGCTGGGCGCGCCTGAAGTGCTGGCGCGCGGTATGGTTCAGCATATTCCGCATCCCACGGCCGGCGAAGTGGCAGTGGTGGCCTCGCCGCTGCGGCTGCGCGGCACGCCTCCAGTGACGCCGACCAATCCACCTCTGTTGGGCGAGCACACGCGATCGGTGCTGGGTGGGGTGCTCGGCCTCGACGACCCCACGCTGAACGATCTGGCGGCGCGCGGCGTCATCGCTATGCGCGCGGCATCAGGCGGAGTGGCTGATCCGCCGGCTTGACGTTCGAATTTAGGCATGGTGTTCTGATTTTCGAATACTCCGGGTAACTGTCGCCGAACGGCCTGGAAGATATAGCGCGGGAGGAAGGCCATGGATTTCGATATGACGCCGGCTCGCCGGGAAATCGTGGACGCGGTGAACGCGCTCTGCGCCCGGTTCGATGATCGTTACTGGCTGACCCGCGACCGGGAGGGCGGCTTTCCCGAGGATTTCTACCGCGCCGTGGCCGATGGCGGCTGGCTTGGCATCGCGATGCCCGAGGAATACGGCGGCGCTGGCCTTGGCATCACCGAGGCCGCGCTGCTGATGCAGACCATCGCCGAAACAGGCGGCGGCATGTCGGCCGCGTCGTCGGTTCACATGAATATCTTTGGTTTGCACCCGGTCGTGGTGTTTGGCACGCCGGAGCAGAAGCAGCGCATGCTGCCGCCGCTGATCAGGGGCGAGGTCAAGGCCTGCTTCGCCGTTACGGAACCCGACGCTGGTCTTAATACCACCAAACTGACCACCAAGGCGGTGCGGGACGGCAAGCGCTATATCATCTCCGGACGGAAGATATGGATATCCACCGCCCAGGTGGCCGACAACATGCTAATCCTGGCGCGCACCACCCCGATCGATCAGGTGCGCAAGGCGACTGGCGGTCTCAGCCTGTTCTATACGAAGCTCGACCGCAGCCGGATCGAAGTCCGAGAGATTGAAAAGATGGGCCGCAAGGCGGTCGACTCGAACGAGCTGTTCATAGATGGTCTGGAAGTCCCGGAGGAGGACCGGATCGGCGAGGAAGACAACGGCTTCCACTACATCCTGCACGGCATGAACCCCGAGCGCGTGCTGGTGGGTGCCGAGGCGGTGGGCATCGGCCGGTCGGCGCTATTCCGCGCCGCGCGCTATGCGCGCGATCGCGTGGTATTCGGCCGGCCCATCGGCCAAAATCAGGGCGTCCAGCACCCTCTGGCGCTATGTTGGGCGCAACTCGAGGCGGCGCGCCTGATGGTGTACCGCGCCGGCGCCCTCTACGACAGCGGGCAGCCCTGCGGGCCGGAGGCGAACGCGGCCAAGCTGCTGGCTGCGCAGGCCGCCGTCGATACCTGCCAGACCGCGCAGCTTACCCATGGCGGCTACGGCTACGCCAAGGAATTTCATGTGGAACGGCTACTGCGCGAGGCGCTGTTGGTCCGCATCGCCCCGGTCACCCCGCAACTTATCCTCTCCAACATCGCGGAAAAAGTGCTGGGCCTGCCCAAATCTTATTGAGGCCCATCGCCGCGCGAACAGGATCCTACCCATGAAGCCGATCCGCTCGTTTCTTTTCGTCCCCTCGATCCGGGAATCCTGGATCGATAAGGTGCCCGGCTATGGCGCCGATGCGATCATCCTGGATCTGGAAGACAGCGTGCCCGAGGACGGCAAGGCGCAGGCCCGCGACATCGCTCACCGTCGAATCGCCGGCCTAGCCCGTGCC
The DNA here is from genome assembly GCA_027353465.1 of Acetobacteraceae bacterium. GTDB lineage: Bacteria > Pseudomonadota > Alphaproteobacteria > Acetobacterales > Acetobacteraceae > Rhodopila. The sequence continues at coordinate 12,850 of DAIEHR010000080.1, read as the reverse complement.
GGCCAGCGGGTGCATGTGCGCATCAATCGCAGTCCATTCCTATATAGTTTTGAAGATATCCTGGCGGTGGTGACCGAGGGGCTTGAGGGCATCGTACTGCCCAAGCCAGAGGGGCCGGAGGATATCGAGACCATCTCGGCCATGCTGTCGGAAGCCGAATTGCGAAACGGCCGTCCCCAGGGCGGCACGATGTTGGTGGCGACGCTGGAAACCGCGCGGTCCATCCAATTCGCCTACGAAATCGCCCGGCACGCCCGGGTCGGCATGATCGCCGGGGTCAGCGCCCGCAATGGCGATGTGCAGCGCTCGGTCGGCTACCAGTGGACGCCCGAGGGGATGGAAACGCTGCACCTGAAATCGGCCGCGGTGATTGCCGCGCGCGCTGCAGGCAAGCTGCCGCTGGGCGGATTATGGCAGGATATCCGCGACCTGGACGGGCTCCGCCAGTCGGCGCTGAAGCATCGCGAGCTGGGTTTCGTCGGCGAGTTCGTGCTGCACCCCAGCAACGTCCCGGTCGTCAACGAAACCTATAGCCCCTCATCGCAGGAGATCGCCTATTATGAGGGCATGGTGCATGCCTATGAGGAGGCGACCAAGGCCAGCCGCGGCGCGATCATCTACGAAGGCGAGCACATCGACCTGGCGCATGTGCGGACCGCCCGGGAAATCATCGCGCTGGCGCATGGCGGCGCCAAGTAATTTCGATCGACAGGAGAAAACCGATGATCCACCAGCCGCCGCGCGGAAAGTATTTGGAAGAGTTACATCCCGGCGATATTTTCCGCCACGCGATCACTCGCACGGTGACCGATGCCGACAATACGCTGTTTTGCGCCCTGACGCATAATCCGCAGCCATTGCACCTCGATGACGAATTCTCCCGGGACACGATGTTTGGTTCGCGTATCGTCAACAGCATCTACACACTGGGCCTCATCGTCGGCGTCGGCGTCGGCGAACTGACGCTGGGCACGACGCTCGGTAATCTCGGTTTCGGTGAAGTGACGTTTCCCGCGCCGGTCCGCATCGGCGACACGCTGCGCGCCGAAACGGAAGTGATCAGCTGCCGTGAATCGAAATCCCGTCCCGGCACCGGGATCGTGGAGTTCGAGACCCGTGGCTACAACCAAAAGGAAGAACTTGTTGCGAGGGTACGGCGGCTGGCCTTGATGCTTTGCACGCCCAAGGAAGCCGTCGAATGACAGAGCCTCTGCCGGCAGCCCAGGAGAAAGGTGCGCGGCCGGTCTGGCATCCCTCGCGCGAACTGCTGACCGGAAGCAACGTCGCGTTGTTCATGCGCGAACAAGGGGTGACGGACTATGATGCCCTGCTTCGGCGGGCCGATTCCGACCCCGAATGGTTTTGGGGCGCCGTTCTCGGCCGGCTGGCGTTCCATCGTCCATACGACACGCTGTTGGACGAGTCCGCAGGGGCGCCCTTCGCGCGCTGGTGCGACGGCGGGCTGACGAACGTCGCGCTGAACTGCCTCGACCGGTATCGGGACACCGAGCGATGGGAACGCAACGCAGTCGTCTGGGAAGGCGAGGACGGCGCGATCCGGCAATGGAGCTACGCCGAACTCGCCGCGGACGTAAGCCGTCTGGCGGATGGTTTGCGAGCCCTTGGCCATAGGCCGGGCGACGTCGTCGGCCTTTACATGCCCGCGCTGCCCGAGGCGGTGTCGGCGGTGCTGGCTGTGGCCAAGATCGGCGGCGTCATCCTGCCACTGTTCTCGGGCTTCGGCGCTGCGGCCCTGGCCGGTCGGCTGCGCGATGCCGGCGCAGTGGCGGTGATCACCGCCGATGCGACGTTGCGGCGCGGCCGGACCGTCGAGATGAAGTCGGTGCTGGACGAGGCTGTCGCCGAACTGCCGGCGATTCGCAATGTGGTCGTGGTCCGCCGCCTGGGCTCCCAGGTGCCGTGGTCCACCCCGCGCGATCACTGGTACCACGAACTCACCGCCGGCCGGCGGGAGGATGCGCCGACCGAACAGATGCCGGCGGACGCGCCGATGATGCTGATGTACACCTCCGGCACCACCGGCCGCCCGAAAGGCACGGTCCATACGCATTGCGGCTTCGCGGCGAAGCTGGTGGCCGATCTCGGTCTGGTCATGGATCTGCGGCCGACCGACCGGCTGCTATGGCTGAGCGACATGGGCTGGCTGGTCGGCCCGCTTTGCGCGGTCGGTGTGCCGCTGATGGGCGCATCGCTGCTGCTGGCGGAAGGCGCGCCCGACTATCCCGACGCGGGCCGCATGTGGCGGCTGGTTGCCGACCACCGTGTCTCGTTCCTGGGGCTGGCGCCCACGACCGTTCGTGGCTTCATGAAAGACGGCGGCGGCGGGATCGAACGCCACGATCTCGGGTCACTGCGCGTGGTCGCCTCGACCGGAGAGGTGTGGACGCCGGACGCTTGGCACTGGACCTTCGATAAGGTGTGCGCGCGCCGGGTGCCGATACTGAACTATTCCGGCGGCACCGAAGTGGGCGGCGGGATCCTGGGCTGCCCGGTGGTGCTGCCCCTTCGCCCTTGCGCCTTCAGCCGAGCCATTCCCGGTATGCAGGCCGATGTCACGGATGGGGCGGGCCATCCGATACCGGACGGCACGGTCGGCGAACTGGTGATCCGCGGTCCGTCGCCGGGCCTGACGCGCGGCCTTTGGCATGATCGGGAGCGCTACCTGGGCAGTTACTGGCGCGACATTCCCGGCCTGTGGCGGCATGGCGACTGGGCGAGGCGGGAAGCAGACGGCTACTGGTTCATCCTGGGACGCAGCGACGACACGCTGAAGATTGCCGGTAAGCGCACCGGCCCGTCGGAGATCGAGACCCTGCTGATGGCGACCGGCAAGGTGGCCGAATGCGCGGTGATCGGCCTGCCCGACGAGACCAAGGGCGAGGCGGTCGGCTGCATCGTCGTGCCGATGCCCGGCCTTACCTGGACCTTGGCGCTGCGTGAGGAACTGGCCGCCGCCGTGGTCGCTGGCCTTGGCGTGCCGTACCGCCCGAAGCTTGTCATGGCGGTGGACGACCTGCCGAAAACCAGGAACATGAAGATCATGCGGCGGGTTGTTCGGGCTGCCTGTCTGGATCGCGATCCGGGAGACCTCTCCTCCTTGGTCAATCCCGAGACGGTCGAGGCGATCCGGGCCAGCCGTGCCGCCGAGGGAGCCGGGCCATGAGTGCCAAGGCGGAGGGCTTCCTGCCGCTGCGAGGCGTGCGCGTGCTGGACCTGGGCAAAGTGCTGGCGGGACCGACCTGTAGCCAGTGCCTGGCCGACCTCGGCGCGGACGTGATCAAGGTGGAGCCAACCGGGACTGGCGACGATACGAGGGGGTGGCCGCCGTTCGCCGGCGACGGGCGGGATGGGGCTATTTTTCTCAGCGTCAACCGCAACAAGCGCAGCGTGGCGGTCGATCTGAAAACCCCCGAGGGCCGCGAGATCGTTGGCCGGCTGCTCGATACCGCCGATATCTTCCTTGAAAGCTATCGAGAAGGAACCATTGACCGGCTGGGCTTCGGCTACGAGCAGGTTCGGGCACGGCGTCCGGGAATCATCTATGTCAGCATATCGGGCTACGGCCGCACCGGGCCGCTTTCGGACCTGCCGGGTTATGACATGATGCTGCAGGCGGCGAGCGGGATCATGGGCATCACCGGAGAAAAGGGCGGCATGCCGGTGCGCAGCCCGTTCTCGCCGCTGGATCAGACCACCGGCCTGTGGGCCGTGATCGGCATTCTCGCCGCGCTTCGCGAGCGCGATCGCACCGGCGAGGGGCGCTTCCTGGAAGTCTCGTTGTTCGACACCGCCATGGCGTTTCTCGCCTATAGCGCACAGACTTGGTGGTTGACCGGCGAGCCACCGCGCAAGGCCGGATCGGGTCACGAATCGCTGTGTCCGTATCAGGCGTTCCAGGCGGCCGACGATTACATCATGCTGGGTGTGGGCAGCGACAGGCTTTGGCAACGGCTGTGCGCGGCGGCGGGCCTCGACGCCCACGCCGACGATCCGCGCTATCGCACCAACGCTGACCGGGTTCGCAATTTCGAAGCGACGGTGGCACTGGTCGGCGATCGGCTGCGGCGGAAGACGGTGGCGGAATGGGTCGCCATCTTGACCGCGGCTGGAGTGCCCAACGCGCCGATCAATCCAGTAGAGACAGTACTGGCTTTTCCGCACGTCGCTGACCGCGGCATCGTTCAGCCCTACCAGCACCCGCGCTATGGAGCGCTGAACAGCATCAGCATCCCGCTGCGTACGGACGGCCAGGACCGGCGCGTGCGGATGCCGCCGCCGATGCTGGGCGAGCATACCCAGGACGTGTTGCTGGAAGCCGGCTTCACTTCGGAGCAGATCGATGACTGGGTTGAAAGGCGCGTCGTGGCCGTGGGCAAGCAGGTGCCCGCCGGTTCGGGGCCGCCCGGCAGCGTCGAACAGGGCTAGCGCCGATGGCCTCCTCCACTCTGAAAGACGCGACGGCGCTGGACAGCGGGCCTCGGGCGGCACTGCGAACATTGCGGCTGCTGAGCCACATCGCCTCCTTCCCCGAAGGAATCAGCCTGGCTCGGTTGAGCGAGCACGCCGACGCACCCAAAAGCAGCCTGCTGGCGTTGCTCCGGGCACTGGCCGGCGGCGGGTACGTCTTGCAAGGAGGCGGAAAATACCTGCTGGGCCCGGAAGCCCACCGGCTGGGGCTGGCACTGACGCCCGCGATATCCCTGACGCGGATAGCGCGCCCCTTCATGGAGGACCTGGCCCGGCAGGCGGGAGAAACGGTGCTGATCGCGCTGCTGGACCGGGAAACACACCGCGCGATCTATGTGGAGAAAGTCGAGAGCGCCAATTCGATCCGCTACACCGTGCCGCTGGGCACCTCGCGGCCGCTGTATTGCTCCGCCGCCGGAAGGGTCCTGTTGGCGAGTTTGCCCGAGGAGGAGATCGAAGCCTATCTGTGGGACACCGACCTCGTGCCGCTGACGCCGTTGACGGTCACGCAAGCCGCGGCGCTGCGCCCGCTGCTCGCACGGATCCGCGAAGAGGGCGTGGCGGTCACGCAGGGCGAGGTATCCACCGAAGTCTCCGGCTTCGCCGCGCCGTTGATCGACGAAGCGGGGCGCGTCGTCGCGGCGGTGGCGATGGCCGCGCCTGTCAGCCGCTCGACCGTTGCGACCTGTCGGCTCAAGACTCAGATACGTAACGCGGCGACATTGATTTCCCGCGCGCTTGGTATGCCGCAGGCGGCGGTACCTGTCCCGCGAAAGCGACGGCGGCCCGATCTCCATCCCAAGGGAAAGTAGCGAGATGGCCGCGAACCCTGGTGTTTCCGCGTCTATGATGCCGCTCGACGACATCGTGGTGCTCGACCTTACCAAAATGATGGCGGGGCCGATTTGCACGCAGTACCTAGCCGATCTAGGAGCCGAGGTCATCAAGGTCGAAGACACCGGCATCGGCGACGACATGCGCAACATGCCGCCCTTCGTCGGCGACGATGGGGCGATGTTCGTGGCAGTCAACCGCAACAAGCGCAGCATCGCCCTGGATCTCAAGACGCCCGAGGGTCAGGCCGCCGTCCGGGCGCTGGCGCGTCGCGCCGATGTGCTGGTGGAAAGCTACGCCACCGGCGTGACCGATCGCCTGGGAATCCCGCCCGGCCTGCTGCGGGCGGAGGACCCGCGGCTGATCTATTGCAGCATCTCGGGGTTCGGGCGGACCGGGCCGTTGGCGAAACGGCCGGCGTACGAACTGATCCTGCAGGCATTCACCGGCATCATGTCGGTGACGGGGGAGGCGGACGGGCCGCCGCTGCGGATCGCCTTCTCGCCGCTTGATCAAACCACCGGCATCCACGCCGCGACCGGCATCCTGGCGGCCATTCGCCGGCGCGACCGGACCGGCGAAGGGGCGTATGTCGAAGCCTCGCTTCTCGATACCGCGACCGCGTTCCTGGCCTGGCACGCGCAAAGCTGGTGGGAGACGGGCGAACTGCCGCGCCGGATGGGATCTGCACACGGCTCGCTGTGTCCGTATCAGGCATTTCGGGTGGCTGACGGCTATATCCTGATCGCGGTTGGCAGCGACCGGCTTTGGGGCGCGCTGTGCGATGCGCTGGGCATGCCGGGCATGCGCGACGATCCGCGGTTTCGCACCAACGCCGACCGGGTGCGGCATTTCGCCGAAACCGTCGCGCTGGTGCAACAGGCCGTTGTCCGTCATCCGCTGGCGCATTGGCTGGCGTTATTCGAAGCGGCCGGGATACCGGCGGCGCCGGTTAACACGATCGACCGGCTGCTGAGCGAACCGCAGTTGGAGCAGAGCGGCATGATCATGCACTACCAGCACCTGGGGGGGGCGATGCGGGCGATCGCCTATCCGGTGGCGATCGACGGCTTGCCGCGCGCGGTGCGGCGGCCGCCGCCACTTCATGGCGAGCACACCGACGAAATTTTGGCCGAGGCAGGCTACACGGCGGACGATATCGCCTGGCTGCGCGGCGCCGGCATTGCCGGACGGCGCGGCCGGCCCTGAACGCGCGGACGGTTAAAACGATAGAATAACAAATAATTCGCATGGCGGAGGAGAGGAATAATGGTTTCGCGAAGAGTGGTCGTTGGCGGGATGGCGGCGTTATCCGCCGGAAGCTTTCGTTCGGCAAAGGCGGAAGAGCCCATTCGCATCGGCGTGCCACTGGAACTTAGCGGCCGGTTCGTCGCTTTCGGCAGTGCCGGCAAGCGCGGCGCGGAAATGGCCCTGGATGCATTCCATGGCGAGGTTCATGGACGCAAGGTCGAACTGCTGATCAAGGATGTGCAATCCGACGCCCAGGCGACCGTTTCGGCAGTCAACGAATTCGTTGGTCAGGACAAGGTTCGTTATACGTTCGGGCCGATATCCAGCGCCATGGTCGCGGCATCGATCCCGCCCTGGCGCGAAGGGAAGCCGGTCTGGATCGTACATGGATCGACCGGCACGCTGACCGAGGAGCAAGTCGGCGCCGAACCGCATTTCTTTCATACGTTTCCCTATGCGTACCACTACCAGTCGTCGATGTCGGCGGCGTTGCGGCATTATCTGGGTGCCGGCCAGAAGGCGACGATCATATACGCCGACGATGCGTACGGTCGTGGCAGTCTCGCGTTCGCACGCAAGTATTTCTCCGACGCCGGGTTCAAGATCATCGACGAACTGCTGCTGCGATCAGGCGCGAATGATTTTTCCCCGCTGCTGGCGCGTATTCGAGCCGGTAAGCCCGAGGTCGTCGTGAACCTTGTGCAGACCACCGATCTCGCCAATCTCGCGAAGCAGATCAGTATTTCCGGCGTGCCCGCGCCGTATCTGACCGACGGCATCGACGCCCTGTTCGATGCATGGCAAAAAGCCGTCGGCACCGCGCAGCAGGGTTGGATCGGCGTCACCGGCTACGCCGCGGGCATCAAGCGACCGGCCAGTAAACGCCGCCCGGATATATTCCCAAGCGCGACCGAGTGGGCAAGGAAATATCAAGACCGTTACAAGATGGATGCGGATTATCTGGATGCGGGCGCGTATTGCGCGATGGCGCTCCTCCTGCTGGCGCTCGACGAGGTCGGGGACGACCCGGAAAAGGTGGTGGACGCACTCGGCCGCATCGATATCGAAACGCCGCTGGGACGGGCCCATTTCACCGCGACACCGAGCGGAACGATGCATCAGGCGTTTCAGGATTTGCTGGTGGTGCAGCGCCAGGGGAACAAAAACGTGGTGATATATCCCGAGGATGTTGCCGAGGGCCGGCTGATCGCGCGCAAGGCGTCGTGAAACGCCGACGGTCCGACGGCCCAGGGAAGACGGCGCGCGGGGCGGGGGTCGTGGGCACGCCAAGCGACCCGCGTGGCGGCAGCGTGCCGGCGAACCTTCCCGGCCGTGTCGGTGGATGTGACCGTCAACCGATACGGCCGGGTGGCCGCTGGACAGGTCGGAGAGGAGCAGAGCGATGACTGACTTTCCAAAGCATGTCGAGTTCCATGAGGAAGGCCCTCGGGAGGGCTTCCAGATCGAGCCTCGATCCTACCCGATTGAGCAGCGCGCGAGACTGATCGACATGCTCGCGGCGTCCGGCTTGCGGCGCATCCAGGTCGGCTCTTTCGTCAGCCCCAAAACGGTGCCTCCCATGGCCGATACCGAATCGCTGTTCGAGATCGTTCCGCGCCGCGCGGGCGTCCGCTACACCGCGCTGTGGCTGAACGAGAAAGGGTTCGAGAAGGCGCGCGGCGTGCCCGGACTGGATCTTGAGCCAAACCTGATGCTGTATGCCAGCGACGCGTTCAGCCGGGCGAACAACAACCGTTCGATGATCGAGATGCGCGACCAGCAGGCCGCTTGGCTGGATCGCTACAGCCGGTATGGACTGACCGTTGCCAAGGTCTATGTCATGACGGCGTTCGGTTGCAACCTGCAGGGCGACGTGCCGCTGTCTGCGGTCACCGACCTGTTTCGCTGGGTGATCACGCTGTTCCGCGACCGCGGCTTGCCGCTGCCTGCCCTGGTGCTGGCCGACACGGTGGGGCGTGGCAATCCCGAGGAGGTCAAGCGCAGAATCGGCGCGGTCCGGAACCTGGCGCCCGAAGCGCGGATCGGACTGCATCTGCACGATACGCGGGGGCTTGGGTCCGCGAACGTGTATGCGGCGCTGCAAATGGGGATCGATTTGTTCGACAGCTCGGTTGCCGGCCTCGGCGGATGCCCCTTCGCCGGCCATGCCAACGCCGCCGCCGCCGGCAATATCTGCACCGAGGACATGGCCTATCTCTGCCGGGAACTGGGCGTAGAGACAGGCATCGACCTAGCGGCGCTGGTGGAGGCCGCGCGCTACGCGGAGGCGATCATCGGGCGGCCGTTAAACGGGCGGGTGATGCACACCCGGGTCTGACGCGCCCGGGGGCGTCAGACCGCTCGCACTCTATGAATCGCGTCCGCCTCGATCTCGCGGCGCAATTCGCCGCGATTGACCATGTAGTTGATGTGAGCGAGAACTTCGCCAAAGGCAAAGCCGGTTTGGTGTGGATCGAGCGGCCGGTTGAACAGCAGGGGGACCAGTTCGGCCGCGCTGCGCGGTGCGGTAGTACAGACTGCCGCGATCCTGTCGCAGCGAACCGCGTGATGACGGCGCAGCTGATCAATTCTGACGTGCAGCCCGAAAAACGGGCGTTCATGTCCCGGCAGCACGAGAAGATCGTCGGGAACGATCGATCGCAGCCGACCGAGCGAAGCGACATAGTCGCCCAGCACGTCGATATCCGGCTTGTCGGCGCTGACGCTGACGTTTGGGGAAATGCGGGCCAGCACCTGATCCGCGGCCAGGAAGATGCCCTCGGCTGGGGCGGCCAGCATGATCTGGTCTGGCGAGTGGCCGCCGCCGGTCACCACCTGAAAGGACCGGCCGCCGATACGAAGCCAGTCGCCGTCGGCAACCAGGTCGCCCTGTTCCGACAGTCCGGTCGTGGCGCTTAGGTACATGTGGCCGCGCCCGGAGATGAGCGCGGCCATGGGTTCGTCGAGTCCGTGCGACAGGTAGAAATGCCGGTGCTCGGGCGTGTCGAACGCGGTGGGGTCAGCTTGCAGCGCGCCAGCCGCATTGAATTCGACCGCGGTCATGGTCACCGGAATGTTGAACCTTTGCGACAGCCAGCCGGCCATGCCGACGTGATCGGGATGGTGGTGGGTGGCGATCATCCGGGTCAGTACCCGTCCCCGCAGCGGCCCCGCCAGCAGTTCTTCCCATAACGCTTGCGTGCTTGAATTTCCAAAGCCGGTATCGACAAGGGTCCAGCCGCCGTGGTCTTCCAGAAGGTATAGATTGACATGATCGAGTTGGAACGGCAGCGGAATGCGAAGCCATTGTATGCCAGGAACGACCTCTATCGGCATGCCTGCCTCGGGCGGGACCGGATGGGGATAGGTGAGCAAATCGTTGGAAGGTCGTTGCAACATTCTTCGGAACCTAGGTGATCGAAAATCGCTTTTCAACGCGAAACCGGATCGGGACGCGCATGGCTGGGCGACAGTAAGCGGGATTGCGCAAGGCGCGCAATCTAACTATCATTCGACAGGTAAGGCAACTGCGCGGCGCGAGGAAATGAGCACGATGGAATACACCGACATCCTTTATTCGGTCGAACGCGGTGCCGCGACGATCACTATCAACCGGCCGGAGAAGTTGAATGCGTTTCGGCCGCGCACGGCTTCGGAACTGGTCGATGCTTTCCTCAAGGCGGGATGGGACAAGGATGTCGGCGTCATCGTCCTGACCGGCGCCGGCGACCGCGCCTTCTGCACCGGCGGCGACCAGTCGGATCACGACGGGCAGTACGGCGATGGCCAGAACCGCGGCACCGTCGGCATGCCGGTCGAGGAACTGCACAGCGCCATCCGCGACGTACCCAAGCCGGTGATCGCCAAGGTGCGCGGCTATGCGATCGGCGGCGGGAATGTGCTGGCGACGATCTGCGACCTTACCATCGCGGCGGAGAACGCCATTTTCGGGCAGGTCGGCCCGAAAATGGGCTCCGTCGATCCCGGGTTCGGCACGGCCTATCTCGCCCGCGTGGTCGGCGAAAAGAAAGCGCGTGAAATTTGGTATATGTGCCGCCGTTATCCTGCCCGGGAGGCGATGGAGATGGGCCTGTGCAACAAGGTCGTGCCTAATGACCAGCTCGATGCGGAGGTGCGGGCCTGGTGCGACGAATTGGTGCTGCGCAGCCCGACAGCCATCGCGATCGCCAAGCGTTCCTTCAACGCCGACAGCGAAAATATCCGTGGCATCGGCAGCCTGGGCATGCAGGCCCTCAGTTTATATTACGCGTCGGACGAATCGAAGGAGGGAGTTACCGCGCTGAAGGAGAAACGGACCCCGGATTTTCGGAAGGTGCTGGGACAGCGGTCATACCTTCCTGAGCGAAAGTAAGCATCAGCTAGCCTCCGATCACACTTGTTACCGCGTGGATATCAGTCAGCCCTGGCGGCTTACCGCAGGCTAGGATGTGCGGCGCCTCAATTCCCCCGAAGACAACACGGCAAATGTTCTCGACCAAATCGTCTGCGCGTCCCCGGCGCGGATTAAACCATTCGACGGTCCAGTTGAGTGATCCCACCAGATAAAGTCGCATGATCTTGGGCGAGACGTCATGCCGGATTTCGCCCGCGGCATGCGCCGCCGCGATCATTTCGTCCCAATACTGAGAGTATTCTTTTCGCACCGCGCGATGCCGGCGTTTCAACGCGTCCGGTATCTGACCATAAACACGAATACTCGCCGAAGTGAAATCGCCATGCCGAAGAAGTCCGAACAGATGTCCGGCGATGGCCGCCTGGATACGGTCGCGATGGGAGGCGCCTGGAGGCAGGCTCCCGACGCGGGAGCGCACTGCCTCAAAGACCCGGTTGATGCCGGCGTCGAGCACATGGAGAAGGATTTCATCCTTCGACGCGAAGTGATAATATATGCTCCCCGCCTGGATGCCCGCTGCGGCGGCGATTTGGCGCAGCGTCGTCGCTGCGTAGCCTTGGCTACGGAAGAGACGAGCGGCGGCGGTCAAAATATAGGCGCGTGACTCGTCCGAACGGCTGGGTTGCTGGCGCCCGCCCGCCGGCCTCGCGACGTCGGACGTTTTGCTCCGTTTGACGCGGCGACCGCCTTTTACAGGATCGATTTTCCCGGAAATGACTAGGCCTCATAACTAATGTTTGGTAGATATCGTTACCAGAATACCGGCTGATGTCAAGCTTCTTGGCCGCTTGTCCGCTAGGCTTTAGGTTCCCGCGCAATAAACAGTTCGCCGCCGTATCCGGCGGACAGCGGCAACCGCAGTTCCCGCCCCCCTTCGACCGCGCGCACGAATTCCGGCTGAACGGTGACGACCGCTTGGCTACGGGCGGCGGCCAGAGACTCTTCCACCGTCGCCGAGCGCGCGAGCTTAGCGAGATTCATCCGCGTGGGGAAAATCACTTTTCGCCGGCTGGCCTCCGCATCGGCGATTGCATCGTTCGGCCGTATCCAGGCGGAATCGACGGCCTCGGCCCCATCGTGGACAGCGAGATGGTCCTCGGGTGCCGCCGCCAGAAAGAAATGCGTGTCGAAACGCTTTGGCTGCGTGGCTGGGGTGATCCAGTGCGCGAAATACACCAGTTGATCGAGAGCGGGATACAAATCCTCGGCCGCCAGCAATTCAGCGAAACTCGTCTCACCGCGGCATAGCGCGGCACGGCGCGGCTCCAGCGCGAGGAGTTGCGCCGCGTCGATAAGGTTTGCAGCGCCGCGCCGGCGGGCCAGCAGTACGCCGCATTCCTCGTACGTCTCCCGCACCGCCGCCACCCGCAGCCCAGCGTCCTCCGGCGTTGCGCCACCAGCTTGCGCCGCGCCGATCGTGTAATCCTCGGGTTCAACGCGACCACCCGGAAAGACCAATGCCCCGGAGGCAAAATCGATCTCGTGGTGGCGTACCACCATGAAGACCTCAATGCCCGCCAGGCGATTCCGGAGCAGGAGGATGGTCGCCGCCGGACGGGCGGGGGCTGGGGATGCTTTCGGGGTGATACTCACTCAATCCTCCTGCACGGGGCGTAGTTCCGAGGGCGCGGGGGTGGGGGTCGCGGGCGTGCGCTCGCCCGGGCTATCCGCCCGCGCCGGCCGATCATGTCGCCCTTGCGGTGAGCCGTTGCTCAGCCGAAGCCAATGTCCGCGCCATGCGATCGATGGTTTCGAGATATTCGGTCTGCAGGCGCAGCATCACTTCCCGCACGCTGGTTTCGTCGCGCATCAAGCCGACGACCTGACCAACAGGCCAGGAATAAAGGTCGTCCCGGCTGGCCC